>JBGAJI010000131.1:0-7213 GCA_044225035.1 Amaricoccus sp. | reverse complement strand
CTATGCGACGGCCGGCGGCGCCGCGGTGTTCCGCACCAATTGCCAGCAATGCCACGGCGCCGGCGCGGGTGGCGTGGTCGGGCTCTATCCCAACCTCGTCGACGACGACTGGCTCTGGGGCGGCACCTTGGCCGATATCGAGCAGACGGTGACGCACGGCATCCGCTACGAGGACGACGCGGACACCCGGTTCAGCCAGATGCCGGCCTTCGGCGAGATGCTGGAACCGGCGCAGATCGACGATCTGGTGCAATATGTGCTGTCGCTGTCGGCCACCGAGCATGACGCGACCATGGCGGCGGCCGGGGCGCCGCTCTTCCAGGAGAATTGCGCGAGCTGCCACGGCGAGGATGGCTCGGGTGGCCGCGAGTTCGGCGCGCCGAAGCTGACCGACGCGATCTGGCTTTATGGCGGATCGCCGGAAGCGATCCATCTCACCGTCACCAAGGCGCATTTCGGCGTGATGCCGGCCTTCGGCAACCGCCTCAGCCCCGCCGAGATCCGCAAGGCGGCGATCTATGTGAACACGCTCGGCGGCGGGGAATAGCCGCCGCCGGGCGAGCGGGCCCGTCCCGCGCGAGATCAGCCGTTCCGGCGGCGACGTAGCCAGGGAAGCCCGATCCACCGCGCCGGCGCCGATCTGTGGCGCCGGTGCGAAACCGCCTGATCGCGCGGCTCGAATCCCGAGGCGATCATGAAAGAGCTGGCTAGAATGCTAAGCATGGTTTTTCCTCCTGTTCGCGGCCTTTTGGGCTATGATTATTGACCTTCCGTCGCCATCGGGCGAGCCAGGAAAAAATCGGACCTGCAAGCACAGATTTCAGATGGACTGGCAGACCCTCCCATCGCTGAACAGCCTCCGCGCCTTCGCCGCGGTCGCCGAGCATCATGGATTCTCGCAGGCGGGACGCGCGCTCAATGTCAGCCACGCGGCGGTCAGCCAGCAGGTCCGCGCGCTGGAGCAACGGCTTGGCACCGGGCTCGTGCTGCGCGAGGGCCGCGGGCTGGCCCTGACCCCGGCCGGCGCGCGGCTGGCCCGGTCGCTCGACACCGCCTTCGGCGAGATCGCGCTCGCCGTCGATGCCCTGACCGGCGCCGATGCCGAGCGGCCGTTGCAGATCACCTGCACGCCGTCCTTCGCCGCCAGCTGGCTGATGCCGCGCATCGCCGACTTCCGCCAGCGGCATCCGGAGGTCGAGCTGATGATCAACCCGACCCCGGCGCTGGTCGATCTGACGCCCGGCGGCGTTGACGTGGCGCTGCGCTACGGCACCGGCGACTGGCCCGGGCTCGCGGTCGAGCCGATATTCCCCTCTGATATCGCCGTCGTCGCCAGCCGCGCGCGGGTCGGCGACCGGCGGATCGACGACCCGGCGGCCCTGCTCGACTATCCCTGGTTTCAGGAGTCCGGCACCTCCGAAGTCAGCACCTGGCTCAAGACGCATGGCGTGACACCCGACCGCCGCGTGGCGATGACCCACCTGCCGGGTCATCTGGCGCTCGAAGCCACCCGGCGCGGCGAGGGAATTTCCGCCGTCGCCAGCGTCTTCGTCGCCGACGACGTGGCCGCCGGCCGGCTGATCGTGCTTTTCCAGGACAGCCAGCCCGGCGCGGGCTATCATATCGTGACGCGCGGCGGGGTCATGCGCGCGCCACTCAAGGCCTTCGTCGCCTGGCTTCGCCGCCAGCGGCTGGCCGATCAACGCGACGCCGCCAGCCCCCGCGGCGCCATGGCATCCAACCGACCAGAAGGCGAACGGCCCGAGTCCGTCCGCCAGAGGCAGGCACGGACAGAATGACCGAAGTCAATCCAGAGATCGCCCCGCCCCCGCTCTATGCCGCGCGGGAGCCGATCTTCCCCCGCCGGGTCAGCGGCAAGTTCCGCGCGCTGAAATGGTGGATCATGGCGATCACCCTCGGCATCTACTATATCACGCCGTGGCTGCGCTGGGACCGCGGGCCGAACCTGCCCGATCAGGCGGTGCTGATCGACATGGCCAACCGCCGGTTCTATTTCTTCTTCATCGAGATCTGGCCGCAGGAATTCTATTTCGTCGCCGGCCTGCTGATCATGGCCGGGCTCGGCCTCTTCCTCTTCACCGCGGCGCTCGGCCGGGTCTGGTGCGGCTATACCTGTCCGCAGACCGTCTGGACGGATCTGTTCATTCTCGTCGAGCGCTGGGTCGAAGGCGATCGCAACGCCCGGGTGAAGCTGTGGAACGCGCCCTGGACCGCCGAGAAGGTCCGCAAGCGCGCGGTCAAATGGACCGCCTGGCTCGCCATCGCCATCGCCACCGGCGGCGCCTGGGTGTTCTATTTCACCGACGCGCCCACCCTGCTCGGCCAGCTCGTCACCTTTTCCGCCCCGCCGATCGCCTATGCGACGATCGGCATCCTGACCGCCACGACCTTCGTCTTCGGCGGCTTCATGCGCGAGCAGGTCTGCGTCTACATGTGCCCCTGGCCGCGCATCCAGGCGGCGATGATGGACGAGGAGACGATCACCGTCGCCTATCGCGACTGGCGCGGCGAGCCGCGCGGCAAGCATCGCAAGGGCGCCAACGCCGACACGCTCGGCGACTGCATCGATTGCTCGGCCTGCGTGAACGTCTGCCCGATGGGCATCGACATCCGCGACGGCCAGCAGCTCGCCTGCATCACGTGCGCGCTCTGCATCGACGCCTGCGACGACGTGATGGTGAAGATCAACAAGCCGCGCGGCCTGATCGACTATATCACCCTGAACGAGGGCGAGAAGGAACGCGGCGGCGCCGCCCCGGCGCCGGTCTGGCGCAGCATCTTCCGGCCGCGCGTGCTGCTCTATACCGTGCTCTGGTCCGGCATCGGCATCGGGCTCGTCGCCGCCCTCGTGCTGCGCACCGACATGACGCTGTCGGTCGAACCGGTGCGCAACCCGATCAATGTCACCCTGTCCGACGGCGCGATCCGCAACGCCTACGAGCTCCGGCTGCGCAACAAGACGGGCTATGACCGGGAGTTCCGCCTCTCGACGGTTTCCGAGCCGCCGCTGGCGCTGGAGCTTCAGGGCCGGCCCGGCCTGACCGTCACCGTGCCCGCCGACAGCACCCTGCGCCAGCGGGTCTATCTCACCAGCACCCCCGACAGCCCGGCGAACGCCGAGCCCCTGCTGCCGGTCGAGATCATCGCCGAGGATCCGGTCGGGCACCGCGCGTCCGAGGAGACCATCTTCCACGGGAGGCAGAATTGAACATGTCGCCGGAAATGCCGGACCGAAAGCTGACCGGGCGCGCCGTCCTCCTCATCGCGCTCGGCGCCTTCGCCGTCACGCTCGCGGTCAATCTGTTGCTCGCCTTCACCGCCGTGCGCACCTTTTCCGGCGTGGTGGTCGACAACAGCTATGTCGCGAGCCAGAGCTTCGATGCGACGCGCGCGGCGCAGGTCGCGCTCGGCTGGACCGTCACCCTGACCGACGACACGCAAGCCGGCGTGCTCGGCGTCGCCTTCACCGACGCCTCGGGCGCGGTGGTGCGCCCGGCGACCCTGGCCGTGACGCTCGGCCGGCCGACGACGACGCGGGACGACCAGACCATCGCGCTGAAACAGGTCGTCGGCGGCTATGCCGGGCCCGCGCCCCTCGCCCCCGGCCTCTGGCGGGTCGAGATCACCGCGACCGCCGCCGACGGCACCGCCTTTCGCCAGAGCCGATCGCTGCGGGTGAAAGACCCGTCATGACCGACGCCGCCTACCCGTCGGCCATGGCCTGCCCGGCCTGCGCCGCGGCGCCGGAGCCCCCGCCGCGCGCGGCCGTGGCCCCCGCGCCCGGCACTTTGCGCCGGATCGAGCTGTCGCTGCCCGCGATCCATTGCGCGGCCTGCATCTCCGGGGTCGAGACCGCGCTTCTCGCCGAGCCCGGCGTCGCCGCCGCGCGGGTGAACCTGACGCTGCGGCGGGCCTCCGTGACGCTGGAAGACGCGCCGGGGGCCGAGGCGCGCATGATCGACGCGCTGAGCGCCCGCGGCTATGAGGCGCATCCGCTCGACAGCGCGGTGCTGGAGGCGACGCGCGTCGACGCCGAGGGGCGCGACCTTCTGGCCCGAATCGGCGTCGCCGGCTTCGCCTCGATGAATGTCATGCTGCTGTCGGTCGCCGTCTGGTCCGGCGCCACCGACGCCACGCGCGACCTGATGCACTGGATCTCCGCCGCGATCACCGTGCCCGCCGTCGCCTTCGCCGCCGCGCCCTTCTTCCGCTCCGCCCTGCGCGCGCTCGGGGCCGGGCGCATGGACATGGACGTGCCGATCTCGCTCGCCATCCTGATGGCGCTCGCCACCAGCCTCTGGGAGACCATGCTGTCCGGCCGTCAGGCCTTCTACGAAGCGGCGATCATGCTGACCTTCTTTCTGCTGGTCGGCCGCTATCTCGCGCATCTGACCCGCGCCCACGCCCGTTCGGCGGCGGCGGAACTGGCCGCGCTCGAGGTGCGGGTCGCCGACCGCCTGCTGGCCGACGGTGGCCGCGAGACCGTGCCGCTCGACGCGCTGCGCGACGGCGACCTCGTCGCGGTGGCGCCCGGCGGCCGGGTCCCGGTCGATGGCACGGTGAGCGAGGGGCGGTCCGAGATCGACCCCTCGCTGCTGACCGGCGAGACGCTGCCCCTCGCCGTGCTGCCCGGCGCGACCGTCCGCGCCGGCATGCTGAACCTGACCGGGCCGCTGGTCCTGCGCGTCGATCACCTGGGCGAGGAGAGCCTCCTGCGCCAGATCGGCCAGCTGGTCGAGGCGGCGGAGCGCAGCCGCGGCCGATATGCGACGCTGGCCGAGCGCGCCGCCCGCGCCTATGCGCCGCTGGTGCTCGGCCTCGCCGTCGCGGCGCTCGCCTGGTGGGGCCTCACCACCGGCGACTGGCGCCTCGCCATGAACATCGCCGCCGCCGTGCTGATCATCACCTGCCCCTGCGGCCTCGGCCTCGCCGTGCCGGCGGTGCTGACCGCCGCGTCCGGGCGCCTGTTCCGCGAGGGCGTGCTGTTGAAGGACGGCACCGCGCTGGAGAAACTCGCCCGAATCGATACCGTGGTCTTCGACAAGACCGGCACGCTGACCACCGGCCATCCGGTGCTGACCAACGCCGGCGACCTGCCGCCGCGCGCCTTCGCCATCGCCGCGGCGCTGGCGGAAGGCAGCGCGCATCCCCTGTCCCGCGCCATCCGCGCCGCCGCGCAATCGGCGCGCCTGCGCCCCGCCGCCGTCTCCGAGGTGACCGAGGTGCCGGGCCTCGGCACCGAGGGGCGGCTTGGCGGCCTGACGGTCCGGCTCGGCCGCGCGGAATGGGTCGGCGCGGAAGGCACGCTCGACCAGACGGCCGCCTGGCTGCGCGTCGGCGCCGAGGCGCCGGTGCCCTTCACCTTCGAGGACGAGGTCCGGCCCGAGGCCGCCGCCACCATCGCCGCGCTGCGCGACGGCGGTCTCGCGGTGACGCTGCTCTCCGGCGAGACCGAGCGCCCGGTGGCGGCGCTGGCCGCGCGGCTCGGCATCCCCACCGGGATCGCCCGCGCGACGCCGGCCGACAAGGTCGCCTATCTCGACGCGCTGCGCGCATCGGGCCACCGCGCGCTGATGGTCGGCGACGGCCTCAACGACGCCGCCGCGCTCGCCGCCGCCCATGTCTCGATGTCCCCCGCCTCGGCGGTCGATGCCAGCCGCGCCGCCGCCGATTTCATCATCACCGGCGAGGGCATTGACCGCGTGCTCACCAGCTGGCGCCTCGCCCGCGACGCCCGGCGCCGCATCCTCGAGAATTTCGTCTTCGCCTTCGGCTACAACGTGATCACGGTGCCGGTCGCCTTCGCCGGCCTCGTCACCCCGCTCTTCGCGGCGATCGCCATGTCCGGCAGCTCGCTTGTCGTCTGCCTCAACGCGCTGCGCCTGCGCGACCGGAGCGAACGGGGCGGCCGCGCGGGATGAGCATCCTCACCCTCCTGATCCCCGCCTCGCTGTTTCTCGGCCTGCTGTCGCTGGCCGGATTTCTCTGGATGCTGCGCCACGACCAGTTCGAGGATCCGAAGGGCCAGGCCGAGCGCATCCTGTCGAACCGCTACGACGACGAACCCGCCCCCGATGTCCCGCCGGCCAAGGCCGCGGCGGCGGGCGACGACGCCGACCGCCGCTGACCCGCTCCGACCCCGGCGCGGGGTCGCCGGGGCGCCCCGTTCCATAACCCTCGCCCGCCGGTCGCAATCCGCTTGACGCCCCCCGGCCTCGCACATACAAGGCCCCGGTGACGCGGCTTTCGGGTCCGGTCACATGATGCGCGGTTGTAGCTCAGTCGGTTAGAGTGCCGGCCTGTCACGCCGGAGGTCGCGGGTTCGAGCCCCGTCAACCGCGCCATATTTCCATCGCTTGGCGGCCTTGCCCTGTTCTGCCGTATGCGCCGGGCCGAGTTTCCGCGCCGCGTCCGCCAGCTCGGCGGGGGGTTCGTTGACCGGTGGATGGGTCTTCTGGGCCTGCGCCGACGATGCGACCGTTTTCGCCATCGCAGAGCGCCGGCCGGGCGACGGCAGGCGTTGGTCCGTCGAGACAGGAGAGAATTCGATTGCCGCGCTGATCGTCGCCGGGTGGTGATCGTCAACGCCTTCTCCAAGACGCCGACCCGCTGACCGCGCGGCGGCCCGGCGATTAACCGACTGTTATCCTTCAACTTGCGTCTTCTTCGCCGAAAGCTCATGCCTTTCCCTGGGGACCATCGGGGATTTGAGACGTGACTCCATTGCTCGCGGAACGCATCGACTACGGCCGGACCATTCGCGACCGCGCCAACTGCCTGATCGAGGCGCACGGCGATCTCGCCGAGGCGGAGGCGCTCAGGGCGGGACGCGAGCCGGGACTGGCCGAGGCGGAGCGCAGCTTCTGGGAAGCGGTCGCGGCCCGCGTCGCCCGCCAGCGGCGCGGCGCGCATTGAACAGGCTGGAAACTCTGAATTCCGCGATGTCCTAACCACCAGACGATTCCGTCTGGCTGGGCATCGCCCTAGCCGCGGATCACCCGCAGCATGCGGTCGACATTGGCCGGGTCGGCGTCCGGCGTGATGCCGTGGCCGAGGTTGAAGATGTGCGGACGCCCCGAGAAGGCCTCGACGCAGGCGCGGGTCGCCTGATCGAGCGCCGCGCCCCCGGTCACGAGCAGCAGGGGGTCGAGATTGCCCTGCAGGCAGACGCCAGCCGGCAGGGTCCGCGCCG
>JBGAJI010000130.1:0-7386 GCA_044225035.1 Amaricoccus sp. | reverse complement strand
TCGAGGTTGACCGACTTCGGCATCGAGATGTCGGTCACGCCCTTGTGGGTGAAGCCGCCGGCCCGGGTCGGGAAGGTCTCGGTCGAGTTGAGTTCGAAGTCGATGGCCGAGCCGTAGGTCAGCGCCACGCGCAGCGCCTTCTCGGGGATCTCGTAGGCGCCGCCGACGACGTAGCCGACGCCGATGTCGTTGTCGCCGTTGAAGGTGTAGCCCGAGAGCGGCCCGTAGGCGGCGCCCATCGTCGCGGCATCGCCGCCGAACTGCGCCACGCGGAGGCCGCCATGCAGGCTGAAGTTCTTGTTGAACTTGTAGCGCACCAGGCCGGTCGCCTCGACCGAGTTGAAGTCGGCGAAGGTGCCGCCGAAGGCGAAGTTGCTGGGGGCATAGGCCAGGTCGGCGCCGTAGGGCTCGTCGATGATCAGCGCCGCCGACCAGTTGTCGTTGAGGTCCTTCTTGATGCCGCCGCCGAAGCGGGTGAAGTTCTTGGCGGAGTTGTCGCTGTCGACGCCGGCGGAGTCGACGCCGGTCACCGTGGGCATGCCGTAGCCGAGTTCGAGCTGCATGACGTCGCCCTTCTCGAACAGGAGGGTGACGGGCTGGCCGGATTTTTCGAGGCCGCCGGCCGTGGCGGCCAGGGGAAGGGCGAGCAGGCAGCTGGAGGTGAGGAGCAGGCGTTTCATGGGGCGTTTCCCTATTTTATGAGTTAGCGGCGAGGCCGGGTCAGAGGAGGAAGCGGACGGTGAGGATCGCGGCGCCGAGCAGGAAGACGGTCTCGGCGACGACGAGGACGAGGTGGCGCGGCCCGAGGTCGAGCATCGACTTGATCGAGGTGCGGACCCCGAGGGCGGCGATGGCGACGGTCAGCAGCCACTGCGAGGTCGTGGTGGCGGCGGTCTGCAGCGCGGCGGGCACGGCGCCGGTGCTGTTGAGGAGCACGCAGGCGACGAAGCCGATCAGGAAGGTCGGGACCGCCACGCCCTTGCTGTCGCCCTTGCCGCAAAAGAGCGTGATGGCGATGAGGACGACCGGCAGCAGGGCGACCCGCTCGAGCTTGACCAGGGTGGCAACCGCCCCGGCCGTATCGCTGACCGAATAGCCGGCGCCGACGACCTGGGCGACGTCGTGGATGGTCGCGCCGATCATGAAGCCGGTCTGCGCGTCGTCGAGGCCGACGAGCCGGGCGACGATCGGGTAGGCGATCATCGCGATCGTCGAGAGCGTCGTCACCGCCATGACGGTGAAGAGCGTGTCCTTGTCGAGGCCGTCGCGCTTGGGCAGCACCGCGGCGATGGCGAGCGCCGCCGAGGCGCCGCAGATCGCCACCGCGCCGCCGGTCAGGAGGCCGAGGCGCCAGTGCCGGCCGAGGAGCCGCGCGGCGAGGACGCCGAAGCCGATCGTCGCGACGAGAAGGGCGGCGACGGCGACCATGGTGTCGAGCCCGAGCGAGCTGAGCTCGGTCAGGCTGAGCCGGAAGCCGAGCAGCGCGACGCCGGCGCGGAGCAGTGTTTTCGAGGAAAGGGTGATGCCCGGCTCGCAGCGCGCGTCGGTGGCGAGGAAGTTGAAGGCGATGCCGAAGAGCAGCGCGAACAGCATCGCCGGCGCGCCGTAGTGGTCGGCGACGAAGCGGGCCGCGCAGGCGACGGCGAGCGCGAGCAGCACGCCGCGGTAGGAGGCGCGAACGGTCGCGATCAGGCCGGAGGTGGGGGCGCGGATGCCGGAGGCGCCGGGGATCGCCGGCGCCTCGGGCGCGACCGGCGCGCCGGAGGCCGCCGCTGGGATGCCCGAAGATCAGCACCGGGACCGTGCCGATGGCGGGGTCGGTTTGGTAGATGTTCGCCGTGGTCATTCGGGGTTTCTCCATCGGGTGCGCCTGCGTGGCGCCTGGCCCGAGGAATAGGGCGGAGCGGGTCGCCGGATCCCCCCACCCGTAGAGGGGGTGTGCCCCCTCCCGCCACCGGGACCGTCGGCGTGCCCGCCCGCGGCCTTCGCGGCAAAGGGAAAGGCCCGCCCCCGTTGGCGGGGGGCGGGCCTCGGGGCCTCGACGGGGATGGCGGGGTCAGTGGGCCGCGGCGACCCGTGCTCCGGCGAACGCCGGCTCGGCCGGTGTGATCGCGGGCTCGCGCCAGTCGGCGGCGGCGTCACGGGTCGCGGCGTATGTGGCGAAGCCGCCGCGGAAGAGCAGGAGGCCGATCGCGCTCGCCGTCACGCAGGTCAGGACGATCGCGGCGCCGATGGCGGTGGCGTCGCCGAGCACGTAGTCGGTGATGAGCCCGACGGCGACCGGGCCGAGGCCGGCGCCGACGATGTTGAGGATCGCGGTGAAGAGCGCGGCGATCTGGCCGCGCATCGGGGCCGGGGCGGTCTCCTGGATGATCAGCGTGCCGACTCCGATCAGCGTGAAGGAGAAGACCGCGCCGAGGGCGAGGAAGCCGACCGAGACCGCCGTGCCGCCGCCGTAGACCATGCCGGTGCTGGCGACCGCCATGCCGACGCAGCTGAGGATGCCGACGCGGAGGTTGGCTGTGGCGATCCCCTGGCGCCGCCAGCGGCTGGCGAGCGAGGCGCCGCCGATCGCGCCGACCGGGCCGGCGACGGTGAGGATCACGCCGAGCGCCTTGCCGATCTCGGGGTAGGTCCAGCCGAGTTCGCGGACGAAGTAGGTCGGCGTCCAGCCGGTCCAGCCATAGACCGCGAGGTAGAGCGAGCCGGTCCCGAACATGATGGCGGTGAAGGTCCTGGCGTTGCCCTTGAGGAAGTCGACGGTCGCCGAGACCGGCACGCCTCGGGCGCGCTCCGCCTTCGCCGCGCCCATCCGCCGGGGCTCGGGGACGAACAGCATCAGCAGGGCGATGAAGACGCCGGGGAGGCCGACGGCGATGAAGGTCGCCTGCCAGGGCAGGAGCGCGCCGAGGAACGGCAGGGACGGCGGATTGAGGGTGAAGATGCCGAGCAGGAGCCCGCCGGCGAGGAGGCCGAGGCCGGCCCCGACCGGGCCGCCGGCGCCGAGGACGCCCATGGCGCGGCCGCGGCGCTCCGGGGCGAAGAGGTCGGCGAGGAGCGACACCGCGCCGGGGATCAGCACCGCCTCGCCGACGGCGACGCCGGTGCGGGCGGCGACGAGGTGCCAGAAGTCGGAGGCGAGGCCGCTCGCCGCGGTCGCGAGGCTCCAGAGCGCGATGCCGGTGGCGATGATCGCCGGGCGGTTGCCGCGGTCGATCATTCGGGCGATCGGCAGACCCATGATCGCGTAGAAGGCGGCGAAGGTGAAGCCGTGTAGCAGGCCGATCTGGGTGTCGTTCACACCGAGCGATGCCTGGATCGGACCGACGAGCAGGGTCAGGATCTGCCGGTCCATGATCGAGAAGACGTAGGCGAGCAAGAGGATGCCGACGGCGTACCACGCCCAGCCGGCACTGGTAGCCGCTGGCGCGGCCGGGGTCGTTCTGTTCATCGCATGATTCCTGAAAGGGGGGAGAGACAAGCGTCGAGCCCCGCGGGAGCGCGCTCCCGCGGGCGGGCGGTGTCGGGCAGTTCCGTGGCGGCGCCCGGAAGGGCGCGGGCGGTTCAGCTGGCGGAGCTTTCCTGCTCCACCGGCGTCGACCGGCGCAGCGCCGCGAGGGTCGCGCAGGTGCGCTGCGTCGCCGCCGGGCAGGTAACCGCCCGGCCTTCGATCGCCGCGCAGACCGCCGCGAGACGGGCGCAGGGCGGGATCGGGCCGGCGGTGGCCGTGAGGGTTGGCGTGGTCATCTTGGTTCCTCCATCATGGCGCTTCTCTGGCGTCGATGGATGCACGCTAGCCGGCCCTCGCCGGCCGGTCCCCCCACCCGTGGAGGGGGGAAGGGGGGTCAGGCCGGGCGATCGCCGATGATCCCGGCGCGCTCAAGCGTGCGCACCGCCGGCCAGAAGTCCTGGACCGCGTAGTGCTGGGTGCAGCGGTTGTCCCAGATCGCCACGGTGTTCTTCCTGAGCCGCCGGCGCACCTGGTACTCGGGGACGTAGGCTTGGCTGACGAGGTAGTTCAGAAGCTGGCTGGCGCCGGGCGCATAGTCCTGGCCGAAGCGGACGTTCGCGGGCGTGTGGTAGTTGGTGAAGTGGGTGGTGAAGGCGTTGACGAACAAGGACTTTTCGCCGGTCTCGGGGTGGGTGCGGACGACCGGATGCTCGGCATCCGGGAACTGGGCCTTCAGCGCCAGCCGCTTCTCGGCCGGCATCGCCGCGCCGAAGCTCGCCTCGATGCTGTGGCGGGCGTAGAGCCCGTCGATCTGCGCCTTGATAGGCTCGGGCAGCCGCTCGTAGGCGAGGGTCATGTTCGCCCAGAGCATGTCGCCGCCGACCGCCGGGGCCTCGGTGCAGCGCAGGACGGCGCCGAGTTGGGGGCGGTCGCGCCAGGTGGTGTCGCAGTGCCAGGCGTTCTCGTACTGCTCGGCGCGGGTGTCAGGGCCCTTGCGGATGATGACGAGGCCCGGGTTCTCCGGGTCGCCGCCGACGACCGGGTGGTCCTCGAGCGCGCCGAAGCGGCGGGCGAAGCCGACATGCTCCGCGCGGGTGATGTCCTGGTCCTCGAGGAACAGCACCTTGTGCTTGAGGAGCAGGGCCTTGACCTCGGCGAAGAGGTCGGCGTCGCGGGCGGCGTCGCTGAGGGTGATGCCGTGCAGCTCGGCGCCGATGGCGCAGGTCAGCGGCTCGACCCGGATCGCGGCGCGTCGCGCGATCCTGGGCGTGGCGAGGGAGAGGATGGCTTCGGTCATGGCGTTTCCTTGGGATTTTTCGTTGACGGCGTATGCGGTTAGGGGGAAGCGGTCAGCCGGCGGCGGCCGCGCGGGCGGTCCGGCGCAGGCCCTGGAGCTCGCGCGGGACGGCGAGCCCAGTCTCGCCCCGCATTTTCTCGACGAAGAGGCGGATGCAGCCGCCGCATTGCGGGGTCTTGCCGAGGGCGCGGTAGATCTTGCCCGGAGTGATGAGGGTGAGCGGGTCGGACGCGCGCATCCAGTTGACGGCTTCGTGGATGTCGTTGTCGGTCATTCCGGTGCAGGAGCAGACGATCATGGTGGTAGGGTCCCGTTGGTGTCGCATGGTTCTGCGCGACCCTACCGGTCCCGGACCCGCCTCCGCCCCCCACCCGTGGAGGGGGGCGGTTCCGGCTATGCCGCCGCGGAGGCGGCGACGCCCGGCTCGCCCGAGACCAGCGCGTGCCGGATGCCGGCGAGCGCGGCGCCCTCCCGCTCGGCATGGGCGCGCAGCCGGTGCCAGAGCGCCGGCGTCGCCGCGGCGACGGTGACGCCCTCGCCGGCGATCAGCTCCACGAGCGAGCGGCCGTCGAGCCACGGACCGGGCAGCACCAGCCGCCGCACCGGAGTGGCGAGGGCGGCGCGCACGAGCGCGGCGCCGTCCCGCCGGTGCATGGGTCCGGCGACGAGGATCACGTCCTCCGGGCAGAGGCCGGAGCCTGCGCCGTCGTCGGGGACGCGGCAGGCGGCGGCTTCGGGCGCTGCGTCGAGGATCGCCTCGTAGCAGCGGAGGTTCGGGATCGCGGCGGGGCCGGGCATGTCGCCCTCGCCCGCGAGCGCGACGCAGCACCGCGCCGTGGCGAGCCTCGGCGCGGCGCTCTCGACGAGCGGCATGAAGGAGAGGTCGAAGAACAGGATCCGCGCGCCCTCGTCGTCGGCGCGGCGGATAATCGCGTCCGGGTGCTGGCCGGGGTCGAGCGCGACGAGGCGGATGCCGGCGGCATCGCAGGCGAGCGCCAGCTCGACGGCGCGATGGCCGTTCCAGGCGAGGCTCGCCACGCGGTCGCCGGGGCGGAGCCCGGCGGCGCCGAGCGCGCCGGCGAGGCGGCGGACGCGCGCCGCGAGGGCGGCGCCGGTCAGGCGGTGGAGGTCGCCTTCGACCCGCCGCGACACGATCTCGCCGACCAGGGTCGGCGCACAGTCGAGCCCGTCCATGGCGGGACCTCCCGGGGTTGGCGCCCGTCACGGCGCGAGTGCGGACGGCGCCCGTCAGGGCACGAGGACGGTGGCGCCGACGGTCCGGCGGGACTCGAGGGCACGGTGCGCCTCGGCGGCGTCGGCGAGGGCGTAGGTCTGGCTCGGCTCGCTGGCGATCTGGCCGGCGAGCACCCAGTCGAAGACCTCGCGCGCCATGTCGAGCATGTGCGACCGCGGGGTGGCGTAGTGGATCATCGCCGGCCGGGTGACCCAGATCGAGCCCTTCATGGCGAGGAGCGTGGTGTCGATGACGACCGGCCCCGACGAGGTGCCGTTGCTGACGAGAACGCCGCGGGGCTGCAGGCTGTCGAGCGAAGCCATCAGGGTATCCTTGCCGACCGAGTCGTAGACAACCGGCACGCCCTTGCCGTCGGTGATCTCGCGGACGCGCTTGGCGATGTCCTCGCGCGAGGTGACGATCACGTGGGCGCAGCCGTTGGCCCGCGCGATCTCGGCCTTCTCGTCGGTGCTGACGGTGCCGATCATGGTCACGCCGAGGGCGCGGGCGATCTGGCTGGCGATGGTGCCGACGCCGCCGGCGGCGGCGTGGTAGAGGATCGTCTCGCCGGCTTGCAGCGGGCGGACCTGGCGGAACAGGTACTGGGCGGTCATGCCCTTCATCATCAGCGTCGCGGCGGTCGAGTCCTTCACCCCGTCGGGGATCGGGATCAGCACGTCGGCGGGCATCACGCGGACGTCCGAATAGGCGCCCTGCGGGCCGAGGAGATAGCCGACCCGGTCGCCCGGGCGGATGTCGGCGACGCCGGGGCCGACCGCCTCGACGACGCCGACGGCGTCGGAGCCGAGGCCGTTCGGCAGCGGCATCGGATAGCGGCCGGTGCGGAAATAGACGTCGATGAAGTTGACGGCGACGAACGTGTGGCGGACGCGGGCCTCGCCCGGTCCGGGCGCGCCGACCTCGACCTCTTCGAGCCGGAGGATTTCCGGGCCGCCGGTCTCGTGGATGCGGATGGCGTGGGACATGGTTTCCTCCTTTGGTGGGCCGGGCGGTCAGGCCGCCGCCGCGGCTCCGGTTTCGAGTTCAGCGATCAGGCGCTCGGCCATCGGCCAGTCGCCGAAGCCCGAGGCGGGGTTGAGATGGCCGACCGCGCCGAGATCGACCAGGCGCGAGCCCCAGGTGCGGGCGAGCTCCGCCACCCGGTCGAAGTCGCCGAGCGGGTCGTTGTGGCTGGCCGCGACGATGCTCGGGAAGGGCAGGCGCCGGCGGGGGACCGGCAGCCAGCCGCCGGTCCCGAGTTCGGTGAGGGACGGGTAGCCCTCGGGCATCGGCCGCTCGAAGTCCGGCGGCGTCGCGAGGAGGGCGCCGGCGACCTGCCGCCGGGTCTGCTGCGCCCAGTGGGCGAGCATCACCACGCCGCCGCTGTGGGCGACGACGAGGAGC
>JBGAJI010000129.1:0-7421 GCA_044225035.1 Amaricoccus sp. | reverse complement strand
CCGATCTCTCGAAAAACCTGGTTCGCATTCACCGACTATCAGTCGGCCCGGTGACGGGCCCCCGTTGACTTCCGCGGGATCAGCGTGGGCGTCGCGACGCGGAGGCGATCGACCTCGCCGGCGGCACCATGCGTGAGGAGGTCGAGGGCCGACGCGGCGATCTGGTCGAAGGGCACGCGCACCGTGGTCATCGGCGTGCCGAGGCGGCTGACGATCGGGATGTCGTTGTAGCCGACGAGCGACACATCGCCGGGGATCGAGCGGTCGAGCCGCCGGAGCGCCGACATGGCGCCGATCGCTGTGTTGTCGTTGACCGCGAAGAGCGCGGTCGGCGGCTCGGGCAGGCGCATCAGCGCCTCGGCCGCCTCGACGCCGGCGTCGATCGAGAAGCTCGACCCGGTGATCCAGGCCGGATCAACCCCCACCCCGGCCTCCGCCATCGCCTGGCGGTAGCCCGCGACCCGGCCGCGGCTCGAGGAGGCATAGGCGGGGCCGGCGATCAGCCCGATCCGGCGGTGGCCGAGGTCGATGAGGTGGCGCGTCGCGAGGTAGCCGCCGAGCTGGTCGTCGGCGACCGAGGACAGGCTGTGCCCGTCGGTGCGGAGCGCCAGCACGAAGGGGACGCCGCGCGCCGCCAGCTGATCGGGGAAGTCGTCGCCGTCCCGCGCGGTGGCGAGGATCAGCCCGTCCACGCCGCGCTGGAGAAGAGTCTGCGCCGCCGCGCGGTCGGCCTGGGGCGCGTCGTCGGTGGTGGCGACCACGGCGAACTTGCCGGCGCGGGCGCAGGCATGGGCGAGCGCCTCATAGAGCATCGCCATGACCGTGTCCGTCAGCCGCGGCACCACGACGCCGATGGTCAGCGACTTGCCCCGGCGCAGGCTCGCCGCGGCGACGTCGCGGATATAGCCGAGCTCCGCCGCTACCTCGCGCACCCGCTTCGCCGTCTCGCCCTCGGAGCGCGGCAGCCGCTCGTCAAGGATGCGCGACACCGTCGACTTCGACACCCCCGCCGCCGCCGCGACGTCGTGGATCGTCACCCGCGTGATCTCGTCCCGCTCCTGCGCCACCGATTTTCCTCTCCGCCATGCACAGCGTGCATTTCCGCCTTGACCCGGGATCGATTCGCCCGTACATATGGGAACGTTCCCGACAACGATCCTTATACCACGAGGGCGCCGGGTCGGACAACGATGAGAACGATCCCGTCAACGATCCTCAAGGGAAGGAACAAGACAATGGCTATCGACTGGAAGGGCCTGAACCCCGCCCCCGTCACCCTGTTCAAGGACAATGGCGACGTCGACTACGACGCCAACGCCCGCCTCGCGAAGTGGCTCGCCTCGATCGACGGCGTGAAGAGCCTCGTGATCCTTGGCCACGCCGGCGAGGGCACTTTCCTCACCCATGACGAGCAGCTCGAGCTGATCCGCGTCTACAAGGACGCGACCCCGCTGCCCGTCGTCGCCGGCATCACCGGCGAGGGCACCAAGGTCGCCTACGAGGAGGCGAAGGAGAAGTACGACGCCGGCGCGACCGCCGCGCTCGTCTATCCGAACCACGGCTGGCTGCGCTTCGGCTACCAGAAGGGCGCGCCGCAGACCCGCTACGAGGCGATCGCCCAGTCCGGCCTCGAGTGCATCCTCTTCCAGTATCCGAACGCCACCAAGGCGAGCTACGACCTGCAGACCCAGCTCGACATCTGCGCGATCGAGGGCGTCACCGCGACCAAGAACGGCGTCCGCGACATGAAGCGCTGGTACAACGAGATCCCGGAGATCAAGAACCAGTTCCCCGAGATCGCCGTCATGTCCTGCCACGACGAATGGCTGCTGCCGACGATGTTCGACGTCGACGGCCTGCTCGTCGGCTACGGCAACATGGCGCCCGAGCTGCTGCTGGAATACCTCGCCGCCGGCAAGGCGCAGGACTACACGCTCGCGCGGAAGTACCACGAGCAGCTGCTGCCGATCACCCGCGCGGTCTACCACCGCGGCTCGCACATGGAGGGTTCGGTCGCCCTCAAGCACGCGCTGCGCGCCCGCGGCCTCGTCGACAACGTCAACGTCCGCGAGCCGCTGAAGCCGCTCGGCGACGGGGCGGACGCCGAGATCCGCGCGGCCGTGAAGGCCTCGGGCCTGACCTTCGTCGGCGAGAAGGTCGCCGCCTGATCCGAGGGCCGGCCCATCGCGGGCCGGCTCTTCCTTCCCCGAGGTTCGAGCAGCGATCCCCGGCGCGCGGCACCCGCGCGCCGCGCCGGGATCCGCGCGCCGGCGAGGGGGACACCGCGGCCCGCTGGCCCGCGGCACCAAACAAGCGCAAAGCTCAGAACAACGGAGGAATGACATGGCCATGCAGACGGCGACCCACATCCCCGGCGCCGCCGCGCCCCCGGCGGTCGCGCAATCGGCGGTGATCGACGGCCAGGCCGAGATCAGCGCCCGGCTCGAACGCCTGCCGATCACGCGGCGGGTGTTCTGGACCCGCAACATCATCGGCGCCGCCACCTTCTTCGACGGCTACACCGTCATCGCCATCGCCTACGCGATGCCCGTCCTCGTCCGCGAGTGGGGCCTCGACCCGCAGCAGACCGGCATGATCCTGTCGATGGGCTATCTCGGCCAGCTGTTCGGCGCCGTGCTCTTCGGCTGGCTCGCCGAGCGGATGGGCCGGCTCAAGGTGCTGCTCTTCACCATCCTGCTCTTCGTCTCGATGGACATCGCCTGCCTGTTCGCCACCGGCGCCGCGATCATGATGCTGTTCCGCTTCGTGCAGGGCATCGGCACCGGCGGCGAGGTGCCCGTCGCCTCGGCCTACATCAACGAGTACATCGGATCGAAGGGCCGGGGCCGCTTCTTCCTGCTCTACGAGGTGATGTTCCTGCTCGGCCTCGTCGGCGCCGGCCTCATCGCCCGCGCGCTCGTCCCGACCTACGGCTGGCAGGTGATGTTTCTCGTCGGCCTGATCCCGGCGCTGATCCTGCTGCCGCTCCGGTTCTTCATGAAGGAAAGCCCGCGCTGGCTCGCCTCCAAGGGCCGCTATGACGAGGCCGACGCCATCGTCAGCCAGCTCGAGGCGTCCGCCGAGAAGACCGGCCACAAGCTCGCCGAGCCGAAGATCATCCCGGTCCCGCCGAAGTCCGACGCCGGATCGCGCGAGCTCTTCGAGGGCGTCTACCGCAAGCGCACCCTGACGATCTGGGCGATGTGGTTCTGCTCCTACCTCGTTGCCAACGGAATGATCACCTGGCTGCCGACCCTCTACCGCCAGACCTTCAACCTGCCGCTCGAGACCAGCCTGCTCTACGGCCTCCTGACCTCGGTCGCCGGCGTGGTCGCCGCCCTGATCTGCGCCTTCGCCATCGACAAGGTCGGCCGCAAGCGCTGGTACACCGGCGCGTTCCTGCTGGCCCCGATCCCGCTGATCGCCCTCGCCATGCTCGGCGCCACCACGCCGATGCAGGTGCTGCTCCTCGCCGGCCTCGCCTACGCCATCGTCCAGACCATCACCTTCTCGCTCTACCTCTACTCGGCCGAGATCTACCCGACCCGCCTCCGGGCGCTCGGCACCGGCCTCGGCTCGGCTTGGCTCCGCCTCGGCTCCTTCGCCGGCCCGATGGTCGTCGGCTTCACCATGGCGCACTTCGGCATCCAGTATGTCTTCGCCGTCTTCGCCGCGGTGCTGGTGGTCGGCGCGCTTGTCACCGCCCTCTGCGCCATCGAGACCAAGGGTCGTGTGCTGGAAGAGATCGCCCCATAGGATTGAAAATCCTGAGAAGACGAAACGAGAGAGCACGGAGGGACCCCCTCCGTGCTCTTCCCTTAAGCCCCGTCTGTATTGTGATTGTCATGCCCCATGCCGCCTCCCGCGCGCGCTGATCGCGAAGGACCCAGCGGCGTTTCCCGGCCCGTCGCCTACGGTCTGGTCTCGCCGCGGTCGTCGTCCGACCGCGGCGCGGCGGCGGACCATGGCGGGAACCGTCGGGGCGCTCGCGGCCGGTAGGTCGGGATGCGCCACCCGAAGCGGAGCGAACCCGCGCGAAGCACGAAGGTGGCGACCGCGGCGGCAAGCAGTGATAGCGTTTCGGCCGCGGGCAGCAGGTGGAGCAAGAGAACACTGACCAGCGCGCCAGCGAGGCAGGCGCTGACATAGAGCTCCCCCTGGCGCAGCACCAGCGGGATCTCGTTGGCGACCACGTCGCGCATCAGGCCGCCGAAGGTGCCGGTCGCGACACCCATGACCAGGATGATCGGCCAGGAGGCGCCGGCCTCGCGCGCGATCGATACCCCGGCGGCGGCCGCGACCGAAAGCGCCAGCGCATCGAGCCAGACGAGCGCCTGGTAGCGGGACTCGAGTCGATGGGCGGTGAAGAATGCCAGGATCGCGGCGGCGCAGGCGACGCCGAGATACCGCGGGCTGCCGACCCAGAACACCGGGTCCCGCCCGAGCACCAGATCGCGGAGCGTGCCTCCGCCGACGCCGGTGAGGCAGCCGAGGAACAGGAACCCCACGATATCGAGCTGGGCGCGCGAGGCGACGAGACCGCCGGTCAGGGCGAAGATGAAGACCGAGATCAGGTCGAGGCTGGCAGCGAGCGTCATCGTTCCCTCACTCAGCGCGGCGCCTGGCTCGCACCTCGTTGCAATAGCGCCTGCGCCCGCGCCCCGACAAGACCACCCCCGCCGAGGCCACGGATGCGCGCAAGAGGGCGCGGGTCCCCGCCCCGGTTGGCGATGGCTTCGACGGCATCCTGAAGGGGGCCGACGCTGACGCGGGTTTTCCCCGCCATCACGCGAGCCTCGGAATGCCTGCGAACGGCGCCCATTCCGGCGAGCTCATGCCGGGCCTTGCCGCGCCGCGGGTCATCATCGTCCCGGTCCGCTCGGACCGCGGCGTTACTGTCCGGGGACGGTAGCGGGGGGGATCGGCAAGCCGGCGAGGCGGAGGGAGGCGCGGAAGCGGGCGAAGTCCTGGGGGCGGCCGACGCGCGCTCCGACGCGGCGGTCGAGATTGGCGATCAGGGCCGGGGCGTTGGCGACGAGCCAGTCGCGCTCGGCGTGGGCGGCGTCGATCTCGCCGGCTTCGGCATAGAGCGCGGCGGCGATCAGGCGGTAGATCGGCAGGCGCGGGAAGGCGGCGGCGCGGATGCGGGCGGCGGCCTCCTTGGCGTCGCCGGCGATGTAGGCGCAGAGGGCGCGGCCCGTCTCGTAGTAGGGCAGCGGGCCGGGATTGCGGGCGACGGCCGAGTCGAGGATCGGGCAGCCCTCGTCCCAGCGGCCGGACAGCGCGAGGCGGTAGCCGTATTCGCCGAGCAACTCGGTATCGTTCGGATTGATCGCGACGGCGGAGGCGCCGACCCGCAAGGCGCCCTCGAAATCGCCGGAGAAATAGAGCGCCATCATCTTGGCCTGCAGCGCGCGAACATTGCTCGGATCGAGCATCAGCGCATGGCGCGCGTCGGCGAGCGCCTGGTCGAGATCCGGGGCCGGATCGAGGCCGAAGCGCAGGCCATCGACGCGAATTTCGGCGAGAAGCGCCCAGGCGGTGGCATAGCGCGGAAAACGCTCCACCGCCGCTTCGAGACAGGAGCGAACGGCGCCGTAGCCCTCGGCGTCGATGCGGGCGCGGAAGCCGAAATAGGCGAGCGTGCAGGCATAGGCGTCGCCATCGCCATCGGGGACCGGTGAACCCGCCCGGTCGCCGATATCGGCCTGATAGACCGCGCCATAGGGTTGCCCGACGGCGGTGGCCGCCGCGCTGGCGATCCGCGCCTCGGCGGCGAAGGGCGACTCGGACTTGAGATCGGCGGAATAGCCATCGGCCCAGACCACCGCGCCATCGGCGGCGCCGCGCAGTTTCAGCTGTACGCGCAACGCGTCCCCTTCGCGCGCGACGCTGCCATCGAGCAGATAGCGCGGGGCGGCGCCGCGATCGGACATCGGCATGACGACCACGATGTCGCGGAAGCGGGCGATCTCGCCGACGAGTTCGCCGGTCAGGCCCGCGGCGATCCGCGTGACCTCCGCGTCGCCACCGATCGCGGTGAGCGGTGACACGGCGAGCCGGGGCACGTCGGGCTCGGCCGGCGGCGGCGGATCGCGGCGGAGCAGCCACGCGGAAGTCAGCGCGACGAGGCAGACCAGCGTCAGAGCGGCGGCGAGCATCCCGACCCGCCGGCGGGGGCGCGACGGCGCGGCGGGCTCGGCGGGAATGGCCCGCGCGCGGGGGGTAAAGCTCGGCGCATAGCCGCCCTTCGGCATGCCGATGGCGACCGGGTCGTCCCGGCCGGCCGAGAGATAGTAGCGGTCGAGCGCGCGACGCAGGTGGCCGGCCTCGACACGGACGATCGGGTCGGTCTGGGGGTCGAAGGACGCGTCGCGACCGAAGACCTCGGTGGCGATCGTATAGGCCTTGATCCGATCGGCGCGTCCGGCGAGCGCCTCCTCCACGACATAGGCGAGGAAACGTCGGTCGCGGTCCGTCGCGTCGAACTCCGCGCTGTCGAGCACCCGGCGAAGCTGGGCGCGACACAGCTCGGCGTCCGGCGCGAGGGGACGCGGTGGTACATCCTCTGGCATTGGCCCGACCGTCCCCTTCCGCCGTTTCGCGCGCCACCGAACCCCGTTTCGAGTCGCGCGGCGGGCGATCAAACCGCGAAATTTACCGCCGGTCACTGGGTTAATAACCCCGTGCTCCCTGTTTCTCAACCGATGGGAATGGGATGCCACCGGCGAATTGCACGATCGGCCGCGAGCGGGAACGAATGCACGGGGTGGAGTCGGCGAAAAGGAGATTTCCCGAGGTGGCGGCGCGGGTGGCGCGGCTCGCCGAATGCGACGAGGCGTTTCGTGACATGTGCGAGGAACTCGCCGCGGCCGAGGACGCGCTGGAGGGGAATCGCGGAGTCGGGACCGCCGCCGCCGAAAGAAGAGAGGAATGCGAGGGTTGGATCGTTCGGCTGGTCGCGGAAATCGCGGAAGCCCTTGGCCGGTCGCCGGACTCCGTGACGGGGCCGGGATCATGGTGACGCGCTCTCCGCGAGGGTCCGGCGCGGACCGTCCATCGCTCGAAAGGAATGCCCCGCGTCGGGGCCACCCTGACCGGGGTTTCCGGTCCTCCAGAAGGAAGACGATGATGAAGCGCCTAGCAATGGCCGCCGGTGTTGCCTTTATGTTCGCCGCGCCCGCCTTCGCCCAGGATGAGGTGACCTGCGGCGACTACAGCCTCATGGACAACACCGCGAAGATGGAGACGGTCGCGAAGATCGAATCCCAGACGTCGCAGATGACGGGCGGTGAGCAGCTCACCGCGAACCAGATTTTCGACAAGCTCGAGGCGCAGTGCAAGGACAAGGTCGACGTCATGGTCATCGACGTCGTCACCGGCAAGTAAACGCGGCCGTCGGGCGGGGGGCGGCGCGCCGG
>JBGAJI010000128.1:0-7534 GCA_044225035.1 Amaricoccus sp. | reverse complement strand
CCCTCGGCCACCACCGGCAGCTCGATGAGCTCGGACCACCATTGGAACAGCTCGAACGGCGCCAGGGCGCCATCGCCGAGGCTCGATTGCGTCAGCGGACCGAAGCTCACGTAATCCGCGCCGATCTCGCCCGCCGTCATGCCGTCGTGCCGCGATGCATGGGCATAGGCGCCGACGATCGCCTCGGCCCCCAGCGCCGCGCGCGCGGCGCGCACCTGCCGCGCGCCGTCGCTCAGATGCACGCCATCGAGGCCGAGCGGCCCGACCAGACGGAAATGGTCGGCGATCACCAGCGGCACGTCGCGCGCGTGGCAGATTTCACGCAGCGCGTCGGCCGCCCGCGCCAACTCGTCCTCCGAGCGGGTGGCGAGGTCGAGCCGCACGCAGGCGATGTCGAACCGGTCGAGCAGCCGGGCAAGCATCTCGGAAAAGCCACCGAGCGCCAGCGTCGGCGGGGTGATGAGATAGAGCCGGGCCGCCGGCGCCTCGGCCTCGGGCGGCATGGCTCGCCCCGCTCAGCGGCGCAGGATCGAGCGGCCGGCGAAGATCGCGTTCTCGCCGAGATCCTCCTCGAGCCGGATCAGCTGGTTGTACTTGGCAAGCCGGTCCGAGCGCGACAGCGAGCCTGTCTTGATCTGGCCGCAATTGGTGGCGACCGCGAGATCGGCGATCGTCGCATCCTCGGTCTCGCCGGAGCGGTGCGACATGACGGCGGTGTAGCCGGCGCGATGCGCCATGTCGACGGCGGCCAGCGTCTCGGTCAGGCTGCCGATCTGGTTCACCTTGACCAGGATCGAATTGGCGATGCCCCGGTCGATCCCCTCGGCCAGCCGCGCGGTGTTGGTGACGAAAAGATCGTCCCCGACCAGCTGGCAGCGGTTGCTGACCGCCTCGGTCAGCAGCTTCCAGCCCTCCCAATCATCCTCGGACATCCCGTCCTCGATCGAGATGATCGGATAGGCGTCGACCAGATCGGCGAGATAGGCGGCGTTCTGCGCCGCCGTGCGCTTCTTGCCCTCGCCGGCCATGTCGTAGATCCCGTCCGAGAAATACTCGGTCGCCGCGCAGTCGAGCGCGAGATAGACGTCCTCGCCCGGCCGGTAGCCGGCGATCTCGACGCTCTTCATGATGAAATCGAGCGCCTCGGTGGTCGAGCTCAGGTTCGGCGCGAAGCCGCCCTCGTCGCCGACCGCGGTATTGTGCCCGGCCTTGCCGAGTTGCTTTTTCAGCGCGTGGAACACCTCGGCGCCGATCCGCACCGCCTCGGCGATCGAGTCGGCGCCGACCGGCATGATCATGAATTCCTGGATGTCGATCGGATTGTCGGCATGGGCGCCGCCATTGATGATGTTCATCATCGGCACCGGCAGGACGCGGGCGGAGGTGCCGCCGATATAGCGATAGAGCGGGGTACCGAGGCTCTGGGCCGCGGCCTTGGCGCTGGCGAGGCTGACGCCGAGGATGGCGTTCGCCCCGAGCTTGGCCTTGTTCGGTGTGCCGTCGAGGTCGATCAGCACCGTGTCGATGGTCAGCTGGTCGGTCACGCGCAGCCCGGTCAGCGCGTCGCAGATCGGGCCGTTCACCGCCTCCACGGCCCGCCGCACACCCTTGCCGCCATAGCGCTTCGGATCGCCGTCGCGCAGCTCCACCGCCTCGTGCGCGCCGGTCGAGGCACCGGAGGGTACCGCCGCCCGCCCCATGGCGCCGTCCTCGAGCAGGACATCGACCTCGACCGTGGGATTGCCCCGACTGTCCAGTATTTCCCGCGCCACGACGTCGATGATGACCGACATGTCAGAAACTCCCCCGCATTCGTCTGGGCCTCGTTCGCCTGACGTAGTTAGACGAAAGCTCCGGGCTGGGGAACCGCGAAAAGCGCCGGCCTTCAGGCGTGCGCCAGCGGCGCCGGCTGCCATTCGGCGAGCGTGGGCAGATACCGGGCGAAGGCGTCGCGCACCGCGCCGCGCCGGGGACCGCGCGCGATTACCACCACCCGCGTCTCGGGGGGGCCGGGCCAGCGGTCGAGCCGGCTCGGCGGATGGAGGACATGCTGGACGGCGTGCAGCACGACCGGCCGTTCCGGCTCCTCGTCGAGGCAGGCGATCGCCTTCAGCCGCAGCAGATCGGGCCCGAGCTCGTTGCTCAGCGTGTCGATCACATCCTGCAGGTCCCAGGCGTTCACCGGCGCCGCGCCGACATAGCAGAAGGCGCTGACATCGTCGCCGTGCCGGTTGGGATCATGCGCGTGATCGTGCCCGCGATGGTGCCCGTGGGAATGCCCCTCGCCGCCGTTCCCCCGCTCGAACCGCAGCCAGGCCCGGACCTCCGGGGCTTTCAGCGCCGGGTCGAAGGCGGCCAGCCCGAAGATGTCGGCCGGGCCGGCTTCCCGCGCCTCCATGACGCGCGCGTTCGGGTTCATCGCCCGCAGCCGGGCGCGCAGGCCCGCGTCCTCGGGCGAAAGGTCGGTCTTGGAGAGGAGCAGCAGGTCGGCCACCCCGACCTGCGCCCGCGCCTCGGCGAAGCGATCGAGCGTCGCCGCCCCGGTCGCCGCGTCGACCACCGTCACGACGCCGTTCAGCGCGTAGCGCGCGATCACGAGGTCGCTGGTCATCAGCGCGTTCAGCACCGGCCCGGGATCGGCGAGCCCCGTCGTCTCGATGACGAGGCGCGAGAAGGTTGGCCCGCGCCCGGTCGCCGCCTCCTCGGCCAGCCGCAGCAGGGTCAGCCGCACGTCGCCCGCCACCGTGCAGCAGAGGCAGCCCGAGGTGGCGGCGAAGGCCGCGCCGTCGGCCTGTTCGACAAGGTCGCCGTCGATGCCGACCGCGCCGAACTCGTTCACGATCACCGCCGTGTCGGCGAAGCGCGGCTCGGCCAGCAGCCGGTTGAGCAGGCTGGTCTTGCCGGCGCCGAGAAAGCCGGTCAGCACGGTGACGGGAATGCGCGGCAAGGCCTCGCCGCTGGGGTCTTCGCTCACGGGGCATGTCTCCGAACGGGGCGCCGCGCCTCGGTGGCACTTTACTCCGGCTTGGTCGCAAGGCAATCGGCGAGGTTCTTCGCCAGCCCCCGCATCAGCGCCGGGTAAAGCCCTGGCCCCGGGCTGAGCGTGATCCCCTCGGGATCGAGCGTGCCGGCCCGCGCCGCCGTGCCCTCGATCACCGTCTCCATCACCTTCGGATCGAAGGCGGGCTCGGCGAAGGCGCAGACCACGCCGGTCGCGCCGATCCGCGCGCGCAGCTCGGCGATCCGCGCGGCGCCCGGCGCCTCGCCATCGGTCAGTGCGACGCTGCCGGCGGCGGGGATGTCGAAGCTCTTCTCGAAATACTGATAGGCGTCGTGAAAGACGAAGAGCGGCTTGCCGCGCGCCGGCGCCAGCTGGGCGGAAATCTCGTCCGACAGGGCCGCCGTCTCGGCGCCGAAGTCGGCGGCGTTCGCGGCATAGGTCGCCGCGTGCTCGGGATCGGCCGCGGCCAGCGTCGCCGCGATCGCGGTCGCGAAAGCGGCGGCGTTGGCCGGATCGAGCCAGGCATGGCCGTCCATCCCGTCGGGGGACTCGCCGTGATCGTGGCCCCCGTCCTCGTGATGATCCGGCTCGAAAGGTCCACCGTCGCGCGTCGGCAACAGCGTCACGCCCGGCGCCTCGTCCAGCGTCAGCACCTTGGCCCGGCCAGCCAGCGCCTCGATCGGCCCGTCCATCCAGGGGGTCATGTTCGGCCCGACCCAGATCACGACGTCCGCCCCATCGATCAGCGCCGCGTCCGAGGGACGCAGCGCATAGTCGTGCGGCGAGGATCCGGCCCGCAGGATCAGGCCCGGCTCCCCGACCCCCTCCATCACCCGCGCGACGATCGAATGGACCGGCGCGATATCGACGGCGACGCGCGGGGCCGCGGCGCCCCGATCCGCGCCGAGAAGGCCCGCGCAGACGGCGATGGCGCCCGCGATCAGTCGGGGCGAGGGGATTGGCGGCATCGGCGATCTTCCTTCGGGCGGCGGCGGCCAAGGCCGGCGAACGTGGTTGTGGCCCGGCGGGCGTCTCGGTATGGTGCCGGTTCCAAGTCGCAAGATCTGTTATAAAGTAACAAGAATGCCGTCAAGCGTCGACGCGCCCCGTTCCGAGCCGGAAGCCTTTCGCCCGCACGACCACGGTGCCTGCCGCGGCCAGGCGCGGGCGGCGGTCGCGGCCGCCTGCGCCGCGCGGCGGCTGCGCCTCACCCCGGCGCGGAGCTTCGTGCTCGAGACGCTGCTCGAATCGCATCGGGCGCTGACCGCTTATGAACTGCTCGACCGGCTGGCGGCGGCGGGTCTGGGCGGCCAGCCGCCCGTGGTCTATCGCGCGCTCGATTTCCTCGTCGAGAACGGCTTCGCGCACCGGATCGAGCGGCTCGGCGCCTTCGTAGCCTGCGTGCATGGCGGGGCCGAGCATAACGCCGCGTTCGTCGTCTGCCGCGCCTACCGCACCGTCGCCGAAACCAATCTGCCGCGCAGTATGCGCGGCCTCGTCGACGAAGCGGCGACGGCCGGCTTCACGGTCGAGAAGGTGGTGGTCGAGGCCGAGGGCCTCTGCGCCCGCTGCCGCGAGGCCGCGGCGTGACCGGCCCCGCGGCCGGACGGACGCTGATCGAGACGCGCGGCCTCGGCGTCGCGCTCGGCGGGACGCGCATCCTCCGCGACGTCGATATCACGCTCCACGCCGGCGAGATCGTGACGGTGGTCGGTCCCAACGGCTCCGGCAAGAGCACGCTGCTGCGCCTGCTGGTCGGCGCGCTGCGCCCGACCGAGGGCGCGGTGATCCGCGCGCCCGGCCTCACTTTCGGCTATGTGCCGCAGCGGCTGGCCATCGACCATACCATGCCGCTGACCGTCGCCCGCTTTCTCGCCTTCGCCGGCGGCGCGCCGGAGGCGCGGGCCGGCGCGCTGGAGCGGGTCGGCATCCCCGGCCTCGGCGGCGCGCAGATGATCGACCTGTCCGGCGGCCAGTTCCAGCGGGCCATGCTCGCCCAGGCGCTGCTGCGCCGGCCGGACATGCTCGTGCTCGACGAGGCGGCGCAGGGGCTGGACCAGCCCGGCGTCGCCCGCTTCTACCGGCTGATCGAGGAATTGCGGACCGAATTCGGCTGCGCCGTGCTGATGGTCAGCCACGACCTGCATGTGGTGATGGCCGCCTCGGACCGGGTGATCTGCCTCAACGGCCATGTCTGCTGCGAGGGAACGCCGACTGTCGTTTCCGCCGCGCCCGCCTATCGCGCGCTCTTCGGCCATGGAACCGGCGGTACGCTGGCGCTCTATCGTCACGATCACGACCATGCGCATCCCTCGCACGAGCATGGTCACCCCCACGATCATGGGCATGACCACGCGGAGCCGCGGCCGTGACCTTCCTCCTCGACAGCTTTCTCGCGCGGGCGGCGCTGGCCGGGATCGGGGTGGCGCTGGCCGCCGGTCCGCTCGGCTGTTTCGTGGTCTGGCGGCGCATGGCCTATTTCGGCGACGCGACCGCCCACGCCGCGCTGCTCGGCGTGACGCTGGCGCTGGCGCTGCGGCTGCCGATCGTGCTCGGGGTGACGGCGACGGCGCTTGCCATGGCGCTGACCGTGTCGCTCGCCTCGGGCCGGGTCTATGCCGTCGATACCATGCTCGGCGTCGCCTCGCACGCGGCGCTCGCCACCGGCCTCGTGGCGCTGTCGCTGCTGCATGGGGTGCGCGTCGACCTCTCGGCCTATCTCTTCGGCGATATCCTCGCCGTGACGCGCGCCGACCTCGCCGTGATCTATTGCGGCGCCCTGCTCGTCGCGGCGCTCGTCGCCTGGCGCTGGCGCCGGCTGCTCCTTGCCACGCTGAACGAGGATTTCGCCGCCGCTTCGGGCGTCGAGCCGCGGACCGAGCGGCTGATCCTGACCCTGGCGCTCGCCGTCCTGGTCGCGGTGTCGCTGAAGGTGGTCGGCGTGCTGCTCATCACCGCGATGCTGATCGTGCCCGCCGCCGCCGCCCGCGGCTTCGCCCGCACGCCCGAGGCGATGGCGGTTCTCGCCGTCGCCGTCGGCGGTGCCTCGACGCTGATCGGCCTCGCCGGCTCCTGGACGCTGGACACGCCGACCGGCCCCTCGATCGTCGTCGCCGCCGTCCTCTGCCTCGTCGCCGGAACGCTGTTCTCGACCCTGCGCGCAACCGGGCGCCGCTGAGCGATCCGCCGCGTCGCGCGGTCTTTAACATGTCGGTCACATTGCGAATCTTGCCGGAGCCGCGCGGCTGCGTAAAATGCGGGCAATCCCATTCCCGGGACCCGTGCGGGAGTTTTTGATGTCGTCAGCGGTGACAGCCACCTTGCGCGCCGCTCCCCGCCGCCGCCTGCTCGCGGCGATGCTGGGCGTGATGTTCGCGTCTCCCGCCGCGGCGCAGACGCTGGCCGGCGACGGATCGGTGATCTGCGGCGCGGCTTACACCGTCGCGCGGGGCGACACGCTCAGCCGGATCGCCGCGCGGGCCTACGGCGATCCGATGCTCTACCGCGTCCTGCTCGATGCGAACGACGCGGCGCTGGACGGGAACCCCGAGCGTCTGGCCGTCGGCATGGCGCTGGACATCCCTTGCGTCGACGCGGCCGGCACCGCGCAGGACGCGGCGTCGATGGCGGCTGTGGTGCGGGCCGAGGGGCCGCTGTCGCCGGCCGAGCTCGACACTTTGTTCGGGCCGGTCGCGCTCTTTCCCGATCCGGTGCTGACCCCGGTGCTGGTCGCCAGCACCTTCCCGCTCGACGTGGTCAAGGCCGGGCGTTTCGTCGCCGGGGCCGAGGATCTGTCCGACAAGGACCGCGCGGCCAAGGCCGCCGGCCAACCCTGGGACGACAGCGTCCGCGAACTCGCCGCCGGTTTTCCCGACCTGCTGACCCGCATGAGCGACAATATCGACTGGACCGAGCAGGCCGGCGAAGCCACCGTCGGCCAGACCGACGAGGTGCTGGCCGCGATCCAGCGGCTGCGCCAGAAGGCGATCGACAACGGCTATCTGATCGACAATCAGGCGCAGAAGGTCGAGACGGTGAACGACAAGGTGGTGATCGCCCCGGCCGATCCGAATGTCGTCTATGTCCCGACCTATGACAGCAAGGTCGTCTACACGACGCCGGTCGCCGGTCCGCCGGTCTATCACTACGGCTACGGCGTCGATTACGTCTATCACGACGATGACGACTGGGACGACGCGCTGGTCGCCGGCGGCATCATCCTCGGCGGCGCGATCATCCTCGACGAGATCTTCGACGACGACGATTGGGACGGCTGGGACGGCGACGACGATATCGACTGGGACCGCGGCGATATCACCATCGACCGGGGCGACATCAACATCGATCGCGACGAGATCAATATCGGCGACGGCGATCGGATCGACGGCGACCGGCTCGACGGCGACCGGATCGGCGATGGCGGCCGGATCAGCATCGGCGACAACGACCGGTCCCAGATCGACCGCGATGCGATCGCGGCGCGGCGCGCGGACGCGGGCCCCCGCGGCGGGGCGGCGTCGGCCAACCGGAAAT
>JBGAJI010000014.1:18916-49559 GCA_044225035.1 Amaricoccus sp. | reverse complement strand
GGGTTCCAGACGCTGTCGCCTGAAAAGTCGATCACCTTGCGTCCGCCCTCGTATCCGTTGCCGACGATCCGCCGCAGTCCGGCGAGCAGGGCCGCGCCGATGGCATTGGAGCCGAAGGCGAGGCGCGGCGCGGCCATCAGCCGCTCACCGAACAGCTTCGCGCCGCCGGCATCCTCGATCACCATCCAGTCGACCACCGTTTCCTGCGCGGTCTCGCCGGCCCATTCGACGTAAGTCACGGCGATTCGCCCGAGCACCCCGCCATTGCGGATCGCCCACAACACCTGCTCGTCGGCCATGGCATCGGCATAGCCTTGGCGCTGCAGGGTGATCTCCTTGGCGTCGATCGAACCGGAGGCATCGGCGAGCAGCACAAGTTCGAGGTCCACCGGCTCCGGCGCGGGCTGCGCGGCCAGGGCGGCCGGCCATGCGAGGCAGAGAAGGGCGAGCAAGCGGGACATGGGGCCTCCTTTCCGGAGAGCTTCGGAAGTTAGCGCCACGAACACGACGGTCGAGGGGCCAGGCGGATCCCCGGACGTTGACACCGGCCGCCGCGCGGCTCACGAACGGACGCCATCCCCACGCTTTGGAGACATGATGACCGTCTGGATCTATCCTCTGATCGCGGCGCTGCTCGGCGCGCTCCTGACCATTCAGCCGCTGATGAACGCGATCCTGACCCGATCGGTCGGCAATCCGCTGGCGGCGACGGCGGTCTCGGTGCTGGTGTCGTTCCTGAGCGCGCTCGCCCTGCTCGTCGCGACCGGCCGGACCACCGACCTTTGGCGCGCCTTCACCGCGCCGGTCCCCTGGTGGGTCTATCTCGCCGGCATCGCGGGGTCGGCTTTCGTGCTGGGGGCGATCATGATCGCGCCGGTCATCGGCGGCGCGGCCTTCTTCGTCTGCGTGGTGGCCGGCCAGCTGATCGGCGCGACGCTCGGCGACCATTTCGGCATCCTCGGCCTCGCCGAGCGGCCGGTCTCGGTTGAGCGGCTACTGGGCCTCGCCCTCGTGCTGGGCGGCGCGGCGCTGATGCAGCGCGGTTGAGCCGTACCCCGACGCGAAACGCGGCGCGGCGCTTGGGGGGTGTTTCCGCGCACCGCCACCGTTCCACGCCGGGGCCTCGCAAGAAATAGCGCCGACCCCGTCTTTCCGCCGGGCCAATGTGAAGAAAAGGTTAACGCCGCCCCCGTGTGCGATCCCGGCGCGCGATCAGGGGCGACGGCCGCCGACCTGTGCTATATCCAGCACTTCCAGCACCTTGGCCTCGATATGTTCGGCGTTCATTCCGGCGACCGCGTACATCCGCGCCGGGCTGTCCTGGTCGATGAAGCTGTCCGGAAAAACCATCGAGCGATAGCGCAGGCCGGAATCGAACACACCCGCCTCGGCCAGCAACTGCGCGACATGGCTGCCGAAGCCGCCGATCGCGCCCTCCTCGATGGTGATCAGCGCCCGATGCCCCGCGGCGAGGCGCAGGATCAGGTCGCGGTCGAGCGGCTTGGCAAAGCGCGCATCGGCGACGGTCGGCCGGATGCCGCGCGCGCCGAGCGCCTCCGCCGCCTTCAGGCACTCCGCGAGGCGCGCGCCGAAGGACAGGATCGCGACGCCCGAGCCCTCCAGAACCACGCGCCCCTTGCCGATCTCCAGCGGCCGGCCGCGCTCCGGCATCTCGACGCCGACCCCCTCGCCGCGTGGAAAGCGAAAGGCGCTCGGCCGGTCGTCGAGCGCCGCCGCGGTGGCGACCATATGCACGAGTTCCGCCTCGTCCGCCGCCGCCATCACCACGAAATCGGGCAGGTTGGCCAGAAAGGCGATGTCGAAGGCGCCGGCGTGGGTCGGCCCGTCCGCGCCGACGAGCCCGGCGCGGTCGATGGCGAAACGCACCGGCAGGCGCTGGATCGCCACGTCATGCACCACCTGGTCATATCCGCGCTGGAGGAAGGTGGAATAGATCGCGCAGAACGGCTTCATCCCGGCGGCCGCGAGACCGGCGCAGAAGGTGACGCCATGCTGCTCGGCGATGCCGACGTCGAAGCAGCGCTTGGGGAAACGCTCGGAGAAGAGATTAAGTCCGGTGCCGTCCGGCATGGCCGCGGTGACGGCGACGATCCTGTCGTCCACCTCCGCCTCGCGGATCAGGCTCTGCGCGAAGACCTTGGTGTAAGCCGGCGCGTTCGAAGGCGCTTTGGCCTGCGCGCCGGTCACCACGTCGAACTTGCCGACGCCGTGGTACTTGTCCGACGCCCGCTCGGCCGGGGCATAGCCCTTGCCCTTGCGGGTCAGGGCGTGGATCAGCACCGGCCCATGCGCCCGCGCCTTGACCGCGCGCAGGATCGACAGGAGCTGCTCCATGTCGTGCCCGTCGATCGGGCCGATATAGGAAAAACCCAGATCCTCGAACAGGCGCCCGCCGACCGTCGCCGCCTTGACGAGGTCGCGCGCCCGCTTCGCCCCCTCGCGCAGCGGCCCGGGCAGCAGGCTGACCGCGCCCTTGGCGGCGGCGTAGAGGTCCTGGAACGGCTCGCCCGCGTAGATGCGCGACAGATAGGACGACATCGCGCCGACCGGCGGGGCGATCGACATCTCATTGTCGTTCAGGATGACGAACAGCCGTTCCTTCATATGGCCGGCGTTGTTCAGCGCCTCGTAGGCCATGCCCGCCGACATCGCCCCGTCGCCGATGACGCAGACCACTTCGCCCACGTCCGGCGCGCCGAGGTCGCGGGCGACGGCGTAGCCGAGACCGGCGGAGATCGAGGTCGAGGAATGCGCCGCGCCGAAGGCGTCGTAAGCGCTCTCGGCGCGCTTGGTGAAGCCTGACAGGCCACCGCCGGCGCGCAGGGTGCGGATGCGGTCGCGCCGCCCGGTCAGGATCTTGTGCGGATAGCACTGGTGCCCGACATCCCAGATCAACTTGTCGGTCGGCGTGTTGAAGACCGCGTGGATCGCGACGGTCAGTTCCACCACGCCGAGGCCGGCGCCGAGATGCCCGCCCGTCACGCTGACCGCCGAGATGGTCTCGGCGCGCAATTCCTCCGCCACGCGGGCGAGCTCGGCGTTCGAGAGACCGCGGAGGTCGGCGGGGGCCGCGATCCGGTCGAGGAGCGGGGTGCGCGGCGCGGCGAGGGTGCCGCTGGTGTCGGTCATGCCAATCCCCCTCAGACGCCGCGAACCACGGCGAACTCGGCGACGCCGCGCAGGTTCCCGGCGGCGGAGCCATAAGGCGCCAGCGTGTCGCAGGCGCGTGCTACCAGTTCCTCGGCCAGCGCCCGGGCGCCGTCGAGCCCGAGCAGCGAGACGAAGGTCGCCTTGCCGGCCGCCTCGTCCTTGCGCAGCCGCTTGCCGGTGGCCTCCGGGTCGCCCTCCACGTCGAGAATGTCGTCGCGGATCTGGAAGGCAAGGCCGAGGTCGGCGGCGTAGGCGCGCATCGGCGCGGTGTCGGACCGGCCGAGCACCGCGCCCGATTCCGCCGCCCAGATGATCAGCGCGCCGGTCTTCAGGCCTTGCAGCGCGCTGATTTGTTCGAGATCGAGCGGCGCGGCCGCGGTCTCGGCGGCGATGTCGAGCGCCTGGCCGCCGACCATGCCCATGGCGCCCGCCGCCTGGGCGAGCCCGGTGATCAGCCGCACCTGCAGCCGCGGGTCGATCGCCCCATGCGGCGACGCGAGGATCTCGAAGGCCAGCGTCTGCAGCGCGTCGCCGGCCAGAACCGCCGTCGCTTCGTCCCATTTCACATGCACCGTCGGCTGGCCGCGGCGCAGGTCGTCGTCGTCCATGCAGGGCAGGTCGCCATGGATCAGGCTATAGGCATGGACGCATTCGACCGCCGCCGCCGCCCGCAGCGCCTGGGCCGGCGGCACCCGGAAGAGCGCGGCGCTCTCCATGGCGAGATAGGCGCGCATCCGCTTGCCGCCCGACAGCGCGCCGTGCCGCATCGCCGCCCCGAGCGTGGTGTCCCTGGCCGGCAGCAGCGTGTCGAGCAGCGCCTCGACACTGGCCGCCGCCTCGCCGAGAAGCGTTCGGGAAACCTCCGGGGTTGGCCGCATCGCTCAGCCGATATCGACGGGGCGCGCGCCGATCCGGCCGTCGGGTCCTTGGGTGATTTCGGCGACCCGCGCCTCGGCGGCCTTGAGCTTGGCTTCTGCAATGGCCGCGCAGCTCGGCACCGGGCGTAGAGCGCGATCGATCCTCGAGCGGCATCGTCTCCGGACTCGAGGCGTGCGACCACCTGCTCCAGCTCGCGCAGCGCCGTCTCGAAGCCAGTTCCGCGACCTCAGCCATATCCGCGTTCCATCAACACCTGTACATGCGTCGCCACCGACGACGCGAGCGAGCTGAGATCATATCCGCCCTCCAATGCGCGAGACGACGCGGCCCTGGCAGAGCCGATCGGTGACATCGCACAGACGGCTGGTGACCCAGGCGAAATCCACCTCGGTCAGGTTGAGATTGGCCAGCGGGTCGCGGGCATGGGCGTCGAAACCCGCCGATATGAAGATCATCTCCGGCTCGAACGCCTCGAGCGCGGGCAGGACGCGCGACAGCATCCCGGCGCGGAACACCTGGCCGCTGGCGCCCGCCGGCAGCGGCACATTGACGATCTGGCCGAAGGCGCCGGTCTCGTCCGCCGCGCCGGTGCCGGGATAGAGCGGCATCTGCTGGGTCGAGGCGAAGAAGATGCGCGGCTCGTTCCAGACGAGATCCTGCGTCCCATTGCCGTGATGCACGTCGAAATCGACGATGCCGACCCGTTCAAGCCCATGCGCCTCCAGCGCGTGGCGCGCGCCGATCACCACGTTGCCGAAGAAGCAGAAGCCCATCGCCGTGCTGGTCTCGGCATGGTGGCCGGGCGGGCGAATGGCGCAGAAGGCGTTGCGGACTTCGCCGGCCATCACCATATCGACCGCCGCGCAGACCGCGCCGGCCCCGCGGCGAGCCGCGGTCAGCGTGTCGGGACAGAGGAACGTGTCGCCGTCGATCGACGAGAACCCCCTGCTCGGCGTCTGGGCGACGAGCGCGGCGAGATGTTCCGCCGGGTGGGCGCGCAGGATTTGCGCATCCTCGGCCAGTGGCGCGTCGACCCGGACCAGATAGGCGAATTCCTCGCCTTCGAGCACGGACAGAATCGCGCGGAGCCGGTCCACCTGCTCGGGATGGTCCGGCGGGTTCACATGGCGGAGGCAATCGGAGTGGGTGAGGAGCGCGGTCGACATGCCGCGACACTAGGCACTCGGCGCGGCGCTTCAAAGGGCGAGTTCTCCGGGCCGCCGACGGCGCGGGGCCCAAAATTCCGCCAATGTCCGGCGAGGCGGCCAACCCGCCCGCGGCGAAATGTCCCGGGAGGACCCTTTCATGAAGCTCGGAACGCTCCGCGACGGCGGCCGCGATGGACGTCTGGTGGTGGTCAGCCACGATGTGACGCAGGCCTCGGACGCGCGGCATCTCGCGCCGACCCTGCAGCGCGCGCTCGACGACTGGGACCGGGTGGCGCCGGCGCTCGCGCTTGATCGCGCGAGGCGTCGAGGCGGACGCGCAGCCCGTCGGCCGGTTCCACGAGCGCGAGGCGATGGCGCCCCTGCCCCGCGCCTATCAATGGATCGAGGACGATGGCGGCGCGCTGCGCTGGCGCGTGGCCGAGGCCGTGGCGACGCCGCGATCGGGACATGCCGGCGGGCGAGGTCGCGGCCGGCGTCGCGGTGATTCTCGGCGACGTGGCGCAGGGCGCAAGTCCGGAGGAGGCTGCGGCCGCCATCCGCTTGGTCGCCCTGGTTCAGACCTCGCCGGACGGCGGCGCGGCTTTCTCGCCGGTCGCGGTCACCCCGGACGAACTCGGCGCCGCCTGGGACGGCGCGCGGCTTCTGGCGCCGCTCGGCGTCACGGTGAACGGACGCGCCGTCGATGTCGGCGCGCCCGTCACGGATTTCGCGGCGCTTGTCGCCGCGGCGGCGCGCGAACGCGCCCTGCCGGCGGGGACGGCGGTCGCATCGCAGCCCGTCGGGCGTTGGACCGTCGGCGCGGGAGGCGTCTGTCGGGTCGAATTGCGCGACGACGCCGGCCATTCGATCCTTGGCGCGATCGAGCGCGGGGTGAAGAGCTCCGACGTCGCCGCCGCCTGACTATTTGTATTCGATGAGCTTGGCGCGGCGCCCGAGCAGGACGCCGCGCCAGTATTCCAGCACGCCGAGCATTTCCGGGAACTTTCCCAGTACGCCGAAGAACGCGCTTTCCCAGGCGGCGCGGCCACCGATGCCTTCGCGCGCCGCCATGCGGACCACCTGCGCCGGGTAGGCGAACAGAAGCAGCGGGCCGAGCGGCGGGACGAGAAGGCCGACCCCGACCGCCACGGCCGGCAAGACGAGCCCCCAGGCCAGGGCCCGGCGCGTCTCGCGGACCCAGTGGCGTTCGGGCGGCGCGCCGTGCAGCGCCGCGCCCTCGGCGAAGGCGAAGCCGGCGCGGCGGGTTCGCCGCCACCATTGCCCGAAGCGCAGGATCGCGGCGTCGTGCCGCGTCATCTCGGCGTCCAGCCGCTGGATCTTCCAGCCCTCGCCCCGCAGACGCAGGCAGAGTTCCGGTTCCTCGCCGGCGATCAGGCTTTCGCGAAAGCCGCCGACGGCGGCGAAGGCTTCGGCCCGCATCAGCGCGTCGCCGCCGCAGGCCCTGGCCTCGCCGATCGGCGTATCCCATTCCCGATCGCAGAGGCGGTTGTAGACCGACGCTTCCGGGAAGCGTTCGCGCCGCCGGCCACAGGCGACCGCGACCTCGGGATGCGCGTCGAGAAAGGCGCGGGCCCTGGCGATCCAGTCCGGCCGCAGCTCGCAATCGCCATCGACGAACTGCGCGTAGGAAACCGGCCCCAGCGCGGCGAAGCCCGCGTTCCGGGCCCGGGCGGCGGTGAAGGGCCGCGCGAGGTCGAGCGCCACGACGGTCGCCCCCGCCGCCTCGGCCTTGGCGACGCTGCCGTCGGTCGAGCCCGAATCGACATAGACCACGCGGTCGACCGTCCCGACCAGCGAAGCGAGGCAGGCGACGAGCCGCGGACCTTCGTTGCGCCCGATGATGACCGCGCCGACGCCGGTCGCGGCGGTCGGCGTCGGTTCGGCGCGGGTCTGTTCTCCGGGTTCGCGCATTGTCGCATTAATCCACTAGTCACCATGTGCTGACAACTTAAGCGAGAGTGCGTGATTCGGCCACCGTCGCGCGCGTGGGCACCCGAGGGCGGGCACGACGGAGAAACCACGAGCCAATGCCCAACACCCTGGCATATCTGATGCTGGTCGCCTGGCCGCTGATCGCGATCGTGCTCTATCAGCGGCTGCCGATCGAGCGGGCGGTGATCTGGTCGATCCTCGGCGCCTATCTCATCCTGCCGCCGCTGGCGAATTTCGACTTTCCGCTGATCCCGCCGTTCAACAAGGTGTCGATCCCGAACCTCACCGCCTTCGGCATCTGCGTGCTGATGCTCGGCAAGCGCGTCCCGTTCCTGCCGGAGACGCGGGTCGGCAAGATCCTGATCCTGCTGTTCATCCTCAGCCCGATCGCGACCGTCCTGACCAATTCCGATCCGATCTGGTTCAAGGTCGGCGGCCTGCCGGGCCTCAAGGCCCATGATTCGATCTCGGCGGTCATCAGCCAGGTGATCGACATCCTGCCCTTCATCCTCGCCCGCCGGCTGCTGGCGACCGAGCAGGCGCAGCGTGAAATCGTCTGGGCGCTGATGATCGCCGGGCTCGCCTATTCGCTGCCGATGCTGGTCGAGATCCGCCTCAGCCCGCAGATCAACGTCTGGGTCTATGGTTTCTTCCAGCACGACTTCATCCAAATGATGCGCGAGGGCGGCTTCCGGCCGATCGTCTTCCTGCCGCACGGGCTCTGGGTCGCCTTCTTCGCGCTCATGGCGCTCTTGTCGGCGGTCACGCTCTGGCGCAACGCCGAGCCGGACAAGCAGACACCCCTCATGTTCGCCTCCGCCTACCTCGGCGTCGTCCTGGTGCTCTGCAAGAGCATGGCCTCGCTCGCCTATGCGCTGATTCTCGTGCCGGTGGTGCGATTCGTCGGTTTCCGCACGCAGCTTCGCCTCGCCGCCGCCATGGCGCTGGTCGCGCTGTTCTTCCCGCTGCTGCGCGGCGCCGATCTGGTGCCGATCAATGCGATGATGACCCAGGCCGAGGCGATCAGCGCCGACCGCGCCCAATCGCTCGGCTTCCGTTTCAACAACGAGAATATGCTGCTCGAACGCGCGCGCGAGCGGCCGGCGTTCGGCTGGGGCGCCTGGGGGCGCAACCGGGTCCATGATCCGCTGACCGGCAAGGATCTCTCGGTCATCGACGGCCGCTGGATCATCACCATCGGCACATTGGGATGGTTCGGCTATATCGCCGAGTTCGGTCTGCTCGCCTGGCCGATCCTGATGCTCGCCCACCGCGCGCGCCGGCTCGGCGCCGGGCCGCCGCCGCCCTACGCGGGCACGCTGGCGCTGATCCTCGCGGTGAACATGATCGACATGCTGCCGAACGCGACACTGATCCCCTTCACCTGGTTGATGGCCGGCGCGGTGCTCGGCTACGCCGAATCGCTCGCGCGCGCCCGTGGCGCGAGCCCCGACGCGGTTTCCGTGCCCGCCACGGAGTCCGCGCCGCCGCGGGAAGAGCCGCGGACCATCCTGTGACGGGAAGAAGTGCGCGGCGCGCCGAGTTCCAGGCGGGCGCGTTCAAACATCGCCCCGAACGCCCGGCGTCCTTCCGACGCACTGGCTAACAACGCTGTTTCGATCCGGGATTAACCATTCGTTGGTGATCTCCCTTAATACATATCCCGCAACGGCATATATTGAGATTTTCAGCGATGGTCGACGCGGTCAATAGTTCCATGACTAATCAGAACGACATCGCCATCGTCGGCATGGCCGCCCACCTGCCCGGTGCGAAATCCATCGCGGAATACTGGGCGAACCTGCGGGACGGCATCGAATCGATCCGCCGTCTTTCGGAGGAGGAACTGATCGCCGCGGGCGAGACGCCGGACAAGCTCTGCCACCGCGACTATGTGCCCGCCGCCGCGCCGCTCGACGGGTTCGAGATGTTCGATGGCGAGTTCTTCGGCTTCGGCCCGAAGGAATCGGCGATCCTCGATCCGCAGCACCGCCAGTTCATGGAGGTCGCCTGGGAGGCGCTGGAGAACGCGGGGCATATGCCGGAGCGGTTCGACGGGCCGATCGGCGTCTTCGCCGGCTGCGGCATGGGCAGCTATTTCTATTTCAACATCTGCTCGAACCCCGACCTGGTCGAGAGCACGGGCATGTTCCTGCTGCGCCACACCGGCAACGACAAGGATTTCCTCGCCACGCGGGTCAGCCACGTGCTCGACCTCAAGGGGCCGAGCATCAATCTGCAGACCGCCTGCTCCACCTCGCTCGTCGCGACGCACTACGCCTGCCAGTCGCTGCTCAACGGCGAATGCGACATGGCTCTGGCCGGCGGCGTGACGATCGAATTGCCGCAAGGCCGGGGCTATGTGTTCAAGGAGGGCGAGATCCTGTCGCCCGACGGCCATTGCCACGCCTTCGACCACCGCGCGCAGGGCACCGTCTTCGGCAGCGGCGCGGGCGTCGTCGTGCTGCGCCGGCTGGCGGACGCGATCGCCGACGGCGATCACATCTGGGCGGTGATCAAGGGCACGGCGGTCAATAACGACGGCGCCGCCAAGGCCGGCTATCTCGCGCCCAGTGTCGACGGCCAGGCGCGCGCGATCGCCGAGGCGCACGCGGTCGCCGGCGTCTCCGCTGACACGATCGATTATGTCGAATGCCACGGCACCGGCACCTATCTCGGCGATCCGATCGAGATCGCGGCGCTGACCTCGGCCTTCCGCGAGACGACGGAGGATGTCGGCTTCTGCGGCGTCGGCTCGGTCAAGACCAACATCGGCCATACCGATACCGCCGCCGGCGTGGCCAGCCTCATAAAGGCCTCGCTCGCCCTGACCCATCGCCAGATCCCGCCGAGCCTCGGGTTCGAGGCGCCGAACCCCTCGATCGATTTCGAGACGAGCCCGTTTCGGGTGAATGCCACCCTGCGCGACTGGACCTCGCACAAGGGGCCGCGGCGGGCGGGCATCAACTCGCTCGGCGTCGGCGGCACCAATGCCCATGCCGTCATCGAGGAAGCGCCGGCGCGCCCGGCGTCGGACGAGTCCGACTGGCCGTTCCAGATCCTGACGCTGTCCGGCCGGTCGCGCGCCGCGCTCGACGCCAATGCCAGGGCGCTGGCCGCGCATCTGCGCGCCCATCCCGAACAGCCGCTGGCCGATGTGGCCTGGACGCTGAGGGAAGGCCGCCGCGCCTTCGAGAAACGGCGCGTGCTGGTCGCGGAAACGCATGAGGAGGCCGCGCGGCTTCTGGAGGCGAACGAGCCCCGGCGCGTCTTCAACCATTCGCTGGTGGCCGAGGATCCGGAGCTCGTCTTCATGTTCCCCGGCGGCGGCGCGCAATATGCCGGCATGGCGCGCGATCTCTATGAGACCGAGCCGGTGTTCGCGACCTGGCTGGACCGCGGCCTCGACGTGCTTCAGCCGAAGCTCGACTATGACTTTCGCGCGCTGTGGCTGCCCGACGAAGCGCATCGCGCCGAGGCGGTGGAGCGGCTGAAGCGGCCGTCGGTCCAGCTGCCGCTGATCATGATCGTCGAATACGCGCTGGCCCAGCTCTGGATGTCCTGGGGCGCGCGGCCGGCGGCGCTGGTCGGGCACAGCATGGGCGAGAACACCGCCGCCTGTCTCGCCGGGGTCATGTCCTTCGAGGATTGCGTCGGCCTCGTCCATCTGCGCGGGCAGCTCTTCGACACGGTGCCGGCCGGCGGCATGCTGAGCGTACCGATGGCGGCGGGCGATCTCCTGCCGCTGCTCGGCGCCGAGCTTGATCTCGCCAGCGTCAACGCGCCGGAACTGAGCGTCGCCTCCGGGCCGCAGGCGGCGCTCGACGCGCTGGAATCGGTGCTCGGCGCGCGCGGGATCGAGTGCCAGCGCATCCCGATCGACATCGCCGCGCATTCGCGGATGCTCGACCCGATCCTGGCGCGGTTCGGCGCCTATCTGCGCTCGATCGAACTCAAGGCGCCCGCAATTCCCTTCGTCTCGAACCGCAGCGGCGCCTTCATCACCGATGCCGAGGCGACCGATCCCGACTATTGGGTCCGCCATCTGCGCGGCACCGTGCGCTTCGCCGATTGCGTCACCACCCTGTCGCAGGAGCCGGACCGGATCTATCTCGAGATGGGCCCGGGCAAGGCGCTCAGCTCGCTCACCCAGGCGCATGGCGCGGTCCCCGGCAACCAGGTCCTGAGCGCGCTGCGCCATCCCGAGGAGAAGATCGCCGACGACGCCTATTTCCTGCAGGTCTTCGCGCGGCTGTGGGCCACGGGCGTCAAGCTCGACTGGGAACCGATCTGGGGCGAGGCGAAGCGGCATCGCGTGCCGCTGCCCACCTATGCCTTTCAGCGCGCCGCCTATTTCATCGAGCCGGGCGCCGCGCGCGCCGCCGCCTCCACCCTGCCGGCGCGGGCGGCCGATATCGCGGACTGGGGCTGGCGCCCCGTCTGGCGACCCCGCCTCGCCGAGACCGAGATCGACGTCGAAACCGAGCTCGACGCGGCGACGCCCGCGACCTGGCTCGTCTTCGTAGACGACGCAGGATTGGGCGCGCGCGTCGCGGCCCGGCTGCGCGGCGCCCGGCATCGCGTGGTCGAGGTCCATCCCGGCGACGCCTTTGGCCGCTCCGGCGAGGATCGCTACGTCCTCGCGCCGGAACGCGGGCGCGAAGGCTATGATCTCCTGATCCGTGACCTCGTCGCCCGGGGCGCGGCGCCGTCGCGCGTCGCGCATTTCTGGCTGACCACCGCGAAGGAGACCTTCCGTCCCGGCAGCAGCTTTTTCCACCGCAACCAGGAGCGCGGCTTCTTCAGCCTCCTGTTCCTCGCACAGGCGCTCAACGCCGAGAACCTGCCGACGCCGCTGCATCTCTGCGTCGTCACCTCGGGCGGGGCGCAGGTGCGCGACGAGGCCCTGCCCTATCCCGAGAAGGCGACCGTCCAGGGGCCGTCGCGCGTCATACCGCGCGAGCTGCCCGGCATCACTTGCGCCACGCTCGATATCGAGCTGCCCGCGCCGGTCGAACGCGGCGGCTGGCTTCCCGCCACCGTCGCCGCCCGGCGCGAGGCCGGCGGGGCGCTGGACCGGCTGGCGACGCGTGTGCTCGAGGATCTGCTGGCGCGTTCCGCCAACCTGACCGCCGCCCTCCGCGGTGACAAAAGGTTCGAACTCGCCTTCCGCCCGACGCCGCTGGAACCCGCGGCGGCGCCCGTCCCGCGCGAGGGCGGGGTCTGCCTCATCACCGGCGGCTTCGGCGGCATCGGCCTCAGCGTGGCGGAGGAGCTGGTCCGCGCCCGCGGCACCCGGCTGGTGCTGCTCAGCCGCGCCGCCCTGCCCGATCGCGCCCGTTGGGACGCCCATCTGCGCGGACATGGCCCGTTCGATCCGACCTCGCTGCGCATCCGCGCCGTCCAGCGGCTGGAATCGCTCGGGGCCGAGGTGCTGGTCGCCGTCGCCGACGTCTGCAACGTCGAGCAAATGCGCGCGGCGATCGCGGCGGCGACCGAGCGGTTCGGCGGCGTCGACGGTGTCGTGCACGCGGCGGGCGTGGTGAAGGACGGGCCGCTGCTCGCCAAGACCTCGGCCACCGTCGAGGATGTGTTCACGCCGAAGATCCATGGCACCCAGGTGCTGCACGAGCTTTTCCCCGACGGGTCGCTCGACTGGCTGGTGCTGTTTTCCTCGACCAGCACCGTCACGGCGCCGGCCGGCCAGATCGACTATGTCGCGGCGAACGAATATCTCAACGCCTATGCCAAGAGCCGGCGCGGCGGCGCGACGCGGGTCGTCGCCATCGACTGGGGCATCTGGAACGAGGTGGGCATGGCGGCCGCCGCGCTCGCCGAACGCACGGGCGATCGCCCGCCCGCCCCGGTGGAGCCGGCGCATGCGCCGCTGCTCGATCAGGCGACGTTCGACGCGGCCGGCAACCGGCTCTTCACCGCGAGCTATTCGACCGAGGGCCGCTGGCTGCTCGACGGTCACCGCACCGCCTCGGGCGAGGCGCTCATCCCCGGCACCGGCTATCTCGAACTCGCGGCCGAGGCCCTGCGCGCCCATGGCGAGACCGTCCCCTTCGAACTGCGCGATTTCTTCTTCTTGCGCCCGTTCCAGGTCGCCGACGGCAAGCCGCGCGCGGCGCGCATCCGTCTGACCCGCGCCGACGAGGGCTACGGGTTCGAGGTGCGCGGCGCTTGCGAGGTGAACGGGCGCCCGGCGTTCGAGCTCAACGCGCAGGCGAGCATCGCGCTCGGCTCCCTGCCGCGTCCCGCCCCGCTCGATCTCGCGGCCATCGCCGGTCGCTGCCCCGACAGGCACGTGGCACGGCCGGGCGAGACGCTCGTCTCGCCGCAGGAGCGGCACCTGCGCTTCGGCCCGCGCTGGCGCGTGCTGCGCGCGCTGGCCTATGGCGCCGGCGAGGGGGTGGCGAATCTTCGCCTGCCCGACGCGTTCGTCGCCGACATCGCGGCCGGCTACCTGCTGCATCCCGCGCTGCTCGATCTCGCCACCGGCTGGGCGATGGAACTGATCGCGGGCTACGAGCCCAGCCATCTCTGGGTGCCGGTCTCCTATCGCTCGGCGCGGGTGCATGGGCCGCTGCCGGCCGAGATCGTCAGTTGGGCGCGGATCTCCGATGGCGACGGCGCCTTCGCCAGCTTCGACGTCACGCTCTGCGACCCGGGCGGCGCGGTGCTGATGGAGGTCGAGGGCTTCACCATCCGCCGGCTGGAAAGCGACACGGGCTTCACCCATGCCCGCAAGCCAGGGGCCGGCGAAGTCGAGTTCGAGGAAGACGACGCCGCGCGCGCGCCGCTCTCGCAGGCGGAGGAGCGGCTGCTGCGCAACCTCTCGCTCGGCATCCTGCCGCGCGAGGGGGCGGAAGCCTTCGGCCGCGCGCTCGCCAGCGGCCAGTCGCAGATCGTCGTTTCCTCGCTCGACCTCGACGCGCTGATCGCCCAGGCGGCGGAAAGCGGCGTGGTCGAGGTGGCCTCGGGGCAGAAGTTCAAGCGCCCCGAACTCGACAGCGACTATGTCGAGCCGCGCAACGATATCGAACGGATGCTGGCCGGCTTCTGGGAAGAGCTGCTCGGCGTCTCGAACGTCGGCGTCGAGGACAGTTTCTTCGATCTCGGCGGCCATTCGCTGATCGCCGTCCGCCTGTTCGTGATGATAAAGAAGGCCTATCGCGTCGAATTCCCGATCTCGGTGCTGTTCGAGGCGCCGACCATTGCCAAATGCGCCGCGCTGATCGCCGAACGCGCCGGGATCTCGCCCGACGCGGCGGACGACGGCGCGCCCGTCGCCAAGGTGGCGACACGGCGCTTCACCCATCTCGTCGCGATGCACGATGGCGAGGGGGGGCCGCGGACGCCGTTCTTCCTCGTCGCCGGCATGTTCGGCAATGTGCTGAACCTGCGCCATCTCGCGCATCTCGTCGGGTCGGACCGGCCGTTCTACGGGCTGCAGGCCCGCGGCCTCTATGGCGACGACGCGCCCCATGCGACGCTGGCCGAGGCGGCGACCGACTATATCGCCGAGATTCGCGCGGTTCAGCCGCATGGGCCCTATCTGCTCGGCGGCTTCTCCGGCGGCGGCATCACCGCCTACGAGATGGCGCGCCAGCTCGAGGCGGCGGGCGAGGAGGTGGCGCTGCTCGTCATGCTCGACACGCCGCTGCCGATGCGGCCGGTCCTGAACCGCGTCGATCGCGCGCTGATGAAATGGCAACAGATCCGCGCCAAGGGTGCCGGCTATTTCGTCGAATGGGCCCGCGCCCGCGTGGAATGGGAGCTCGGCAAGCTGCGCGCCCGCTTCGAGGAGACAGAGGCGACGCCGGAGCTTCAGTTCCACAACGCCGCGATCGAGGCCGCCTTCCTCGCCGCGCTGCCGGTCTATGACCTGCGGCCCTGGGCCGGGCCGCTGGTGCTGTTCCGCCCGGCGCTCGACAAGGTGTGGAAGGTGTCGCGCGGCCGCTGGGTCGATAGCGAGCGCGAATATGTCTACGAGGACAACGACTGGACCCGCTGGGCCTCCGCGACGCAGGTGTTCGAGGTGCCGGGCGACCATGACTCGATGGTGCTGGAGCCGAACGTCCGCGTGCTCGCCGCGCGGATAAAGGCCTGCGTCGAGGCGGTGGAGGCGCGGCACCAGCCGGGCTACGGCCCGATCGCCACGGCGGCGGAGTAGGCGCCATGACAAACCCGAGTATTCTGACCATCATCCTCAACTACAAGACCGCCGAGATGACGCTCGAGTCCATCCGCGCCGCGTTGCGCGAGATGGCGGGCATCGCGGGTGAGATCACCGTGGTCGACAACGACTCGCGCGACGGCTCGTTCGAGACGCTGAGCGCCGCGGTCGCCGCCGAGGGCTGGACGGGGCGCGTGCGCGTGCTGGCCGCGGGGCGCAACGGCGGCTATGGCGCGGGCAACAACGTCGGCATTCGCGCGGGCCTCGCCGGCGGCGGCGAACCGGACTACGTCTATATCCTCAATTCCGACGCCTTCCCCGATGCCGGCGCGATCCGGTCGCTGGTCGACTATCTCGAAGCCCATCCCGAGGTCGGGTTCGCCGGCAGCTATATCCACGGACCGGATGGCGCGCCGCACATGACCGCCTTCCGCTTCCCCTCGCTGCCCGGCGAGTTCGAAGGGGCGATCCGCATGGGACCGGTCACGCGGCTGCTGTCGCGCCATGTCGTGCCGCTGCCGATCCCGGAAGTCACGCGACGGGTGGACTGGCTGGCCGGGGCGAGCGTCATGGCGCGGCGGACCATGCTCGACGAGATCGGTCTCTTCGACGAAGAATTCTTCCTCTACTACGAGGAAACCGACCTCTGTCGCCGGGCGAACCGGGCGGGCTGGCCGACGGTCTATGTCCGCGAAAGCAGCGTCACCCATATCGGCTCGGTCTCGACGGGCGCCAAGGGCTGGAAGCGGGTGCCGGGCTACTGGCTCGATTCCCGCCTCCACTATTTCACCAAGAACCATGGCCCGGTCTACGCCGCCGGGGCGACGCTGGCCGCCGTGGTCGGCGGCATGTTCTGCCACGCGCGGCGGATGCTCCAGGGCAAGCCCAACGAGGATCCGCCGCGTCTCCGCCGCGACCTGATCGCGCACTGGCTCGCCGCGCCGTTCCGCGCACCGAAGCCGGCGGCGGTCGCGTCGGCCCCGCCCGGTATCGCGGCGCCCGACACGCCCTGAGGTCGCCACACGCCTTGAGCCTTCACGTCATCCCCGAGCGGGCCGATCCCGCGACCGTTTCCCGGAGAGTTTCATGAGTTCCTTTTCCTGCGTGGTCATCGGCAACGAGTCGCTCCTGATCCAGTGCGCCGAGATCCTGCTCGGCCGCGGCCATCGCGTCCAAGCGGTGGTAACGCGCAACCCGGACGTCCGGGCCTGGGCCATGGGAAAGAAGCTCCGCGTCGAGGCGCCCGGCGCCGGCCTCGCCGACCGGCTGGGCGACCTCTCTTTCGACTGGCTGTTCAGCATCGCCAATCTGTCGATCATCCCGGACGCCGTTCTGGCGTTGCCCGCCAAGGGGGCAATCAATTTCCATGACGGCCCCTTGCCCCGCTACGCCGGCCTCAACGCGCCGGTCTGGGCGATCATCAATGGCGAGCCGCGGCACGGCATCACCTGGCACATGATCGAAGGCGGCGTCGACGAGGGCGACATCCTCGAGCAGCGGCTGTTCGACCTCGCCCCCGAGGAAACGGCGCTGACTCTCAACACCAAATGCTACGCGGCGGCGATCGACGGGTTCGGCGCGCTCGTGACCGGGATCGAGCTCGGCGGTCCGGCGCGCAAAGCCCAGGATCTGGCCCTGCGCGACTATTACGCGCGCGCGGCGCGGCCCGCCGCCGCCGCCCGGCTCGACTTTCGCCGCGACGCCGAGGATCTCGCGGCGCTGGTCCGCGGCCTCGATCATGGCGCCTACTGGAACCCGCTCGCGGCGCCGAAGATCGAGATCGGCGGCCGGCCACTGATCGTCGGCGCCGTCGAGATCACCGGGCGCGACGCCGGCCCGGCGCCGGGCACCGTCCTGGAAGTAACCCCGGAGCGGCTGGTCGTCGCCACCGGCTCGGCGCCGATCGCGCTCAGCCGGCTGACCGACCTGCTCGGAGCGCCGGTCTGCCCGAAATCCGTCGCCGCCGTCGGCGACGCGCTGCCCTCGCTCGACCCGGCCGCCGCCCAGGCGCTAACCGAGGTCATGGCGCGCACCGTGGAAGCGGAGCCGTTCTGGCGCGGCCGCCTGCGCGCACTCGATCCGGCCGAACTGCCGCAGACGCGGACCGCGACCGGCGGCGCCCTGGCGCGCCGGACGCTGGTTCTGCCTGGCGGCCTCTCCGGCGATCGGCTCCTCGCCGCGATCGGCGCCTGGGTGGCGCGCGTGGGCGGCAAGCCGAGCTTCGACCTCGCCTATCGCGACTCCGCCCTCGCCGCGCTCGATACCGCCGCGCCGGGCTATGTCGCGCCCTGGGTGCCCGTCCGTTTCGAGGCCGAGCTCGACGAGGCGACGAGCTTCGCCACCGCGGCCGCCGCCTTCGAGGCCGAGCTGGCGCGGATACGCGCCAAGGGCGGCTTCGCGCTCGATCTCGTCGCCCGCGACCGGACCATCCCCGGCCTTTCGACGCCGCAGGTCGGCATCGTCACCGACGCCGCCGAGATGATCCCCGGCGCCTGCCTCACCATCGCGCTCACCGGTCCGGGCGCCACGCTGCTCTACGACACCGCGCGGCTGGCCGAGGCTGATGTCGACACGCTGGCCGAACGCCTGTCGCTGCTGCTCGGCGCGGTGGCGGAGGCGGGCGCCGACGCCCTGCCCGTCTCGCGCCTGCCGATCATGCCGGCGGCCGAGCGCGCGCGCATCCTTCAGGCCTGGAACGACACCGCGACCCCCTTCGACCGCGAGGCCTGCGTCCATCAGCTGTTCGAGGCGCAGGTCGCCCGCACGCCGGACGCCGTCGCCGTGGTCTTCGAGGGCGAAGCGCTGACCTACGCCGAACTCGACGCCCGCGCCAACCGCGTCGCCCACGCGCTGCGCGGCATGGGCGTCGGGCCGGACGTGCTCGTCGGCCTCTTCATGCCGCGCTCGCTGGAACTCCTGATCGGGGCGATCGCGATCCACAAGGCGGGCGGCGGCTATGTGCCGCTCGACCCCGCCTACCCGGCCGACCGGATCGCGCTCTATATAGAGGACAGCGAGGCGCCGGTCATTCTCTCGCGGTCCGACATCGCCGGCCAGTTGCCCGAACATCCGGCCGAGGTGCTGATCCTCGATGGCGACCCGCGCATCGCCGACGCGCCCGCGACCACGGTCGACAGCGGCGTCGCGTCGGGCAACCTCGCCTATGTCATCTATACCTCCGGCTCCACCGGCCGCCCCAAGGGCGTGATGATCGAGCATCGCAACGTCTCGAACTTCTTCACCGGCATGGATGCCCGGATCAGCCACGAGGCGGGGAGCGTCTGGCTGGCCGTGACCAGCCTTTCCTTCGACATCTCGGTGCTGGAACTGTTCTGGACGCTGTCCCGCGGCTTCAAGGTGGTGCTCTCCAGCGACGAGAACCGCGCCCTCGTTTCCAGCGGGCGGCTCGCCATCACCGAGAAATCCATGGATTTCAGCCTCTTCTACTGGGGCAACGACGACGGCGTCGGGCCGAAGAAATACGAGCTGCTGCTCGAAGGCGCGAAATTCGCCGACCAGCACGGGTTCTGCGCGGTCTGGACGCCGGAGCGGCATTTCCATGCCTTCGGCGGCCCCTATCCGAACCCGTCGGTGACCGGCGCGGCGGTCGCGGCGGTGACGAAGAACCTCGCCGTCCGCGCCGGCAGCTGCGTCACGCCGCTGCACCATCCGGCGCGCATCGCCGAGGAATGGGCGGTGATCGACAACCTGACCAACGGCCGCGTCGGCCTCGCCGTCGCCTCGGGCTGGCAGCCCGACGATTTCGTGCTCCGCCCCGAGAACACGCCGCCCGCCAACAAGCAGGCGATGCTCGACGGCATCGACACCCTGCGCAAGCTCTGGCGCGGCGAGGCGGTGGAATTCCCGACCAAGGCGGGAACGCCGTTCGCCGTCGTCACCCAGCCGCGGCCCGTCTCGAAGGAACTGCCGATCTGGGTCACGACCGCCGGCAATCCCGACACCTGGAAGGAAGCGGGCGCCGTCGGCGCGAACGTGCTCACCCACCTGCTCGGCCAGAGCATCGACGAGGTGGCGGACAAGATCGGCATCTATCACCGCGCCCTTCGCGAAGCGGGGCACAACCCCGCGCGCCACAAGGTCACGCTGATGCTGCACAGCTTCGTCGGCGCCGACCGCGAACTGGTGCGCGAGACGGCGCGCGAACCGATGAAGGACTATCTGCGCAGCGCCGCGGCCCTCATCAAGCAGTATGCCTGGGCCTTCCCGGCCTTCAAGAAGCCGGCGGGCGTCAGCAACCCGATGCAGCTCGACCTCGGCACCCTGACCGACGAGGAGCTGGACGGCATCCTCGACTTCGCCTTCCGCCGCTATTTCGAGGATTCGGGCCTGTTCGGCACGGTGGAGGACTGCCTCGCACGGGTGGAGCAGCTGAAGCGGATCGGCGTCGACGAGATCGCCTGCCTGATCGACTACGGCATTCCGACCGCGAAGGTCCTGGAGGGGCTGCGGCCGCTGGCCGAGGTGCTGCGCCGCGCCAACGCGCCGAGCGGCGTGGCCGAGGGCGACTATTCCATCGCGGCGCAAATCCTGCGCCACAAGGTCACGCATCTGCAATGCACGCCGTCGATGGCGCGGATGATCTCGATGAACGACGAGGCGCGCTACGCGCTCGGCAAGATCAGCCATCTGATGGTCGGCGGCGAACCTCTGCCCGGCGCGCTGGTCGCCGAGTTCGCCAAGGTGACGCGCGCCACGGTCGAGAACATGTACGGGCCGACCGAGACCACCATCTGGTCCTCGACCGAGCGGGCGAGCGCCGACGACGCGATCGTCAACATCGGCACCCCGATCGCCAATACCCAGCTCTATGTGCTCGACGGCCATGGCGACCTCGCCCCGGTCGGCGTCCCGGGCGAGCTCTATATCGGTGGCGCGGGCGTGGCGCGCGGCTATTGGCGGCGCGAGGATCTGACGGCGGAGCGGTTCGTCGCCGATCCCTTCGCCGGGGGCGACGCGCGGATGTACCGCACCGGCGACCTCGTGCGCTGGCGCGCCGACGGCAAGCTCGATTTCATCGGCCGCGCCGACCATCAGGTGAAGATCCGCGGCTACCGGATCGAGCTCGGCGAGATCGAGGCGCTGATCGAGGGCGCCCCGGGCGTGCGCCAGGCGGTGGTCGTCGTGCGCGAGGATACGCCGGGCAATCCGCGGCTCGTCGCCTATCTGACCGGCGACGCGGCGGTGACCGAGGCGGAACTGCGCGAGCGGCTCGGCGCCGCGCTGCCCGATTATATGGTGCCGACGGCCTTCGTGGCGCTGGAAGCCTTCCCGCTCACCCCGAACAAGAAGGTGGACCGCAAGGCGCTGCCCGCGCCCGACGCCGCCGTCGAGGCGCGGAGATCGGAGACCTTCGTCGCGCCCGAGAACGACGTCGAGAAGGAAATCGCGGCGATCTGGAAGCGCATCCTCGGCGTGAAGGAAGTCGGGTCGAAGGACAGCTTCTTCGCCCTCGGTGGTCATTCGCTGCTGGCCGTGCAGGCGCATCGCGAAATCCGCGACACGCTCGGCGCGACCAAGCTTACCATCACCGACATCTTCCGCTTCCCGACGCTGGCCGCCCTCGCCGCGCATCTCGACGACCGGCCGAAGGGCCCGGAGGCGAGCGGCGTCGATCCGGTCAAGCTGGCCGAGCGAGCGCAGGCGCGGTCCGAGGCCATGTCGAAGCGGCGCGAGATGCGCGCGACGCGGAGGGCGGTGTGACCGATCTTTCCACCGGCCCGCGCCCCGCGCCACCGGGCCGGCTCGACACGGCCGCCCGCGAGCTCTTCCCGTCGGGCGTGGGCCTCTCGGTGCTCGATCCGCGGGTGTTCTACGCCGGGCTGGCGCCCGAGGAGGCGGCGTCGCTGTCCGGCGCGGTGCCGCGTCGGGCGCGGGAATTCACCGCCGGCCGGGTCGCCGCCCGCCGTGCGATGCGCGAGATCGGGATCCTCAATGAGTCGGTGCCCGCCGGCGTCGACCGCGCGCCGATCTGGCCGGAGGGCGTGGTCGGCTCGATCGCGCACAGCGACGAGCATTGCGTGGCCGTCGTCGCGCGGGCGACGGACTGGCTGTCGCTCGGCGCCGATCTCGAACCCGACGCGCCGCTCGAGACGGCGCTCTGGGACAGTGTGCTCCGCCCGGAGGAAATCGCCTGGCTCGAGGCGCGGCCGACGATGGATCGCGGCCGGCTCGCCCGCCTGATGTTCAGCGCGAAGGAATGCGCCTACAAGTGCCAGCATCCGCTGACCCGCGCGCTGCTCGATTTCGATGATTTCGCCATCGCGCTCGCGCCGCGCACCTTCGAGGCGCGGTTCCAGCGCGCCGTCGGTCCCTTCGCGGCGGGCGCGGCCCTCTCCGGCCGCTGGACCGCCGCCGACGGCGCGCTCCTCACCGCGCTCGCCCTGCCCGCCTGAGGGCGGGCCTCACGTCCCGTACTGTGCTCCGGCCGCGTCGCCGCTCTGCGCCGCCGCGACGATCGCATCCGCGACGCGCAGCGCGTTGGCGGCGATGGTCAGGCTCGGGTTGATCCCGGTCGAGGTCGGCATGAAGGACGCATCCGAGACATAGAGATTTTCGATCCCATGCGCCCGGCAATTGGCGTCGAAAGCGCTCGTCCTCGGATCGGACCCGAAACGCGCCGTGCCGCAGGCGTGCGACAGCGACAATTCCGGCCCCATGTGCAGATAGAACGAGCGCTGCCGGCCGAGCCCGGCCTTGATCATCCGGCGGAAGGCGCGGCGCCGGGCCAGCAACTCCGCGGTCAGCGTGTATTCGAACTCGATCCGTTCGGGCCGCGCCGGGTCGAAGACGATCCGGTTGTGCTGGTACGGCATGTCTTCGAGCAGCCCCTGGAAGATGCGCGCGTCGCCGAAGATCTTCGCCCCGGCGAAGGCCGGCACCCGCGCGAAGGCGCGCAGCGGCGTCAGGTGGCGGAAGGCCGACTGGTCGAATTTCTCCTTCAGGTACTTGACGATATCGCCATAGGAGGCGGTGAGGCCCATCGACTGGAAGTGGCCATAGTGCACCCCGTCGCGCTGATAGAAGTCGCGGACCGAGATGGTGTTGACCGGGCCGTTGAAATCCGCGCGCCGCTCGGGCCAGACCGCGATCCGTTCGTAGAGCTTGAACATCAGGTTGCAGCCGATGACGCCGGAATCGTTGGCGACCCCGTTCGGCCAATCCGCGCTGGTCGAGGCGAGCAGGATGCGCGGCGTGCCGAAGGTGCCGGCGGACAGCACGAACCGGCGCGCGCGCAACCGGATCCGCTCGCCATCGCGCAAGGCTTCGAGGTGGGTGATCCGATCCCGCGTTCCGCGCAGCGCGGTGATCTCGCACCGGTCGAGCAGAGCGGCGCGCCCGGTCGAGAGCGCCGGCTCCACGCCCGCCGACCGCCCGTCCATCTTGCAGTCGCGGCCGCATTTCCGCCCAAAACATTCGGCGCAACCGGGCAGGTAGCGGACCCCGACATGCTTGCGATAGGGATGCAATCCCTCGCGCCGGAACGCGCCGATCATCGCCGCGTCGCCCTCGGACAACGGCGGCGCCTGGCGCAGCCTAGGCGGTGGATCGAGCGTCAAGGGGTCCGGCTCGCCGCAGACGTCCAGGATGCGCTCGGCGGTCTCGAAATAGGGCAGCATCTCGTCGTAGCTAACCGGCCAGCCGCCGGTCGGATGCGGGATCTCGGCGCTGTCGTCGAGATCGTGCCGCTCGGGCCGCTCGAGCGTCGCGGCGTAGAAGGCGGAGGTGCCGCCCACGCCGGTTCCGAACGGCCCGTAGAGCGTGGACGAGCGCCCGTCGATCACCTGATGGATCGGGCGCGGCCAATAGCCGAGCGCGGCGCGCTCCTCCGGATCCTCGACATCCGGCACCCATTCCAGCGCCTCGGCGCGCGGCGCGGTCGGCCCGGTCTCGACATAGAGCACCGAAAGGCCGCGCTCGGCCAGCCGGCGCCCGACCAGGCCGCCGCCCATGCCGGCGCCAACGACGATCACGTCCCATTCCTTGTCGGTGAATTGCGCGGACATCACACCGCCGTCCGAACGACGGCGCGGCTTGGCCGCCCCCCAACCAACAAAGCTCCGCAAGGCACGGCCATTCCACACTCCGGGCAGGTACGGGGATAAAGTCATTCTTAATCGTTACCGTCGAATGAAGATCGGGGCCCAAATGTCGGGCGCGGATCGCGTCGAGCCCCGAGAGAGGAGCCACGCCGATGCCCCCGAACCCGATCGACAAGCTGCGCCGCGCCCTTCCCGCGCTGGTGCTGCTCGCCGTCTCCGCCTGTGGCGTCCTGACCCGCTGCTCCGCCCCGCGCCCGCTCGACGCCGCGGCGATGGCCGCGCTTTATGTTCCGCCGCCGGCGCCCGTCGGGCCGATCTCGGTCTTTCATCTCGGCCACAGCCTCGTCGGGCGCGACATGCCGGCGATGCTCGCCCAACTCGCCGGGCCGGGCGCGCACTATGACAGCCAGCTCGGCTGGGGCACCCCGCTGAAGGCGCATTGGGGCGACGCCGAGATCAACGGCTTCGAGAAGGAGAACGCGCATCCGCGTTACCGCGACGCGAAGCAGGCGCTGGCGAGCGGGGACTACGACGCCGTGGTCCTGACCGAGATGGTCGAGATCCGCGACGCCATCCGCTATTACGACAGCTGGGACTATCTCTCCCGCTGGGCGAAGCTCGCCTGGCAGGGCAATCCCCGCGCGCGGGTCTATCTCTATGAGACATGGCATCCGCGCGACGATCCCGAGGGCTGGCTGAACCGGCTCGACCGCGACCCGAAGCGCTATTGGGAGGACGAAATCCTGCGTCCCGCCGTCGCCGCCGACGGTGGGCACCCGATCTATGTCATTCCGGCCGGCGACGTGCTCGCCGCCTTCACCCGGGCGGTGGCGGCGCGCGGCGGCGTGGAGGGCATCGCGGGGCCGGAAGATCTCTTCGCGCCGCTTCCCGACGGATCGCGGGACCAGATCCATCTTGGCGACCTCGGCGCCTATCTCGTCGCGCTGACCCATTACGCCGTGCTCTATCAGCGCAGCCCGGTCGGCCTGCCCCACGACCTCCTCCGCGCGGACGGAACGCCCGCGACGGCGCCGAGCGACGAAGCGGCGCGGGTGATGCAGGAAACGGTCTGGGAGGTGGTTCGCGGCCATCCGCTGACCGGCGTCCCCGGCTGAGGCCGGTTTACCAAGGATGCGCGCCGAACTGGAGCGGCCCGGGGCGGCGGGCTAGTCTGCACGCCGCCCCGCCACCGCCTCCATTTATCGAAGGGACCGCCCATTGGGGGAATATTCGCTCGCCGACGACGTGCTTTTCATCGGTCACAGCCTCGTCGGAACCGAAATACCCCAGATGCTGGGCGACGCGGTCCGATCCCAGGGCGGCGCCGGCAAGGTGACGTATCAGGTCATCAACGGCGCGCCGCTCGCCTGGAACTGGGAGCATTCGGCCGAGGGCGAAGGCGTCGATGCCCGCGCGACCCTGCCGAAGGGCGGGACCGAGGTGGTGGTGCTGACCGAGGCGATCCCGCTCGCCAATCACGTCGCCTGGAGCGACACCGACCGATATGCCTTCGATTTCTACAAGCTCGCCGTCGGGTCCAATCCCCGCGCCCGCGTCTTCATGTACGAGACCTGGCACGATCTCGGCAGCGGCACGGGGGTCGATATTCCCGATGACGACGGCGACGGCGTGCCCTGGCGCCAGCGGCTGGACCGCGACCTGGCCGTCTGGCAGGGGATCGTCGCCTCGGTGAACGCACGCCGGCCGAAGGGCGCCGCGCCGATGCGGCTGATCCCGGCCGGTCAGGCCTTCGCCCGGCTCGACGACGAGATCCGCGCCGGCCGGGTGCCGGGCGTGCGCGACGTCTCCGCCTTCTTCGCCGACGGGATCCATCCGAACGATCTCGGCGACTATTTCGTCGCCATGGTGCAATACGCCGTGATCTACGGCCGCGACCCGGAGGGCCTTCCGCGGGCGTTCCGCGACAAATGGGGCCACTCTTTCGACGCCCCCTCGCCGAAGCTCGCCTCGGCGTTGCAGCGCATCGCGTGGCAGGTCGCCGCGCCCTATGCCGATGCCCGCCGCGCCGAGGCGCCGGGGGGCGAGGCAACGGGCGAGGCGAGGGTGATCCCCGCCCGCGTCGACATCGCGGCCGAGGCGGCGGCCCCGCCCGAGGTCGCGCCGGCGCGAGGGCTGGCCAATCCGTCGCTTGCCATGGGCTTGAACGGAATTTCCGACTGGTCGACCGAGCATCCCTTCCTCGACCTGATGAAATCCGCGCGCGCCTGGACCGGCCACCTGCCCGGGCAATGGGGCGGCTGGTCGGACGCGGATCTGCGCGCAGGGGGCTATCTCGACGAGAATGGCTGGCTCAAGGCGATGCCGAAGGAGCTGGCGGGCGTCGCGACCATCCTGCTCACCGATCAGCCGGTCGAAGCGAAGGCGCTGGCCGGCCGCTACCGCGTCGCCTACGCGGGCGCGGGCACGCTCGAGATCAGCGGCGCCGTCGCCAATGTCGTGCGCCGCCCGGGCGAGATCCGCTTCGACTTCAGGCCCGGCGGACCCGGCACCATGGTCATGCTGACCATCAAGGCGACGGACCCCAAGGGCACCGGCGATTATCTCCGCGACATTTCCGTGGTCCGCGAGGAGAACATCCCGCTCTTCGAAACGGGGGCGCTGTTCGATCCAACCTGGACGGCGCGTTTCGGCGACTTGCGGATGGTCCGGTTCATGGACTGGATGGCGACCAACAATTCGCCGGTAAGCTCCTGGGCGGATCGGCCGAAGCCGGGCGACTACACCTATTCCGCCGCCGGGGTTCCGGTCGAGGTGATGGTCGCCCTCGCCAACGAGATCGGCGCCGATCCCTGGTTCAACATGCCGCACTGGGCCGACGACGACTATGCGCGAGCCTTCGCCACCTACGTCCGCGACCATCTCGATCCGCGGCTGCGGGCGCATGTCGAATATTCCAACGAGGTCTGGAACTGGCAGTTCGCGCAGGCGCGCTGGGTCGCCGACGCCGCCAAGGCGCGCTGGGGCGCGGAGGGGGGCGATGCCTGGATGCAGTTCGCCGGCATGCGCGCGGCGCAAATCGCGATGATCTGGGACGATGTGTTCGGGGCCGAGGCGGCGGCGCGGCTGGTCAAGGTCGTCGCGACGCAGACCGGCTGGCTCGGGCTCGAAGCGCCGCTCCTCGACGCGCCGCTGTGGGTGGCGGAGGATCCGGCGTTGAACCGCCCCCCCGCCAGCTATTTCGACGCCTACGCCGTCACCGGCTATTTCAGCGCCGGGCTCGGCGAGGACATGAAGGCGCCGCTGGTCAAGCAATGGATCGCCGAGGGCACCGGACAGGCGGAGGCGGACGGCCGCGCCATGGGTCTGCGCGCCGGCGGCCTCGACACCTACGTCGCCGCGCATCGCTTCGACGCGGCGGTTGCCAAGGCGGCGGCGGAACTGCGCGACGGGTCGGTGACCGGCGATCCGGGCAGTTCGGTCGCCGACGTGCTCGGCCGGATGCTGCCCTATCAGGCCGAGGTCGCCAAAGCGCACGGGCTCGATCTCATCATGTATGAGGGCGGGGCGCATGTCGTCGGCATCGGAAACTGGCCGAACGACGACGAGCTGACCGCGTTTTTCAATCACTTGAGCTATACGCCCGAGATGTCGAGCCTCTACGGCACGCTGCTCGCCGGCTGGAAGGATCTGGGCGGCACCGCCTTCAACGCCTTCGTCGATATGGCCGGGCCGGGCAAATGGGGCAGCTGGGGCGCGTTGCGCTATCCCGGCGACAACAATCCGCGCTGGCAGGTGCTGGACGGTTTCAACCGCGACCTTCCCGCCTGGTGGGAGACGCGGGCGCCGGACACCTTCCTCCAGGGCGAGACGCTGACCGGCGGCGCCGGGCCCGATCGCCTGTTCGGCACGGCGGAGGAGGACAACCTGCTCGGCGGCGGGGGCGACGATCTGCTGATCTCCGGCGGCGGCGCCGACCATCTGCACGGCGGTCCTGGCAGCGACACCGTCCTGCTGCCCGGGCGCCGCGCCGACTATGCCTTCACGCCCGACGGATCGGCCATCGTCGCCACCGGCCCCACCGGCGCGGCGCGGCTCGTCGCCATCGAAGTCGCGCGCTTCACCGAGGAGCCGGATTCGACCATGGCCCTATCCGCCGCGGAAACCCTCCCGGCCGCGAAGACCGCCCAGCCGTGAGCCAAACCGCCTAGATCCGGATCCGGGTCGCCCGGTTCAGGCCCTCGCGGATCACCGACCGCATGGCGCCGCGCGCGGTGTCGTCGTCGCCGAGGCTGATCGCGTCGACCACCGCGCGGTGGCGGGCCACGGTGCGGGTGTGCAGGTCGTTGTCGGGCAAGGGCGAGCTGATGGCGAAGGTCATCGCGAGCGCGACCTCGATCACCGAACTGATCGAGCGCATCAGGGGATTGCCCGAGGCGTCGGCGATCGCGAGATGCAGCCGCAGGTCGCCCTCGACGAAATCCGACGGCGCGTCGCGCGACGCCGAGGCCAGCGCCGCCGCCTCCGGCTCGAAGGCGAGCCGCATCTCGGCCAGATGCAGCAGGAAGGTCTCCTCCACCCCCGTCTCCAGATGCCAGTAGAGCACGTCGGAATCGAACAGGTTCCAGAGCCGCCGGTCCGTCACCCGCGTGCCGGTCTTGGCCTTGGCCCGCACCAGCCCCTTGGCCGACAGCGTCTTCAGCGCCTCGCGCAGCACCGTCCGCGACACGCCAAGCCGCCGCAGCAATTCGGCGTCGCCGGGCAGCAGCGCGTTCTCGGCGAACTCGCCGCTGACGATCGCAAGGCCGAGGGTGCGCAGCACATGGTCATGCTGCGACTTGGAAGGGCGCGCGGTGAGAAGCGGATGCAGCCCGAGCGGGATCTGAATCAGACGCGCGGTCGTCTCGCTGTGGGCCGTCATTTCCCCCTGCCTTTCCAGCTGCTCCGGGAATGCCTCGGGCGCCGTTGTCAAAATTCGCTGAGCGGATTAAATCATACTTTATTCCGCGCCGCCTCATGCTAAACTGCCCGGGCACGCGAAGAACAAACCAAGGGCGGCGGGAGGAAGTCACCATGTTTCTGGCAACCCGGCAAGGGGTTGGGCCGACGTCGTTCCGCCCCGCCGCGGAAACCGTGTGCGCCGCCCGGGACCAGCGGGCATGACGGATTTCACGCTCGGCATCGATTTCGGCACCAATTCGGTTCGCGCCCTGGTGGTGCGATGCGCCGACGGGGCGGAGTTCGGAACGGCGGTCGCCGACTATCCGTCCGGCGTCGCCGGCGTCCTGCTGAGCGATGCCGACCACCAACTCGCGCGCCAGCGTCCTGCCGACCATCTGCTCTGCCTCGCCGAATGCGTGCGGGGCGCGCTCGCGGCGGCGGCGCGGCGCGAGGGGTTCCGGGCCGATCGCGTGGTCGGGATCGGGGTCGATTCCACCGGATCGAGCCCGCTGCCGGTCGATGCGCGGAACCGCGCGCTTGGCGACCTGCCCGAATGGCGGGACAATCTCGCGGCGCAATGCTGGCTCTGGAAGGATCATACCGGCTGGCGCGAGGCGCAGGCGATCACCGCCGCCGCGGCCGCGCATCGCCCGGGCTATGTGGCGAAATGCGGCGGAACCTATTCGTCGGAATGGTGGTGGTCGAAGATCTGGCACTGCCTCAACAGCGCGCCGGAGGTGTTCGACGCCGCCTTCTCCTGGGTGGAGCTCGCAGACTGGGTTCCCTCCGTGCTCGCCGGCGTCGCCGATCCCCGCGACATCAAGCGCGGTGTCTGCGCGGCCGGGCACAAGGCCTTCTATTCCGACGACTGGGGCGGGCTGTCCGACGCGGATTTCCTCACCCTGCTCGATCCGCGACTGGCCGACCTGCGCCCCCGGCTCTATGAGCGCGCCTACGACGCGTCGGAGGCGGCCGGCGCGCTCTGCCCCGAATGGGCGGAGCGGCTGGGCCTGCCGGCCGGCATCCCGATCGCGATCGGCGAGTTCGACGTGCATTACGGCGCCATCGGCTGCGACGTTTCGGAGGGTACCTTCGTCAAGGTGATCGGCACCTCGACCTGCGATTGCGGCGTCGTCTCGCTCGAGCGCGACATCGCGGATATCCCCGGCATCTGCGGCATCGTGAAGGGCGCGATCCTGCCCGGCTACCACGGCATCGAGGCGGGACAGTCGGCGGTCGGCGACATCTTCAAATGGTGGGTCGAGACGGTCTGCAAGGGCGACGCCACGCTGCACGCCGAGCTGACGGAGGAAGCAAGTCGGCTCGCGCCCGGCCATTCGGGCCTGCTCGCCCTCGACTGGAACAACGGCAACCGCACCATCCTCGTCGACCAGCTGCTGACCGGGCTGCTGGTGGGGCAGACGCTCTATACCACGCGGGCCGAGATCTATCGCGCGCTGATCGAGGCGACGGCCTTTGGCGCGCGCGCGATCATCGAGCGGATCGTCGAATATGGCGTGCCGATCGAGCGGGTGATCTGCACCGGCGGCATCGCCGAGAAGAACCCGCTCTTGATGCAAATCTACGCGGACGTCACGGGGCGCGAGATGCTGGTGGCGGGGTCGAGCCAGACCTGCGCGCTCGGCGCCGCGATCTCCGCCGCCGTCCTGGCCGGAGCGCATGCCGATTTCCGCTCCGCGCAGGCGGCGATGACCTCGCTCCGCCCGGAATCCTATCGGCCGGACCCGGCGCGGGCCGCCACCTACGAGCAACTTTACCGCCTCTATCGCCAGCTTCACGACGCATTCGGCGGGGTCACGCGGAGCGCGGACCTGTCGCAGGTGATGAAGGCGCTCTTGGAAATCAAATCCGAGGCCCGCGCCTCGGCCGGGGGCGCGCGGGTCGCGGCGCCGCGCGACACGGTCGCCCAACATTGACGGACAATCTCGCGATGATAGGAGTTCCCACCCCGCGTATCTGGTTCGTTTGCGGATCACAGCATCTCTACGGACCCGAGACCCTCGCGCAGGTCGCCACCCACGCCGAAACCGTGGCCAAGGCGCTCGACGGATCCGGCGCGCTGGCGCTGCCCGTGGCCTTCAAGCCGATCGTCACCACGTCGGAAGAGATCGCGAACCTCTGCGTCGCGGCCAACGGTGACCCCGCCTGCGGCGGCCTCATCCTCTGGATGCACACCTTCTCGCCGTCGAAGATGTGGATCCGCGGGCTCAACCTGCTCAGCAAGCCCTTCCTGCACCTGCATACCCAATTCGATCGCGAATTGCCCTGGGCCACGATCGACATGGATTACATGAACCTCAACCAGTCCGCGCATGGCGACCGGGAGGCGG
>JBGAJI010000014.1:0-18866 GCA_044225035.1 Amaricoccus sp. | reverse complement strand
CGGGCTTCATCCACACCCGGATGCGCCTCGGGCGCAAGGTGGTGGTCGGCCATTGGTCGGACCCCGAGGTGCTCGCCCGGATCGACGCCTGGACCCGGGCGGCGCGGGCCTGGGCCGACTGGCAGGGCGGGCGCTTCTGCCGGTTCGGCGACAATATGCGCGAGGTGGCGGTGACCGAGGGCGACAAGGTCGCGGCCGAGATGCGCTTCGGATTCTCGACCAACGGCTACGGCATCGGCGATCTGGTCGCCCATGTCGCCGCGGCGACCGACGCCGAGGCGGCGGCGCTGGTCGCCGAGTATGAAGCGCTTTATTCGATGGCGCCCGACCTGCGGAAAGGCGGCGCCCGGCACGGGTCGGTGCTTTATGGCGCGAAGCTGGAGATCGGGCTGCGCGCCTTCCTGGAAGCCGGCGGGTTCAAGGGCTTCACCACCTCGTTCGAGGTGCTGCATGGCCTGCGCCAACTGCCCGGCATGGCGCCGCAGCGGCTGATGGCCGACGGCTATGGCTTCGCCGGCGAAGGCGACTGGAAGACCGCGGCGCTGGTGCGGGCGATGAAGGTCATGGCGCATGGACTGCCCGGCGGCACCTCCTTCATGGAGGATTACACCTACGACCTGACGCCGGGGCGCGAGCGGGTGGTCGGCGCCCATATGCTCGAGATTTGCCCGAGCATCGCGGCCGGCCAGCCGGCGGTGGAGGTGCATCCGCTCGGCATCGGCGGCAAGGAGGATCCGGTGCGCCTGGTGTTCGACGCGCATGCCGGGCCGGCGCTGAACGCCTCGCTCGTCGATCTCGGCAACCGCTTCCGTCTGCTCGTCAACGAGGTGACGGCGGTCACCCCGCCGCCGCTGCCGAAGCTGCCGGTCGCGCGCGCGGTCTGGGAATGCAAGCCGGATTTCAAGACCGCCTGCGCCGCCTGGATCCAGGCCGGCGGCGCGCATCACACCGGCTACAGCTACGCGGTAACGACCGAGATGCTGGAGGATTTCGCCACCATCGCCGGGATCGAACTGATGGTGATCGACGCCGACACCCGCCCGCGCGACTTCCGGCGCGAGCTTCGGGACAACGAAATCCACTATCATCTGGCGCAGGGCGTCAGGGTTTGAGGGCGCGGCCGTGCTGACAGAACTGAAACGCGAGGCTTACGAGGCGAATGTCGCCCTGCCCCGCCTCGGCCTCATCAACCTCACCTTCGGCAATGCGAGCGCCGTCGATCGCGCCGCCGGCGTCTTCGCGATCAAGCCGAGCGGCGTCGGCTACGACGATCTCGCGCCCGAGGACATGGTGCTGGTCGATCTCGAAGGGCGCATCGTCGAGGGATCGCTGCGCCCCTCTTCGGACACGCCGACGCATCGGCGGCTGTTCCTCGGCTTTCCCGGGATCGGCGGCGTGGTCCATACCCATTCGACGCATGCCACCGCCTTCGCGCAGGCCGGGCTGCCGATCCCGATCTTCGGCACCACCCATGCCGACTATTTCGCCGGAGACGTGCCGGTCACCCGCAAGATGACGCCCGGCGAGATCGGCGGCGCCTATGAATGGGATACCGGCGGCGTGATCCTGGAGCGGTTCGAGGGCGACGACCCCGCCGACTTTCCCGGCGTGCTCGTCAACCGGCACGCGCCCTTCACCTGGGGACCAACCGTTGCCAAGGCGGTGGAGACGGCGGTCGCGGTCGAATGCGCGGCGAACATGGCGCTGCTTTCGCTGCGCCTCGTTCCCGATCTCGCGCGGATCGAACCGGAACTGCTCGACAAGCATTTTCGGCGCAAGCACGGCCCCGCCGCCTATTACGGACAGGTGGCGTCCGCATCCTAACCAAGTCATCGACGGGGATCTGGACAGAAATAATATAGTATGATTTTTGAAGGCAGGGCCTCGTAGCCCAGAAGACAAAGGGAGGTTCTAAGAATGAAACCAAGAAACGCGATGCTGGGAGCCATGCTCCTCGCCACGACCGCGATCGCGGCGCCTTCCATGGCGCAGACCGTCGGCTTCTCGCAGATCGGCTCGGAATCGGGCTGGCGCGCGGCCGAGACGACGGTGACGCTGGAACAGGCCAAGGAGCGGGGGATCGACCTCAAGTTCTCCGACGCGCAGCAGAAGCAGGAAAACCAGATCAAGGCGATCAAGTCCTTCATCGCCCAGGGCGTCGATGCGATCTTCGTCGCCCCGGTGGTCGCAACCGGCTGGGATTCGGTGCTCGGCGAGGCCAAGGAGGCCGAGATCCCGGTCATCCTGCTCGACCGCACGGTGGATTCGTCGAAAGACCTCTATCTGACCGCCGTCACCTCCGACCTCGTGCATGAGGGCAACGTGGCGGGCGGCTGGCTGGTCAAGACCGTCGGCGACAAGCCCTGCAACGTCGTGCAGCTCGAGGGCACCACCGGCTCGTCGCCCGCCATCGATCGCAAGAAGGGCTTCGAAGAGGCGATCGCCGGTCACGACAATATCAAGGTCATCCGCAGCCAGACCGGCGACTTCACCCGCGCCAAGGGCAAGGAAGTGATGGAAAGCTTCCTCAAGGCCGAGGATGGCGGCAAGAATATCTGCGCGCTCTACGCCCATAACGACGACATGGCGGTCGGCGCCATCCAGGCGATCAAGGAAGCGGGGCTGAAGCCCGGCACCGATATCCTCGTCGTCTCGATCGACGCGGTGCCGGACATCTTCCTCGCCATGGCCGCCGGCGAGGCGAACGCCACGGTGGAACTGACCCCGAACATGGCCGGCCCGGCCTTCGACGCGCTCGCCGCCTACATGAAGGACGGCACGGTGCCACCGAAATGGATCCAGACCGAGTCGAAGCTCTATACCCAGGCGGATGATCCGCAGGCGGTCTACGAGCAGAAGAAAGACCTCGGCTACTGAGATCCGCCAGCTGAGAACCGGACCGGGGCCTCGCGTCCCGGCCCACGTCGCCGCGGCGACGATGGCAGTTTCGTTCGGAGATGCCCGTTGGCCGATGTTCCGCCCCTGCTGACCGCGCGCGGCCTGACCAAGATCTTTCCCGGCACGCGGGCGCTCGACGGCGTGGATTTCACCCTGCGCTCCGGCGAGGTGCACGCTTTGCTCGGGGAGAACGGCGCCGGCAAGTCGACCCTGATCAAATGCGTGACCGGCGCCTATCGCCGCGACGCGGGCGAGCTGCGACTGGACGGGGTCGAGATCGATCCGCGGGACACCAAGGAAGCGCAGGGGATCGGCATCGGCACGGTCTATCAGGAGGTGAACCTCCTGCCGAACCTGACGGTGGCCGAGAACCTGCTGCTCGGCCGGCAACCCCGGCGCTTCGGCCTCGTCTCGGCGCGCGCCTCGCGGGCGGTGGCCGAGGAGATTCTCGCGCCCTATGGCCTCGATATCGATGTCGACCGCGGCCTCGACGCCTATTCCATCGCCATCCAGCAGATCATCTCGATCGCCCGCGCCGTCTCGCTGTCCGGCAAGGTGCTGATCCTCGACGAACCGACGGCCAGCCTCGACCATCGCGAGGTCGAGATGCTGTTCGACGTTGTGCGTGACCTGCGCGCGCGCGGGCTCGGCATCGTCTTCATCTCGCATTTCCTCGGGCAGGTTTTCGAGATTTCCGACCAGATCACCGTGCTCCGCAATGGCCGCCTCGTCGGCTCGGTGCCGACCGCCAATCTCGACCGGGTCGCGCTCATCAACATGATGCTCGGCCGCGAGTTGCGCGCAGAGGTCTTCGCCCCCGGCGCCAAGACACCGCCTGCCGGACCGCCGTTCCTGGAAGTCACCGGCTTTGGCCGCCGTGGCTGGATCGCGCCATTCGATCTCTCGATCGCGGCGGGGGAGGTTGTCGGCGTGGCCGGTCTGCTCGGCTCTGGCCGAACCGAGACGGCGGAGACTTTGTTCGGCATCGCGCCGCACGACAGCGGCGCGGCGCGGCTGGCAGGCCAGCCGCTGCCGCTCGCCTCCCCGCGCGAGGCGATCGCCCACGGCTTCGGCTTCTGTCCCGAGGATCGCAAGACCGACGGCATCATCGCCGAGCTTTCGGTCCGCGAGAACATCATGCTCGCCGCCCAGGCCGCCCGCGGCTGGATGCGGCCGATCAGCCGCCGCGAACAGACCGCGACCGCCGAGGAGTTCATCAGGCGCCTCGATATCCGGACGTCCGACGCGGAAAAGCCGATCGGGCTCCTGTCCGGCGGCAACCAGCAAAAGGTGATCCTCGCCCGCTGGCTCGCCACCCATCCAAAGTTTCTCATTCTCGACGAGCCGACCCGCGGCATCGACGTCGGCGCCCATGCCGAGATCATCCGCCTGATCGAGGAGCTTTGCGCGCAGGGAATGGCGCTGCTCGTGATATCCTCGGAACTGGAAGAGCTGGTCGTCTATAGTCACAGGGTCATCGTGGTGCGCGACCGGGCGCATGTGGCGGAACTGACGGGCGCCGCGATCTCGGTCGACGGCATCGTCGCCGCGATCGCCGGCGACCAGTCCGGCGCGGCGGCGTGATGATGGACGGCTTCGCACGGCGCATATTGCCGCAGATCCTGACGCTGGCCGCCGTGGTCGTGCTGATCGGGCTCGTCTATCCGGGCTTCTTCTCGATCCGCTTCACCGGGGATCGGCTGTTCGGCAGTCCGATCGACATCCTGAACCGCGGCGCGCCGGTCGCGCTGCTCGCCATAGGCATGACGCTCGTCATCGCGACCAAGGGCATCGACCTTTCGGTGGGCGCGGTGATGGCGATCTGCGGCGCGGTCGCCGCCTCCGCCGTCCAGGCGGGCCATGGCGTGGTCGTCGCGGTCCTTCTCGCGCTTGGCGCCGGGCTGGTCTGCGGCCTCTGGAACGGCTTTCTCGTCGCAGTGCTGCGCATCCAGCCGATCGTCGCGACGCTGATCCTGATGGTCGCGGGCCGCGGCATCGCGCAGCTGATAACCGGCGGGACGATCCTCACCTTCTCCGATCCCGCCCTCGTCTTTCTCGGCAGCGGCGCGCTCTTCGGCCTGCCGATGCCGGTCGTCATCTGGCTGACCGCCGCCCTGGTGGCGCTGCTCGTCACGCGGCGCACCGCGCTCGGCCTGCTGATCGAGGCGGTCGGCGTGAACCTCCGCGCCAGCAGCTTCGCGGGGGTGAATTCGCGCGCGATCCTCGTCGCCGTCTATGTCGTCTCAGGCCTCTGCGCCGCCATGGCCGGCGTGATCGTCGCCGCCGACATTCGGGGCGCCGATGCGAACAACGCCGGCCTCTGGTTGGAGCTCGATGCGATCCTGGCCGTGGTGGTCGGCGGCAACTCGCTGCTCGGCGGTCGGTTCTCGATCGTCGCCTCGCTGATCGGCGCCATGGTGATTCAGGCGGTGAATACCGGCATCCTGCTCTCCGGCTTCCCGCCGGAGTTCAATCTCGTCATCAAGGCCTGCATCATCCTCGCCATCCTGGTCGTGCAATCGCCGAAGGCCCTGCCGCTCGGCCGGATGCTGAAGGCGCGCGCGCCCGCAGCGAAGCCCGAGGCCGTCCGCGAGCAGAGGACACCATGAACGCCCGCGCCCTGCCCCTCCTCGCCACCGTCGCGATCTTCCTGCTCGCCAACCTGCTGGCCTGGCTGCAGTTTCCGGCGATCCTGTCGACGCGGGTGATGGGCAATCTCCTGACCGACAACGCCTTTCTCGGCATCGCCGCCGTCGGCATGACGATCGTCGTCCTGTCGGGCGGGATCGACCTCTCGATCGGCTCGGTCATCGCCTTTTCCGGCGTCTTCATCGCCGTCGTGCTGCGCGATACCGGCCTGCATCCGCTGATCGTATTCGCGATGCTGCTGGTCCTGACCACGCTCTTCGGCGCGGCGATGGGGGGCGTCATCCATTTGCTGGAGATGCCACCCTTCATCGTCACATTGGCCGGCATGTTCCTCGCCCGCGGCCTCGCCTATGTGCTGTCGATCGACTCGGTGCCGATCACCCACCCGTTCTACGAGACCTTGCAGGGCATGTACTACCTGATGCCCGGCAAGGGGCGGCTGACGCTGATCGGCTGCCTGATGCTCGCGACCTTCGCCGCCGGCATCCTGCTCGCGCATCGGACGCGCTTCGGCACCAATGTCTATGCCCTCGGCGGCGGCGCGCAGACGGCCCGGCTGATGGGCGTGCCAATCGCCCGGACGACGGTGGCGATCTATGCTTTGTCGGGCTTTCTCGCCGGCCTCTCCGGCATCGTCTTCTCGATCTATACCTCGGCCGGCTATTCGCTGGCCACCGTCGGGGTCGAGCTCGACGCGATCGCCGCCGTGGTGATCGGCGGCACGCTCCTGACCGGGGGCAGCGGCTATGTCGCCGGCACCTTCGTCGGCGTGCTGATCATGGGGCTGATCCAGACCTACATCACCTTCGACGGCACCTTGTCGAGCTGGTGGACCAAGATCGTCATCGGCCTCTTGCTCTTCATCTTCATCCTTCTTCAGAAGGGCTTGCTCACCCTCACCTCGCGCCGCGCGGCGCGGGAAAAGGCGACGCGCGCGGCGTAGGTTCTTCGCGGCGCCAATTGCTCGCGACGTGGCAGTATCCCCTTCACGATATCGACCGTCGGCGAGATCGTGACGGGCGTGCCCTGCCGGGGCACGTCCGTTTTCAACGGACGAGCCGGGCACACCCGCCACGATTGAGAGCTTCCGGAGAAATCTGGACCCCTCGCGGCCTACGGAGGTTTCCTCCGGCCGCGCGCCCGCGCGACCTGCCACTGGCAGGTCGGCAAGATGCGGGCGCAAAAAGCACATGTCGAACCGCCGCGCCGGGGGAATCGTCAAATGCGATCCCGTCGCCGGCACCGGCGCGCATTGCAGGGATCACCTTATAGTTGTATTTTGAGCAAGGCGCCGCGCTTTGACTCAAGGCGCGACCTCGCCTATCGCTACGGAGCCCGCAGGAGGTCGTGCATGTCGCTGAAACCGTGGATTCTCGGCCTTTGCCTGCTTCTCGCACCGTTCGGCGCGGCGGCCTTCGAGACGAAGGCGCGCTCGGCGCTGATCGTCGACGACGCCACCGGCATGGTGCTCTTCTCCAAGGACGCCGAGACCCCGCGGCCGCCGGCCTCGATGTCGAAGCTGATGACCCTCTTCATGCTGTTCGAGGCGATCCGCGACGGGCGCGTGACGCCGGAGACCACCTTCAATGTCAGCGCGCGGGCGCATGGCATGGCCGGGTCGCGCATGTTCGTCGATATCGGCACCGAGGTGCCGGTCGAGGCGCTGATCCAGGGCATCATCGTCCAGTCGGGCAACGACGCCTGCGTGGTGGTGGCCGAGGGCCTCGCCGGCAGCGAGGACGAGTTCGCGAAGCAGATGACCCAGCGCGCGCAGGAGATCGGCCTGAAGCATACGGTGCTGAAGAACGCCTCCGGCTGGCCGGCCGACGGCCATGTGATGAGCACCGAGGATCTGGTCACGCTGGCCCGGCGCATCATCCACGAGTTTCCAGAGTACTACGCCTACTTCAAGGAGACGGAATTCACCTGGAACGGCATCACCCAGCCGAACCGCAACCCGCTCCTGAAGCTCGGCATCGGCGCCGACGGGCTGAAGACCGGCCACACCGCCGAGGCGGGCTACGGCCTCGTCGGTTCCGCAGTGCAGGATGGCCAGCGCATCGTCTTCGCGGTCAGCGGCCTCGGCGGAGTCGAGGAGCGGGCGGTCGAGACCGAGGCGCTGGTGAAATGGGCCTTCGGCTCGTTCGACACGGTGAAATTCTTCTCCAAGGGCGAGTTGGTGACCCAGGCCCCGGTCTGGCTCGGCGAAACGGCGACCGTGTCGCTGGTGGCGCCGACCGACATCCAGATGCTGGTGCCGCGCGCCGACCGGTCGCGTATGACGGCGCGGGTGGTCTATGACAGCCCGATCGAGGCGCCGATCACCGCGGGCCAGCCGCTCGGCGCGTTGATCGTCGAACTGCCGGACCGGGAGGCGGCGCGGTTCGATCTGGTCGCCGGCGCCGACGCGACGCGCGGCGGCCTGATGACCCGGATCAGCGCCGCCGCCCGGCTGACGCGCGACCACGCGGCGCAATTCCTGCCCGGCCGCGACTAGGGCCGCATGGCGGGGGGGCGGTTCATCACCTTCGAGGGCATCGACGGCTCCGGCAAGACGACGCAGTTGCGCGCCCTCGCCACCCGGCTGCGCGAGCGCGGCACGAGGGTCGTCGAGACCCGCGAGCCCGGCGGCGCGGAGGGGGCCGAGGCGATCCGCCGCCTGCTGGTCGAGGGCGATCCCGGCCGCTGGTCGGCGGAGACCGAGATCCTGCTCTTCACCGCCGCGCGCCGCGACCATCTGGAGCGGCGCATCGCCCCGGCGTTGGCCGAGGGGGCGACCGTGCTCTGCGATCGGTTCGTCGATTCCACGCGAGTCTATCAGGGCGCGGCCCGGGCCGATCTGCGCGGCACGGTGGACGCGCTGCACACCCTGATGATCGGCATCGAGCCCGACCTGACCCTCATCCTCGACATGGACCCCGGCGAGGCGGTCGCCCGGGGCGCGGCGCGGGGCGGCGTCGAGGACCGGTTCGAGCGGTTCGGTCCCGCCTTCCAGACGCGCCTCCGCGACGGTTTCCTCGCCCTCGCCGCCGAGTTCCCGGAGCGTTGCCGCGTCGTCCCCGCCGACGGCCCGGCCGAGGCGGTCGCCGCGCGGATCGCCGAGGCCCTGTCATGAGCGGCGAGCCGCGCGAGGCCGACCGGCTGGAAGGGGCGCCGCACCCGCGCGAGACGGCGACCCTGCGCGGTCAGGCGGTGGCGGAGGCGCGGTTTCTCGACGCGCTCGGCACCGGGCGGCCGCCGCATGGCTGGATGATCACCGGGCCGAAGGGCGTCGGCAAGGCGACGCTCGCCTGGCACATCGCCCGGCATTTGCTGGCCGGGGGCCGCGGTGACAGGCTCCACATGGATCCCGGTGATCCGATCTTTCACCGGGTCGCGGCGCTGGCGGCGCCGGAAATCTTCCTCTGCCGCCGGCCATGGGACGAGAAGAACCAGCGGCTGCGCACGCAGATCACCGTCGACGAGGCGCGAGCGCTGAAATCCTTCCTCCAGCTCTCGGCGACCGACGGCGGCTGGCGGGTGGCGATCGTCGATTCCGCCGACGAGATGAACGAGGCCGCCGCCAACGCCCTGTTGAAAATCCTCGAGGAGCCGCCGCCCCGCGCCGCGCTGCTGCTCGTCTGCGACCAGCCGGCGCGGCTCCTGCCCACCTTGCGCTCGCGCTGCCGCGAGCTGCGCTGCGCGCCGCTGTCGCCGGAGGATCTCGCTGCGGCGCTCGCCGACGCCAGCGCCGATCCGGGCGCGGTGTCGCCGGCCGCGCTCGCCACGCTGGCGGGTGGCTCGGTCGGCGCGGCCTTCCGGCTGATCGAGCTCAACGGCGTGGCGCTCTATGACCAGATCGCGACGCTGTTCGCCCGCGCGCCGGGGCTCGACGAGACCCGGGCGATGGCGCTGGCCGATTCCTGCGCCGGGCGCGACGCCGAGGCCCGCTTTGGCCTGGTTCTCGACCTCATCGCCCTTGCCTTGTCGCGGCTGGCGCTGGCCGCCGCGGGAGCGCGGCCCGAGCCGGTCTCGACGGCCGAGGCCGCGCTCTGGTCACGGCTCGGCACCGCGCCGGCCCAGGCACGGCACTGGGCGGTCGTCGTCGCCGAGACGAACGCGCGCACGGCGCATGCGCGCGCGGTTCATCTTGACCCCGCGCAGGTGATCCTCGATACCTGCCTCCGGATCGACACAGCGGCGGCCCAGGCGCTCGTTCAGGCTGCGTAAACCCCGTTCCGCCCGAGTTTTCATGCCGACCGCCCTCGTCGACAGCCACTGTCATCTGGACTTCCCGGATTTCGCCGGCGAGATCCCGGCGCTGGTCGCCCGCGCCGCCGCCGCCGGGGTCACGCGCATGGTGACGATCTGCACCCGCCCGCGACTGGAACCCGTCGTCCGCGCCATCGCCGAGGCGCACGACCCCGTCTTCTACGCCGCCGGCACCCATCCGATGTACGCGCATGAGGAACCGCTGGCGTCGGTCGAGGCGCTCGTCGCCTTCGCCGAACATCCGAAATTCGTCGGCATCGGCGAGACCGGGCTCGACTACCATTACACGGCCGAAAGCGCCGCGATCCAGGCCGAGAGCCTGCGCATCCATATCGAGGCGGCGCGGCGCACGGGCCTGCCGCTCATCATCCACGCGCGGGACGCCGACGACGACATGGCGCGGATCCTGTCCGAAGAGCACGCCGCCGGTGGCTTTTCCTGCGTCATGCACTGTTTCACCTCCTCGGCGGCGCTGGCCGAGACGGCGCTCGGCCTCGGCTTCTATCTGTCGATTTCCGGCATCGCGACCTTTCGCGCGGCCGGCGCGCTGCGCGACATCTTCGCCGTGGCGCCGCGCGACCGGCTGCTGGTCGAGACCGACAGCCCCTATCTCGCGCCCGTTCCGCATCGCGGCCATCGAAACGAGCCCGCCTTCGTCGCCGATACCGCGCGCGCCATGGCGGCGGCTCTGCGGATGGAGCCGGAGGAGTTCGCGGCGCTGACCTCGGCCAATTTCGACCGGCTGTTCGCCAAGGCGGCGGCCTGATGGCGCGGCTGCGCGTCACCATCCTCGGCTGCGGCTCCTCCGGCGGCGTGCCGCGGCTCGGCGGCGACTGGGGCGCCTGCGATCCGGCGGAACCCCGAAATCAACGCCGCCGCTGCTCGATCCTCGTCGAGCGGATCGAGGGCGCGGCGCGGACCGCCGTGCTGATCGACACTTCGCCCGACATGCGCGCGCAACTGCTCGACGCCGGAGTCGGCTGGCTCGACGGCGTGGTCTATACCCACGCCCATGCCGACCATGCCCATGGCATCGACGACCTGCGCATGGTGGTCTTCAACAGGCGCGCGCGCCTGCCGGTCTGGGCCGACGAGAAGACCGCCGACTCGCTGCTCACCCGCTTCGCCTATGCCTTCGTCCAGCCGGCGGGCAGCATGTATCCCCCGATCCTTGACCTCTCGACGATCAACGGCCCTTTCGAAGTCGACGGCCCGGCCGGTCCGATCCCGTTCCGCCCCTTCACCGTCCAGCACGGACGCATCGAGGCGCTCGGCCTCCGCTTTCATGACGTCGCGTATCTGCCGGATGTCTCGGAAATTCCCGACGTCTCCTGGCCCAGTCTCGACGGGCTGGACCTCTGGATCCTCGACGCCCTGCGCTACGCGCCGCATCCCTCGCACGTGCATCTTGAGCGCAGCCTCGAATGGATCGCGCGCGTCCGGCCGCGCTCGGCCGTGCTGACCAACATGCATATCGACCTCGACTATGCCACGGTGTCGCGGGAGGTTCCGCCGGGCGTCGTCCCGGCGCATGACGGACTGACGCTGGAACTGCCGCTGTGATCGGCGCCATCCTCGCCGTGATCCTGCCGGTCTTCCTGGTGATGGGCGCGGGCTACGCCGCGGCCCGCTCTGGCCTGTTCCCGCTCAGCGCCACCGAAGGGCTGATGAACTATACCCAGAATTTCGCCGTGCCCTGCCTGCTCTTCCGGGCGATCGTCGACCTTGATCTCACCACCACCTTCCGGCCGGCGCTGCTCCTCTCCTTCTATTCCGGCGCGACGATCTCCTTCGTGCTCGGCATTCTCGGCGCGCGGCTGATCTTCAACCGCCGTCCCGGCGAGTCGGTGGCGATCGCCTTCGCCGCGCTGTTCTCGAACTCGGTGCTGCTCGGCCTGCCGATCATGGAGCGGGCCTATGGGCCGGACGCGATGGCGCCGAACTTCGCGATCATCGCGATCCACGCGCCCTTCTGCTATCTCGTCGGCATCACCACGATGGAATTCACCCGCGCCGATGGCCGCGGATTGGGCGAGACCGCGCGCTCGGTGGCGCGGGCGATGTTTCGCAACTCGCTAATGATCGGCCTCGCGATCGGTTTCGCGGTCAATCTCGGGCACCTGCCCTATCCCGAGCCGCTGCGCGACGCGGTCGAGATGATCGCCGACAGCGCCCTGCCCGCCGCGCTCTTCGGCCTCGGCGGCGTGCTGTCGCGCTATGCCATCCGCGCGTCGCTCGGCGAGGCGTCGATGATCTCCTTCCTGTCGCTGATCGTGCATCCGGGCATCGCCTATGTCCTGTCGAACTGGGTCTTCGCCCTGCCCCTGGAATTCGTGCGCGGCGCGGTGATGACCGCCGCGATGGCGCCCGGGGTCAATGCCTATGTCTTCGCCAATCTCTACAATCGCGGCCAGGCACAGGTGGCGAGCACCGTGCTGCTCGCCACCGGCCTGACCGTGGTGACCGCGGCCGGCTGGCTCTCGATCCTCGGCGGGGTTCAGTAGTCGGGGTTCAATAATCGGCGAGCGCGTCGAAATCGATCGTCTCGAGCAAGGCCTCCTTCTTCTCCACCGGCGCGCTGCCCGAGACGCTGATCATCACCTTGTCCTTGACGATGCCCTGCAACTCACCGTCGTTCTGGCCGAACTCCACGCGGTTGATGCGCAGGGGCTTGCCGCCGCCCATCGAGGCGAGGCCGCTGATCATCGCCCCCATGCCGCCGATCATCGGCGAATCCGCCACCAGCGTCAGCTTGATATCGTCGGCTCCGTCGGAATAGGTCGCCCCGGCGGTGGTGCCGCCGCCAAAGATCGCCATGCCGATCGCCGCGTCCTCGGTATCGTCGTCGGTGCGCGTCCAGCCGGCCGGCGCCGGGGGCAGCAACTGGACGAGCGCCGCCGCGCGCTGGCTGCTCAGAAGCTTGGTCGCATAGCCGAGATCCTCGACGGTCGCCTTGACGTCGCCGTCGCGATAGGCCTTCAGCGCGCCCTCAAGCGTGTCTGTGAACTCGTCGGCGGCGGCCGGAAGCGCGCCGAGGAGCAACGCCAGCGCGACGGGAAGTGTGCGGTTCATGATATCTCCCAAGGTCTCGGACAATCCGCGACGGATCGCGCGCATGATACGCGACGCGGCGCCGCCCGAGAAGCGCCCGCCGTCACCCCGGTACTCGCAGCCGCGCCAGCGCATCCACGAGGTCCCGGCGCAGTGTTTCGCGCTCTTCGGGGCTGAGGAAGGCGCCGAGCTCGATCTCGCGGCCATTGCCCTCCAGCGTCAGGTATTTTTCGATCCGCGCCGTGTCGCTCAGCCGAACCTTTACCCAGAAGGGATTGGCATGCCATCTCCGAAGCCCGCCCCCGGGCTCCCGCCGCTCCACCGTGATCAGGTCGGGCCAGAGCCGCAGTTCCTCGGTCAGGCGGCCGTCGGCATAGTTGCGCCGTATCGCGAGATAGAGCGCCAGAAGCGCCGCCATCGAGAAAGGAATGAGACCGAGGCTCGCCGCCGTGCCAAGAAGCGCGAGGATCGGCAGGGCCAGAACGACGGCGACGATGCCCATCACCCAGGCGAAGCCCCGCCGGCTGAGCGATCGGTTCGGCCAGAGGGTCAGGGCCAGCACCGGCGGATCGGCCCGCGCGAAGGCATCGGGGGCCGGCGCTTCCGCGCCGGCCCCCGTCGATCCTGCGTCTACCCTGGCCATGGAAACCGCCGCGGGAGCGCCTCCCGCCTCAATGGTGGCCGGCGCGATGGTCCCACATGTCCGGCGTCGGCAGCGTCACGAAAGTATGCTCCGGCGGCGGGTTCGACAGCGTCCATTCCAGCGTCTGGTCCGGCTGCGGCCCCCAGTAGGCCGGCTCGGTCACCCGCTGGCCATGGCGCAGCGTGTAATAGACGATGCCGAAGAAGAAGAGGAAGCTGAGCCCGGACAGGAAGGCGCCCATCGACGAGACGAAGTTCCACTGCGCGAACTGCTCGGGATAGTCGATATAGCGGCGCGGCATGCCCTGACGCCCGAGGAAGTGCTGCGGGAAGAAGGTCAGGTTGGCGCCGATGAACATCATCCAGAAATGCAGCTTTCCGGCCCATTCGGGATACTGCCGGCCCGACATCTTGCCGATCCAGTAGTAGACGCCGGCGAAGATGCAGAAGACCGCGCCGAGACTCATGACATAGTGGAAATGCGCCACGACATAGTAGGTGTCGTGATAGGCTCGGTCGATCGCCGCCTGGCTGAGCACGACGCCGGTGACGCCGCCAACGGTGAAGAGGAACAGGAACCCCATCGCCCAGAGCATCGGCGTCTTGAACTCGATCGAGCCGCCCCACATCGTCGCGATCCAGCTGAAGATCTTGATGCCGGTCGGCACCGCGATGACCATGGTCGCCAGCATGAAATAGCTCTGCTGCGTGGTCGAGAGGCCAACGGTGTACATGTGATGCGCCCAGACCACGAAGCCGAGCGCGGCGATCGCGATCATCGCGAAGACCATCGGCAGGTAGCCGAAGATCGGCTTGCGGCTGAAGGTCGAGATCACGTGGCTGACGATGCCGAAGCCCGGCACGATGATGATATAGACCTCCGGATGCCCGAAGAACCACAGGATATGCTGGTAGAGGATCGGGTCGCCGCCGCCGTCGGGCGCGAAGAAGGTGGTGCCGAAGTTGCGATCGGTCAGCAGCATGGTGATCGCCCCGGCGAGCACGGGCAGCGCCAGCAGGATCATGAAGGCGGTGACCACGACCGACCAGGGGAAGAGCGGCACCTTGAAGAGCGTCATGCCCGGCGCGCGCATGTTCAGGAAGGTGGTGATGACATTGATCGAGCCGAGGATCGACGAGGCGCCGGAAAGGTGGACCGCGAAGATCGCGAGGTCGGTCGACATGCCGGCCTCATGGGTCGACAGCGGCGGATAGAGCACCCAGCCGATGCCCGAACCGTTGAGCCCGTCGCCGCCCGGCGTGAACAGCGACATCACGGCGAGCGAGGTCCCGGCGAAATAGAGCCAGAAGCTGAGGTTGTTCATCCGCGGGAAGGCCATGTCCGGCGCGCCGATCATCAGCGGCATGAAATAATTGCCAAAACCGCCGAAGAGCGCCGGGATCACCACGAAGAACATCATCAGGATGCCGTGGCCGGTGATGAGCACGTTCCACAGATGCCCGTTCGGCACGCCGTCGATCAGCATGTACTGCACGCCCGGCTCCATAAGCTCGAGCCGCATGTACATGGTGAACCCGACCGAGACGAGACCGACGATCGCCGCGGTGAAGAGATAGAGGATTCCGATATCCTTGTGGTTCGTCGACATGAACCAACGGGTGAAGAACCCTGGCTTCGCGTGGTCCGCGTGGGCGTGGGCGGTGGCGTCTGCCATGTGATCCCTCCTGACAGCCTGGCTGACCGATTCCGCGCGCGGTTCCCGGCCTTAATCCGATTGTCTACAAGGCCGGCGGGAACCGCTCAAGAGCCGATAGGTCGCAGGCGGCGGCGCGATTGTCCGGCCCGGCGGAATACCTTGGCCCGGCTTCTTGATCGCGCGGCGCCGTGATCGGCGCGTGACCTTCCCCGCGCTTGACCCCCCGGCCCCCGCGCGGGAAAAGTCCGTCATGTCGGACACGTCCCTCCCCGCTCCGCCCCGCTCGGGGCTCCTTCCCGAGCAACTGCTCCCCGGCCAGCGGCTGGCGCGGGGCGTTTGCCGGCATCTGCGCGGGCTCGATTTCGCGCCGCTCATGGAATTCGCCCCGACCCTGGCGCTCCGGGTCGATGTCATGGCGCTCGGGCCGCGGGGCGAGATCTGGATCGTGGAATGCAAGTCGAGCCGGATGGACTACGTGTCGGACCAGAAATGGACCGGCTATCTCGAATGGTGCGACCGGTTCTTCTGGGCGGTGGATCTCGCCTTTCCGGTGGAGATCCTGCCCGAGGGGGGCGGGCTGATCCTCGCCGACGCCTACGACGCCGAAATCCAGCGCTGGCCCGAGACGACGCCCCTGCCCGGCGCCCGGCGCCGCGCCCTGACCCAACGCTTCGCCCGGGTCGCGGCCAGCCGGCTGGGCCAGTTCCTCGACCCCGATCCGGCGCGGGCCGAACTGACATGACGAGCGATTGCCAGACCATCGCATTCGCCGGGGCGGCGCTCGTCGCCGACGGCGGTGGTGCGCTCTGGTGGCCCGAGGCGCGGCTGCTCTGCGTCGCCGACCTGCATCTCGGCAAGTCCGAGCGGCTGGCGCGGCGGGGCGGCGCGTTGCTGCCGCCCTACGAGACGCGCGAGACGCTGGACCGGCTCGCCGCGACGATCGAGCGCTACGCGCCGGCGACGGTGGTCTGTCTCGGCGACAGTTTCGACGACGACGCGGCGGTGCTCGAGGCCGGCGACATGGCGCGGCTCGCCGGACTGACCGCCGGGCGGCACTGGGTCTGGATCTCCGGCAACCATGATCCGCGGCCGCGGGCGCTGGCGGGCGACTGGCGCCCCGAACTCCGCCACGGTCCGCTTACCTTCCGCCACGAGGCGCGACCCGATACCGAGGCGGGAGAGGTGAGCGGGCATTATCACCCGAAGATCCGCGTCGCCTTGAAGGGCGCGCGGCTGTCGCGGAGCTGCTTTCTCGTCGATGCGCGGCGCCTGATCCTGCCGGCCTTCGGCGCCTTCACCGGCGGCCTCGACGCCGACGCCCCGGCGCTGCGCGCCCTCCTCCGGCATCCGGCGCAGGCGATTCTGACGGGCTCGCCCTGCGTGCGCCTGCCGCTCGGCGGTGTGCTGGCCGGCGCGGTCTGACCTCAGGCGGTCAGGTCGCGCGGCTCTTCCAGCCCATGGATTCGGCAGCAGGCGGTGATGGTATTGGCCAGCAGACAGGCGATGGTCATCGGACCGACGCCGCCCGGAACCGGCGTGATCGCCCCGGCCACGCCGACCGCCGCGTCGAAATCGACGTCGCCGACCAGTGTCGGCTTGCCGTCGGCGCCGGTGATCCGGTTGATGCCGACGTCGATCACCGTGGCGCCCGGCTTGATCCAGTCGGCCTTGACCATGCGCGGCCGCCCGACCGCGGCCACCAGGATATCGGCCCGCGCGCAGACCGCCGCGATGTCGCGGGTGCGCGAATGGGCCACCGTGACCGTGCAGCTGTCGCGCAGCAGCAGTTGCGCCATCGGCTTGCCGACGATGTTCGACCGCCCGACCACCACCGCGCTGAGACCCGAGAGATCGCCCAGCCGGTCGCGCAGCAGCATCAGCGAGCCGAGCGGCGTGCAGGGCACCATCGCCTTCTGCCCCGTCGCCAGCCGACCGACGTTCGAGATATGGAAACCGTCCGCGTCCTTGGCCGGGTCGATGGCATTGATGACCAAAGCCTCGTCGAGATGCGACGGCAGCGGCAGTTGCACCAGAATGCCATGGATCGACGGATCGCGGTTCAGCGCCTCGATCAGGGCGAGCAGGTCGGCCTGGCTGGTCGTCGCCTCCAGCCGGTGCTCGACCGACTTCATCCCGACCTCGACGGTCTGCCGGGCCTTGTTGCGGACATAGACCTGGCTCGCCGGGTCCTCGCCGACCAGCACCACGGCGAGACCGGGCAGGACGCCGGCCGCCTTGATCCTCGTCACTTCCTCCGCGACGCGGCCGCGGATGCGCGCGGCGAAAGCCTTGCCGTCGATGATCGCGGTCCCGGCCCCGGTGTCGCGCTTCGCCTGTGTCGTCATTGGTCTTTTCCTTCCGCCGAGAGGGCGCGCTCCTCCAGCGCGATGGACCATTCGATCAGACGCCGCCACAGCGCCTCGACCAAAGCGGGGTCGAGGTCGCGCGCCGTCGCCTCGGCGCGGACGCGCGCCACGACTTCCTCCACCCGCGTCTCGATCCGCGCCGGCAGGCCGGCGACGCGCTTGATCTCGGCGGCGCGGGCGATGTAGCCGCGGCGCGCGTCGAGCAGGCCGACGATCTCGGCGTCGAGCCGGTCGATCTCGGCGCGCAGTTCGGCCATGTCGGCGCAGGAGGCGGGGTCGCGGCGCATGGCAACCGCCTAGCCCGCGCCGCCGGGGGATGCAATCCATCGGCCATGGATCAGAACAGCCCCTCGACCTCGCCGAGCGGCCCGATCCGGATCGTCTCGGCCGCCGGGGTGCGCGGCAGGCCGGGCATTGTCATGATCTCGCCGCAGATGGCGACGATGAAGCCCGCGCCCGCCGCCAGCCGAACCTCGCGGACCGGCAGGGAAAAGCCGGTTGGCGCGCCGCGCCGGGCGGGATCGGTGGTGAAGGAATATTGCGTTTTGGCCATGCAGACCGGCAGATGCCCGTATCCCGCCTTCTCCCAGGCCCGCAGTTGTTCCAGCAGGCGGTCGTCCGCCAGCACCTCGTCGGCGCGATAGATGCGCTTGGCGATCGTCTCGATCTTCTCGAACAGCGGCATCTCGTCGGGATAGAGATAGTCGAACTGCGAAACTCCGGCGTCGGCGATCTCCGCGACCTTGTGGGCGAGATCGAGAATGCCGTCCGACCCCTCCGCCCAATGCCGGCACAGGATCGCCTCCGCGCCATGTTCGGCGACGAAGGCCTTCACCGCCGCGATCTCCGCCTCGGTGTCGGTGGCGAAATGGTTGATCGCGACCACGGCCGGCACGCCGAAACCCTTCACGTTCGACAGGTGGCGGCCGAGGTTGGCGCATCCCTGGCGGACGGCGGCCACGTCCTCGCGCCCCAGCGCCTCCTTGGCGACGCCGCCATTCATCTTGAGCGCGCGGACCGTCGCGACGATCACCACCGCGTCCGGCCGGATCCCGGCCTTGCGGCATTTGATGTTCATGAATTTCTCGGCCCCGAGATCGGCGCCGAAACCCGCCTCGGTCACCACGAAATCGGCGAGCTTCAGCGCGGTCCGCGTGGCGATCACCGAATTGCAGCCATGGGCGATGTTTGCGAAGGGGCCGCCATGGACGAAGGCCGGGTTGTTCTCCAGCGTCTGCACCAGGTTCGGCTGCATCGCCTGCGCGAGCAGGACGGTCATCGCGCCGTCGGCCTTCAGGTCGCGCGCGGTGATCGGCCGGCGGTCGCGGGCATAGGCGACGACGATATCGCC
>JBGAJI010000127.1:0-7721 GCA_044225035.1 Amaricoccus sp. | reverse complement strand
AACTCGCGGCGTAATTCTCGCCTATTGCGTCTGGGCGTTCTTCATCGCCTTGCCGCGCAGTGGCGATGTCTGCCCGGATCCGTAGGCGATCGCCTCGGCCTTGCGCGCCGCCGCCCGATAGAGCGTCAGGGCCGCCGGATGGCATATCGGCAGATCGATGGCATATTCCTCGAAATCGAAGGCCGGAAACCGCGCGCGCAAGGCTTCCCACGCCGACTTCACCTCGGCGGCGGCGCCGAGCTCGGCGGCGGAAAGCAGGCGAAAGACATGGGTCGGCAGGAAATCGGCCGCCCAGTCGGTCGCACTCAGCGCCCGCGCATGTTCCCCGGCGAAGAAGGCGGCGCGGCCCTCCATGAAGCCGTACCAGGTCGGTGGGCCGGGGTTGAACTCATAGGCCCGGTCGACGCAATCGAGCGCGGCGCGGAAACGCCCGGCGACGGTCGAGAGCCCGAGCGACAGCATCATCAGCGCGTCGCACTGCCCTTCGGCCAGATCGACCGCGCGCTCCAGCAGCCGCCGCGCCTCGGTCTGCGCCCCCTGTTTCGCCCGGTGCAGCGCGAGATAGGCGAGCGCCATCGAATCACGGGAGTCGCATTCATAGGCGCGCGGAAAGCAGACGTCCTCGAGGGCGCGGATCGAGGCCCGGTCATGCCGCCAGCCGTTCGCATAGAGGCGGTTGGCAAGCCAGGCGCGCACCAGCCAGCCGCGGGCGAAATCGGGATCGAGCGTCACCGCGCGCTCGGCATGCCAGGCGGCGTCGAAGGTGCTGTCGCGGTCGTAGCGAATCAGGCCGTCGCTCGCCAGGAGGTAATGCTCATAGGCTTCCAGGCTGTTGGCCGGGCGGCGGCGCACCAGGTCGCGCTCCAGCCGCAGGATCGCGCCATGCATGCCGCCGAGCGAGCCGGCGACGTTGGCCGCGATCTCCGCGACCATGGCAGGCAGCGCGTCAACGGGGCGGTCGTACCGCTCCGACCAGCGGATTCGCGCGTTGCCGCCCTCGACCAACTGCACGAGAATCCTCAGCCGGTCGCCGGCGAGATCGAGCCGCCCCCGAACCAGATGGCGCGCCGACAGCCGGTGCGCGATCTCGCGCGGGTCCCTCTCCGACGCGTCGGGCGGCTGCGCGACGCGGGCGATCACGGCGATATCGGGATAACGGCTGAGATCGGCGGCGATGTCGTCCGCGAGGCCGGCCGCGAGGCGGCGCCAGCGCGCATCGAGCGCCGGGTCCCCGAAGTCGAGCACCGCGACCCGCGCCGGCTCCACCCGGCCCGCCGGCTCGGCGGCCGCGAAGCACACCCCGCCGATCAGCCGGTATCCCCGGCCGCGCACCGTCTCGATCATGCGCGGCGCGCGGGCGTCGTCGCCCAGCACGGCGCGCAGGTCGAAGACATATTCCCGCACGAGATCGGGGGTCACATGCACGCCCGGCCACACCTCCCCGAGCAGCGTCGCGTGCGAGACCACGGCGCCCTGATGCCGCAGCAGGCATTCGAGCACGGCGGCGGCCTTGGCCGTCAGCCGTGCCGTCGCGGCGCCGCGCGACAGCGTCAGGTCATCAAGATCGAGGGTCCAGGTTTCTTCCGGACGCATATCCCCGCCTAAGCCCTGCTCGGTCGGACCGGACGTCTCGGCCAACAGTCCGTGACTTCAAGCAGAATCGCACACCGCACCAGAGTCGAATCAACCATAACTCAACGATCCGACTTGCGCAGCCGGGACTAGTTTCACAGCGTTTGTTGGGAGGGGAACATGCGAACGATGGAACTTGATCCCGCGACGCCCATGCGCGCGGTTGACGATTCAGCGTTTGGAGCCGGGCCGTTGGCCTGCCTTTTCGGCGGTCCCGGAGAAACCGACCGGACCGCGCCGGCCGGCTGGCGCGTCGTGCGCTGGCCGTCCGATCCCGACCCCTCGACCCGCCGCTGGCTGGTCGATGCCTGGCGCGGGGTGGTCGCCGAATGAGCGACCCCCTCAGGCGCGGGCGAGCAGCGCCTCGACCTCGGCCAACGTCGGCATCGAGGGGGCGGTGCCGGGGCGGGTGACGGAAATGCCCGCGACGGCGCAGCCGAAGCGTACCGCCGCCACCGGGTCCGCGCCGCGCGACAACGCGGTGGCGAAGCCGCCGTTGAAGGCGTCGCCGGCGCCGGTCGTCTCGACCACCGGGCCGGCGCTCATCACGGGCACGAGGACCGATCGGCCCGGCGCGTGATAGAGCGCGCCCTTGGCGCCGAGCGTGATGACCGCCGCCCCCGCGCCCCGCGCGATCATGCGGTCGGCGGCGGCGCGCGCCGCCTCGACATCCGTCACCGCGACGCCGGTCAGGTCCTCGGCCTCGGTCTCGTTCGGGGTCACATAATCGCATAGCGACAAGGTTTCGTCGGTCAGCAACCGGCCCGGCGCCGGGTTCAGGATCGTCGTCACCCCCGCCGCGCGCGCGATCCCGAGGCCGCGAACCGCGGCTTCCAGTGGTTGCTCCAGCTGGGTGATGAAGACCGAGGCGGCGGCGATTTCGTTGGCCCGGGCATCGAGATCGGCGGCCGACAGCGACGCCGCCGCGCCCGGCGCGATGATGATCGCATTGTTGCCGGTCGCCTCCTCGACGAAGATGAAGGCCGCGCCGGTGTAGCTGTCGGGATCGCGGATCACGAGGGGTGCGACGCCGGCGTCGGCCCAGGTGGCAAGCGCCGTGTCGCCGAAGGCGTCGGCGCCGAGGCGGGTGATGAACGACACCTCCGCCCCGAGCCGCGCCGCCGCCACAGCCTGGTTCGAGCCCTTGCCGCCCGGCCCGAGCTTGAAGCCGCGGCCGAGCAGCGTCTCGCCGATCCGCGGCATCCGCTCGGCGCGATAGCTGGTGTCGGCGACGAAGACGCCGAGGATGACGAGCTTGTTCTCGCGGCTCATGGCCTCATTCCTCCGGCGGCGGGATCACGCCCTTGCGCAGGGCGAAGCAGCCGTAGAACCGCCGCTCGCCGGTTTGAAGGATCGCGTAGGCCCGATTTGCCCGCTCATAGAAGGCATAGCGCTCGATGCCGATCATCGGCCAAGGCTTGCCTTCGGCGGCGTCGATCTCGGCCTGAACCTCCGCCTGCACCGCGGGAACGGTCACCGGGTCGCCGACGATCTCCATGCGCCCGGCCGCGTCGGTGACGAAGCCATCGAGCGGATAGACCGACAGCACCGCCCGCGCCACCCGCCAGGCCGGCGCGTCGATGCGAAGGAGCCAGCCGCTGCCCGAGCGGCGGGCGGTGGCTTCGGCCGGGAAGTTCATATCGGCCAGAATGAGGTCGTCGCCATGACCCATGGCGCGCAGCGCGCGCAACACCTCGGCGTTGAGCAGCGGGTCAATCCCCTTCAGCATGCCACGCGCGCCCTCACGGCATCATCTCCCGGACCGCGGCGGCGACGGCGCGGCCGAGCTTCCCATGTTCCGCGCCCTCGAAATGCACCCCGTCGCGCGGGCTCGAAACGATCGCGGCGGCGGCGTCGAGAAAGCCGACGCCGTGACGGCGCGCGATGCCGGCATAGATCGCCGGCAGGGCGTGAGACTTCACCGCCGCCCCGGCGAAGACCTCGGCGAGGCAGCCGGCTTCCAGCACGGCGGGCGGCGAAACGAGCAGGACGGCGGGTGCCCCGGCGCCGGGGCCACTCGCGCTATGGTGGATCGCGCGGATCAGCGCCGAGACGGATTCCCCGACCTCGACCGGCGGCACCTGAAAGCGCCATTTGAGGTCGTTGGTGCCGAGCATCAGCACGACGAGATCGATCGGCCGATGACTTTCCAGCACCGCCGGCAGCACCGCGAGGCCGTTCTTGTGCGCGCCGGCGATCGGATCGGGATGGACCGTGGTTCGGCCGGGCAAGCCCGCCTCGACCACGCGCCAGCCGGGCCCGAGCTCGGCTGCGAGCACACCGGGCCAGCGCTCGGCCGGGCCGAAGCGGCCCATGTCTTCCAGCGTTTCCATCGGCACCGTGCCGTGGGTATTGCTGTCGCCATAGCAGAGCAGGACGCGGTCGGTCATTTGGTCGTTCCGGGATGCCCGGCGAGAGGCGCCGTCCGGATCCCTAGCCGAACGCCTCTCGCCCTGTCCATCACGATTCCCGCCGAGCCGCCCGCGCTTCGCCCTCGAAGACTCTTTAAGTCTGGAAAGGGATGGAACGTCCGGGACAAAGCCGCTAGATCACAATTCCACCTCGAACTTTCGTAGGGGGTGGTTCGATCTCTAACGGGTAGCCGGCGATGCATCCTTCGGCAAACCAAGTGAACCGAGCAGCGTCCGACGGCGCCCGAGGTTTCGCAGCTCCCGCCGAGCCGGCCGACGATCCAATCAGCCAACGGCCGGCCGGTTTTTTGTTTCATGCCGAACTATTCACAGCGAGCCGCGTGCGTCGGCCTAGCGGAGGAACTCAGGAATGACGACCAAGCAGGATCTCGATCCCGTTGAAACCAGGGAATGGCTGGAATCCGTCGAAGACGTCATCGACCGCGACGGGACCGAGCGCGCGCACTACCTGCTGGACCAAGCGGTCGCCGCCGCGCGGTCGCGGGGCGCCAACCTGCCGTTCGGCTCGACGACAGGTTACGTCAACACCATTCCGCCGGACCAGCAGCCGCCCTACCCCGGCGATCTGGAGCTCGAATGGCGGATCCGCACCATCAACCGCTGGAACGCCATGGCCACCGTGGTCCGGCGGAACAAGGTGTCGAGCGAGTACGGCGGCCATATCGCCTCCTTCGCCTCCTCCGCGGTGCTTTATGATATAGGGTTGAACCATTTTTGGCGGACTCGCACCGACGCGCATGGCGGCGATCTGGTGTTCTTCCAGGGTCATGCGATCCCCGGTATCTACGCCCGCTCCTTCATGGAAGGCCGCCTGTCAGAGGAAACCCTCGACAATTTCCGCTCGGAGACCGGCGGTCAGGGCCTCTCGTCCTATCCGCATCCGTGGCTGATGCCGGATTACTGGCAGTTCCCCACCGTCTCGATGGGCCTCGGGCCGCTGATGGCGATCTATCAGGCCCGCTTCATGAAATACATGCACAACCGCGGCCTGATCGACGCGGCGGACCGCAAGGTCTGGGCCTTCCTCGGCGACGGCGAGATGGACGAGCCCGAGAGCCTCGGCGCCATCGGCCTCGCGGCGCGCGAGGGGCTCGACAACCTGATCTTCGTCGTCAACTGCAACCTGCAGCGGCTCGACGGCCCGGTGCGCGGCAACTCCAAAATCATTCAGGAGCTGGAGGGCGACTTCCGCGGCGCCGGCTGGAACGTCATCAAGCTGATCTGGGGCTCGGGCTGGGACAAGCTGCTCGACGCCGACGACAGTGGCAAGCTGCGCCAGCTGATGGACGAGACCGTCGACGGCGATTACCAGACCTTCAAGTCCAAGAACGGCGCCTATATCCGGGAGCATTTCTTCGGCAAGTATCCCGAGACGGCGAAGCTGGTCGAGGGTTGGACCGACGCGGAAATCTGGGCGCTGCGCCGCGGCGGGCATGACCCGCTGAAGGTCTACGCCGCCTTCGACCGCGCGGTGAAGACCGAAGGCCAGCCGACCGTCCTGCTCGTCAAGACGGTCAAGGGCTATGGCATGGGCGATGCCGGCGAAGGCCAGAACATCACGCACCAGCAGAAGAAACTGGCCGAGGATCAGCTGAAGGCGTTCCGCGACCGGTTCGACATTCCGGTGCCCGAGGACAAGGTGGCGAAGGCCCCCTATGTCAGCCTCGGCAACGAGCAGAAGGACTATATCCTGAAGCGCCGCGAGGCGCTCGGCGGACCCTTCCCGATCCGCAAGCATGACACCGCGCCGCTGCGGATTCCCGACCTGTCGGTGTTCGACGCGCTGCTGAAGGACACGGGCGAGCGGCAGATCTCGACGACCATGGCCTTCGTCCGCGCGCTGAATTCCCTGCTGCGCGACAAGAACATCGGCAAATACGTGGTGCCGATCGTGCCGGACGAGAGTCGCACCTTCGGCATGGAAGGCCTGTTCCGCCAGATCGGCATCTACAATCCGAAGGGCCAGCTCTACACGCCGCAGGACGCCGACCAGCTCAGCTACTACAAGGAGAGCGAGAGCGGGCAGGTGCTGCAGGAGGGCATCAACGAGGCGGGCGCCATGGCCGACTGGATCGCCGCGGCGACCAGCTATTCGGTGCATGGCGTGCCGATGATCCCCTTCTACATCTATTATTCGATGTTCGGCTTCCAGCGGATCGGCGATCTCGCCTGGGCGGCCGGCGACAGCCGGGCGCGCGGCTTCATGCTCGGTGGCACCGCCGGGCGGACCACGCTGAACGGCGAAGGGTTGCAGCACGAGGACGGGCACAGCCACATCCTGGCCGGCACCATCCCGAACTGCGTCACCTACGATCCGAGCTTCGGCTACGAAGTCGCGGTAATCGTTCAGGACGGCCTGCGCCGGATGTTCGTCGAGCAGGAGGACATCTATTACTACCTGACCGTCTGCAACGAGAACTATCACCATCCGGCCATGCCGGAGGGCGCTGAAAAGGGCATCGTCAAGGGGCTCTACCGCTTCTCCAGGACGGAAGCCCCGGCGGAAAAGCACGTCAACCTAATCTCTTCCGGCACGATCTTCCAGCAGGCCATGCAGGCGGCCGAGATGCTGAAGGCCGATTTCGGCATCACCGCCGATCTCTGGGTGGCGACCAGCATGAACGAACTCGCCCGCGAGGCGCAGGACGTGGAACGCTCGAACCGGATGTATCCGACCAGCGCGCCGAAGGTGCCCTATGTCACCGAGACCCTGTCGCAGGCGAGCGGTCCGGTGATCGCGGTCACCGACTACATGAAGAACTATGCCGAACAGATCCGCGCCTTCGTGCCCCAGCCCTATCATGTGCTCGGGACCGACGGCTACGGTCGGTCCGACAGCCGGGTGGCGCTGCGGCGCCATTTCGAGGTCGACGGCAACCATATCGCGGCGACGGCGGTCTATGCGCTCTTCAAGGAGGGCAAGGTGACCGCGGCGGAGGTCGAGGCGGCGTACGCGAAATACGCGATCGATCCCGCGAAGATCAATCCGCGCATCGCGTAACACCGGGGATAGTGAGGGAACGCACATGGCGAACATCGAAGTGAAGGTGCCGGACATCGGCGATTTCAAGGACGTCCCGGTGATCAGCGTGATGGTCAAGCCCGGCGACACGGTCTCGAAGGACGACCCGCTGCTCGAGCTCGAATCCGACAAGGCGACCATGGAGGTGCCGGCCCCCGAGGGCGGCACCGTCAAGGAAGTGAGGGTCAAGGAGGGCGACAAGGTCTCGGAAGGCGTTCTGATCCTCCTGCTCGAAAGCGCGCAGGCGGCGGCCGCCTCCGCCGCTCCGGCCGCCGCGCCGGCCGCCCCCGCCGCCACCGGGGGCGGAACGGTCGAAGTGAAGGTGCCGGATATCGGCGACTTCAAGGACGTCCCGGTGGTCAGCGTGCTGGTGAAGGTTGGCGACATGATCGCCAAGGATGATCCCTTGGTCGAGCTCGAATCCGACAAGGCGACGATGGAGGTTCCCGCCCCCGCCGCCGGCAAGGTGACGGCGATCAAGGTGAAGGAAGGCGACAAGGTCTCCGAAGGCTCGGTGATCCTGGTGCTCGAATCCGCCGGTGGCGCGGCGGCGCCCGCGGCGGCGCCCGAGTCCGTGGCGCCGGTCGCGGCGGCTTCGGCCGGCGCCTCCTCCGACCGCAAGCCGACGGCGGCCG
>JBGAJI010000013.1:0-50422 GCA_044225035.1 Amaricoccus sp. | reverse complement strand
GCCCAGTCGCGCCAGCGCCGCGATGGCGCCGGCCCCGGAGGTGCTGACCGCCGAGGATACGCCGAAGGCCGAGCTGGAGGCCGAGGCGGCGAAGCTCGCCGAAAGCGCCGAGATCCGCACGCCGCCGGCCGAGGAGATGCCGGAACTCGCCGCCGCGCCGACCATCCAGTCCGAAGTCGCCGCCATGGTCGCGAACGCCGCCCCGGAGACGGAGGAGGGCGCGGCGCTGGAGACCGCCGCGTCGGGCGCCCGGCCGATGGGCCGCCCGGCCAATCTCGCGCCGGCGCGGCCGACCCCCGCCGTCGAGAAGGTGGCGCAGAAGACCGCCGCCGTGACCCCGGCCGCCGCCTCGGCGAAGCCCGCCCCGGCCGCGGCGCGCGAGGTGAAGAAGCTCGGCCCGGGCAGCCGGCTGGTCCAGCTCGGCGCCTATGACAGCGAGGATCTGGCGCGCAAGGCCTGGAACCAGCTGGTCGCCCGGCAGGGCGACCTGCTCGGCTCGAAGAGCCTTTATGTCGAGCGCGCGACCTCCAATGCGCGGGTTTTCTACCGGCTGCGGGTCGCGGGCTTTCAGGATACCGAACAGACGCGGGCGATGTGCGAGGCGCTGCGGGCGCGCGGCATCGACTGCATCCCGGTGACGCTGCAATAGATGGCGGCGCGGGCGGTCATCCTCGGATGCTCTGGCCCGACGCTCGGGCCGGCGGAGCGGCGCTTCTTCGCGGACGCCGATCCCTGGGGCTTCATCCTCTTCGGCCGGAATATCGAGACCCCGGCGCAGGTGGCGCGGCTGACCGCCGATCTGCGCGAGGCGGTCGGGCGCGACGCGCCGATCCTGATCGACCAGGAGGGCGGACGGGTTGCGCGGCTGCGCGCCCCCACCTGGCGCGAATGGGTGCCGGCGCTTGAGGAATGCGCGCGGCTGCCGGGCGTCGGCTTGCGCGCGCGGGCGATGCATCTGCGCTATCGGCTGATCGCCGCGGAACTGCGCGCGCTCGGCATCGACGTGAATTGCGCGCCGGTGCTCGATCTCGCGCGCGACGAGACGCATGGCGTCCTGCGCAACCGCTGCTATGGCGGCGACCCGGCGGAGGTCGCGGCGATCGGCCGCGCGGTGGCCGAGGGCCTGCTGGCAGGAGGTGTCCTGCCGGTGATGAAGCATATGCCGGGACAGGGCCGCGCCGCGCTTGACAGCCATCAGGCCCTGCCGGTGGTCGAGGCGACGCGCGCCGAGCTCGCGGCGGATTTCGCGCCGTTCCGCGCGCTCGCCGACCTGCCGATGGCGATGACCGGGCACGTGGTCTACGCGGCGTTCGACCGCGATGCGCCGGCCACGCTGTCGCCGACCATGGTGCGGCTGATGCGCGAGGAGATCGGGTTCGACGGCCTGCTGATGACCGACGATGTCTCGATGCGCGCCCTCACCGGCGATTTCGCCGATCGGGTGGCGCGGGCGATGGGCGCTGGCTGCGACGTGGTCCTGCATTGCAACGGCGAGCCCGCGGAAATGGCGCCGGTGGTCGCGGCCACGCCGCGCCTCGCCGGCCGCGCGCTCGCCCGGGCCGAGGCGGCGCTCGCCCTGCGCGGCGGCGCGGCGGGCGCGGAAGGGGCGGAGGCCGAGCTGGCCATGCTCGGGCGGTCGCATGCCTGAGGATTTCTTCGACCTGACCGATATCGCCGAGCGCCGGGCCGCCGAGGCGCTGGTGGTCGATGTCGGCGGCTTCGAGGGGCCGCTCGACCTGCTCCTGACCCTCGCCCGGACGCAGAAGGTCGATCTGCGGCGGATCTCGATCCTGCGCCTCGCCGAGCAGTATCTCGGCTTCGTCGAGGCGGCGAAGCGGCTGCGGATCGAGCTCGCCGCCGACTATCTCGTGATGGCCGCCTGGCTCGCCTTCCTGAAGTCGCGCCTGCTGCTGCCGCCCGACCCGGAGGAGGAGGGGCCGTCCGCCGACGAACTGGCCGAGCATCTCGCCTTCCAGCTGCGCCGGCTCGAGGCGATGCGCGCGGCGGCGGCGCGGCTGATGGCCCGCGACCAGCTTGGCCGCGACGTCTTCGCCCGCGGCGCCGGCGAGCAGGTGACCCGCGCCTTGCGCGTCGAGCATAGCGCGAGCCTCGTCGATCTCATGCGCGCCTATGCCCGGATCAAGACCAAGGACGATTTCACCCCGCTCTATCTCGCCCGCGGGCCGGTCTACACGATGGAGCAGGCCCTGGAGCGGATGCGCGGCTTGATCGGCGCGGCGACCGATTGGGTCACCCTCTCCGCCTGGCTGCCCGACGATTGGGCGACCGAGCCGAAGCGCCGCCGCTCTGCCACCGCCGCCAGTTTCGCCGCCGCGCTGGAGCTGGCGAAGTCCGGCCGGGTCAGTCTGCGCCAGGACACGCATTTCCAGCCGATCTATCTGCGCCAGCGCCTGCCCGAGGAACCCGGATGAACGACACCACCCGCGCCTTCGTCGCCGATCCCGCCTTCGCCATCCCGCCGCTGCCCGAGCAGGAGCGCATGGTCGAGGCGATGCTCTTCGCCAGCCCCGCGCCCCTGTCGGCGCGCGACCTCGCCGAACGGCTGCCGACCGGCTGCGACGTCGGCGAGGCGCTGGCCGGCTTGCGCGCGCGCTACGCAGGTCGCGGGGTGGAACTGGCGCGGGCCGGCGAGGGCTGGGCCTTCCGCACGGCCGGGGATCTCGGTTTCCTGATGAGCCGCGAGGTGGTCGAGACCCGCAAGCTCTCCCGCGCCGCGATCGAGACGCTGTCGATCGTCGCCTATCACCAGCCGGTCACCCGCGCCGAGATCGAGGAAATTCGCGGGGTCTCGGTGTCCTCCGGCACGCTCGACCTCCTGATCGAACTCGGCTGGGTCCGGCTCGGGCGCCGGCGGATGACCCCGGGCCGCCCTGCGACCTTCGTGGTGACCCAGGGCTTTCTCGACCATTTCGGCCTGGAGACCGAGGGTGACCTGCCCGGCCTCGCCGAACTGCGCGCCGCCGGCCTGCTCGACAACCGCCCCAACCCCGACGCCCTGCCCGACACCGGCGCCGAGGAGGACGACGGCCCACTCGAGGCTCAGGGCGACCTCATCTGAGCTTTCTGGCCGCGCGACGCCGGAGAACTAGGCGCGACGTCGTAGCATCCCTTCACGAGATCGACCGTCGGCGAGATCGTGACGGGCAAGCCGGGCACACCCGCCACGAATTCAACGCTCCGGAGAAATCGGTACCCCTTGCGCCCACGCAGGCTTGCTTCGGGCGCAAAGAAAACTCGAACGGCGAATCGCCAAACGCGATCCCCGATCCCGCGACCGGAATCATTGAGATGATGCCTCCCTTCTGATAACCTCCCCCGGCGCGCGGAAAATTGTCGGCCGCGCTTTTTCGAAACCGGTTCCGGGTGAGGTGCGGCATGCTCTGTCGGGCGGGACGGCTGGTCGCGTTTCTGGTGGCGGTGCTCGCCTTCTTCCCGCCGCTGGGATATTCCGAGGCCCAGGCTCAGACGGCGCGGAAATCGATCACCCAGCTGACGCCGGCCGAGGTTCTCTCGCTGCGCAAGGGCGTCGCGACCATGATGGCGCGCAACTCCGCGCCGCGGAACAGCGCCGACTTCCGCCGGAGCTGGATCTTCTGGGCGAACATGCACGGCCATTTCGGCACCGACTGCCGCGGACCGGTCACCGGCTCCGGCATGTCCGGGGTGACGACCTGGACGGCGTCGAACAGCTTCGAGACGGCGACCTGGTGCAAATGCGAACATGGCACGGACCAGTTCCTCACCTGGCACCGGATGTATCTCTATTATTTCGAGCGGGTGCTGCGACAGGCGTCGGGTGACCCGAACCTGCGCCTGCCTTACTGGGACTATGGCGCCGATCCGCTCCTGCCGGCGGCGTTCCGTGACGCGACCTATGTCAACGCGGCGGGGCAGACCGTCGCCAATCCGCTGCGGGTGACGGCGCGCCGCGCGGCGCTGAACGCCGGGACGGCGGGCCTCGCGGCGGGCACGACATCGACCAGCAACGCCATGGCCGCGACCAGCTTCGCGACGTTCCGGGCGCGGCTCGAATCCTCGCCGCATGGCGCCGTGCATTGCACGATCGCCAGCGCGGGCTGCCCGACCGGGATCATGGGCGCGGTGCCCGCGGCGGCGCTCGATCCGATCTTCTATCTGCACCACGCCAATATCGACCGGCTCTATGAATGCTGGCTCAAGGTCAATCCCGCCGGGCGCCTGCCGACCAGCGCGACGATCCTCGACCGGAACTATTCCTTCATCGACGCCGACGGGTCGCTGAAGACGCGCAAGGTGCGGGACATGCTCACGCTGTCCCAGCTCGGCTATTCCTATCCCGCCGGCTCGGGCTGCCCGGCGGCGCCGGCCGCGGCGACCGTGCTCGCCCAGGCGTCGCCGACCGAGCTCGGGCCGGGCGTCACCAGCGTGCCGCTGGCCGTCGAAGGCGCGGGCGCCGGGGCGGCGTCCCGCCAGGCCGCGCCGCGCTCCGCGACGGTGGTCATCGCCGGGCTGAAGGCGCCGGTCATTCCGGGCGTGATCTTCAATGTCTATCTCGCCAACGCGGCGGGCGCTCGGTCGCAGATCGGGGTGATCGATTTCTTCGGCTTCGACGGCGGCGGCACTGGTGGCGCCCACGCCGGCCATGGCGGGCAGGGGCGGCGGTTCGAGTTCGACGCGACCGACGCGGTGGCCGCGCTCGGCCTCACCTCCACCCGCTCGCCGGAACTGATCTTCGAGCCGACGACCGGCCTCAGCGATTCCACGGTTCCCGAGGCCACCGCCGCCATGGGCCCGGAGGCCAAGGTCACCTATCGCCGCGCCGTGCTGCGCGTCGAGTGACCCCGCCGGCCGCGCCTCAGGCGGCGCGGAAATGTTTGGACAGCTTCAGCCCCTGGCCCTGGTAGTTCGAGCCGAGGTCGCGGCCATAGAGGATCTCCGGCCGCTCCGCCATGCGCTCATAGACCAGCCGCCCGACGATCTGGCCATGGTCGAGCGCGAAGGGCGCCTCGTGGCAGCGCACCTCGAGCACGCCGCGCGCCCCCGCGCCGCCGGCCGCGGCGTGGCCAAAGCCCGGATCGAAGAAGCCGGCGTAATGCACCCGGAACTCGCCGACCATGGCGAGATAGGGCGCCATCTCGGCGGCGTAGTCGGGCGGCACATGCACCGCCTCGCGGCTGACGAGGATATAGAAGGCGCCGGGATCGAGGATCACCCGCCCGGAGCGGGCGCGCACCGGCTCCCAGAAATCGGCCGGATCGTAGTGGCCGACCAGGTCGAGATCGATCAGACCGGTATGCGGCTTGGCACGATAGCCGACCAGATCATCCTGGCGAGGTTCGAGATCGACCGAGAAGCCGAGGCCGCCGGCGATATGGGCGTCGCCATCGACCAGTCCCTCCGCCGCGTCGAGCACGGCGAGCTCGGCGTCGTCGAGAACCGCCGAGCCCTGGCGAAACCGGATCTGGTTCAGCCGCATCCCCGGCCGCACCAGCGCCGAGAAGGACCGCGGCGAAATCTCGGCGTAGAGCGGGCCGTGATACCCCGCGGCGATGCGGTCGAACTCGGCGCCGCGATCGGTGATGAGCCGGGTAAAGAGATCGAGCCGCCCGGTCGAGCTCTTGGCATTGGCGACCGCCGAGACGCCGTCGGGCAGCGCCAGCGCTTCGAGCAGCGGCACGACGTAGACGCAGCCCTTCTCCAGCACCGCGCCGCCGCGCAGGTCGATCCGGTGCATCTCGAAATCCGCCAGCCGCTCGGCCAGCGTCGCGCGCGCGCCCGGCAGGAACGAGGCGCGCACCCGGAAGGCCTCGAAACCGAGCCGGAGATCGAGGCTCGCCGGCTGGATCTGCCCCGCCACCGGCGGCGTCGCGGCACGGATCCGCCCGTCGGCCAGCATGGCGGAAATGCCCTGCGCCGGGATGACACCGGCGGGGGAAGGGGCGAAAGCGGGGGATTTGGTCGGGCTAGCGAGATTCGAACTCACGACCTTTCGACCCCCAGTCGAACGCGCTACCAGACTGCGCTATAGCCCGACACCGAGGCGCTTTATAGCCGCGCCGCGCGTCGGGGCAAGCGGAAAGCGCCCTCCGGACTTCGTCCAAGCAACCCATCCCCCGAGGCGCCCAAAAAGCTGACCCGGCGTTCATCCCTCCAGTGCGCCGGAAGCCCCGCGGGCCGCCCCCGCCACTGGCTTCTCCCAGTTTCATATTGGCAGAATTCCTATCGGGCAGGACGAGGGGCCCCGCCAACAGGCGGGGAGAAAAAAGACTCGCGGCCAACAGGCCGCACCTTGAGCGGCCGCGATAGCGGCCGCCGGGCCCAAGGGCAACGCCCGCGGGAGCCCCCCTCAGGGGGCGGCGCCATGACCCAGACGCGCGCGGACCCGACGGACCATGAGCCAGACGGCCAGCGCCGCCGGCAGGACGAGCAAAGCCGAGAGATGCGCCTTGTCGATGCCGGCCGGCTCGACCAGCGGACCGAGGAGATAGGTGCCGAGCGACACGGCGTAATAGCTGATCGCCACCACCGACAGGCCCTCGACCGTCTCCTGCAGCCGGAGCTGCGTCGCCGCGCGGGCCGACATCTGGCGCAGCACCTCGGTATTCTGCTGCTGGTTCGCCACGTCGACCCGGGTGCGCAGCAGGTTTCCGGCGCGCTCGGCGCGGCCCGACAATTCCTCCAGCCGCTCATGCGCCGAGCGGCAGGTGCGCATCGCGGGGTCGAAGCGGCGGGTCATGAACTCGGCGAAAAGCTGGCGGCCGCCGATCCGCTCCTCGCGCAGCACCTCGATCCGCTGATTGACGATCGCCTCGTAGGCGCCGGCCGCGCCGAAGCGGAAGGCCGAGCTGCTGGACAGCCGCGCGATCTCCGCCGCCATGCGCAACAGCTCATCGAGCGTCTGGCTCTCCTGCCCGCCCCCGTCGGCCATCGCGGCGACGACGCCGCTCAGATCGGCGTCGAGTCGGGCGACGGCGCCGGCGACGCGCCGCGCCGTCGGCAGGGTGAGCAACGCCATGCTCTTGTAGGTCTCGATCTCCAGCAGCCGCTGCACGATGCGGCCGAGCCGGCGGGCGCCGATGCCAGGCCGGACGAAGGCCGCCATCCGGCCGTGCCCGCTCTCGTCGATGCGGAAGTCGGCGGCGACCACCGCCTCGCCATCGACCACCCGGCTGATGGCGAGGCTTTCCGGCACGAACCAGGACAGCACCTCGCGGCCCAGCCGCTGCTCCAGATCCGGTCCCGCCACCTCGACCCGCACGAGACAGGAGGTGACGACGAGGCCGGGGGCGGCGGCCAGCCAGTCGGCCGGAAACAGCGAGAACACCTCGCCCGAGAAGGGGCGTTCCGAGACGCCGTCGGCGAAGATCGTGTAGGTGACGAACTCGGTATGCATCTCCCACTTGAGGAATCCGCGGCCGAGAGGTCCGGAATAATGGCTGGCGCCCGGCGCCGGATGCGGCGCGCCATAGCGGTCGAGCAACGCCAGCAGATGCGCGAAATCGAGCGCCCGGTCGCGATGCGCCGCGTCCGTCGGCTGCTTGATCGCCAGATGCGCCGCGCGGCAGGGCGCGGTCAGCTCGGGGAACGGCCGGGCATGCAGTTCGTTCGCCAGGGAATAGCGGTCGGGATAATCTTCGAGGGCGAGCTGCGCCATGGCGGTCTCCGGGCGTTGGCGCCCCTTGGTTGCCATTTTCGCCGCCGCTTTCCAAGCCGCTTCGCGCCGGGGGACAGGGAGGTCGCTTTGGTCGATCCGCCTCCCTGGCGTGTCCGTTCGAGATTTTTCCGCGCCCGCGCCTTGCCGACCTGCCAGTGGCAGGTCGCGCGGGCGCGAGGGGTGAAGATTTCTTCGGAGCTCTCAATCGTGGCGGGTGTGCCCGGCTCGCCCGTCACGATCTCGCCGACGGTCGATCTCGTGAAGGGAATGCTGCGAAGTCGCGCGCCGTCCGTTCCCGATCACGCCGCGCGAAGGCGATCACGTGCCGCGCGGTTTGGCGCGGCGGGTCGGGGCGGCGCTCGCCGGATCCTCGGGCCAGGGGTGACGCGGATAGCGGCCGCGCAGGTCGCGGCGCACATCGGCATAGGACCGGGCCCAGAAGCCGGGCAGATCCGCCGTCGTCTGCACCGGGCGCCCCCCGGGCGACAGGAGTTCGATGACCAGCGGCACGGCGTCGGGGCCGATCGTCGGATGCCGGGTCACACCGAACATCTCCTGCAACCGCGCCGAGACCGATGGCGCCGCGCCGGAATAGTCGATCGGCAGGCGGGTCCCGGTCGGCGCGGCGATCTCGGCCGGCGCGAGGCGGTCGAGCAGGTCGCGGCCCGCGCGGTCGAGGCGCGCCTCCAGCGCCGCGCGGAGATCGAGCCGCGCGAGATGCTCGATCCGGGCCATGCCGGCCAGCCACGGCGCCAGCCAGTCTTCGAGCCCGTCAATCAGGCCCGCCGCCGAGAAATCCGGCAGATCGGCGCCGCGGCCGCGCAGCCATTCGGCGCGGCCGGCGAGGCGGCGCGCCGCGGGCGTCCAGGGCAGGCAGTCGAGCCCGATCTGCCGGACGCCCTCGCAGAGCGCGGCGGCGATCCGGCCCGGCGGCGCCTCGGGCCAGGGCCGATCCTCCCGCGCCAGCGCGCCGAAGGTCAGGCGGCGGCGGGCGACCACCGCCCGATCGCGGCGCGACCAGGCGCAGACCTCCTCGCGGACCAGCCGGTCGGCGTGCAGCGCGCGGATCTCGGCTTCCGTGACCGGCAGCGCGCGGCGGATGCGCGCCTCGCGCGGGTCGCCGTCGAGATCGGCCGCGACCAGCATCGGCGCCCGGCCAGCGCGTCGGCCTCCGCCAGCGCCGCGCCCTTGCCGCCGGACAGCAGGTAGCGCGGCGCGGGCCCCGGCCGCCGCTGGGCGACGCGGTCGGGATAGGCGAGGGAGAGGATGCCGCCCGGGCTCGCCCCCGCGTCGCCGCCGGCCTCGCCACGCGGCATGGCGGCGCGCAGCCGCGCGCCTCGGCCCGCACCGTCTCGATCGCGGCGCGGTCGATCCGCACCGATGCTCGGCCTCGACCCGGCCCGGATCGCTGAGCGCGGCGAGGCGCGGCGCCAGATCCACCGGCGCCGGGCCGCCCTGACCGGCCAGCGGGTCGCGCGCCTCGATCATCGCGGCGAGGTCGCAGGCGAGCGGCCCGACTCCGAGCCGCCGCCCCTCGAGCGTCATGTGGCCGAGCCGCGGATGCAACGGCAGCCGGGCGAGCGCGCGGCCATGCGCGGTGATCCGGCCGCCGCCGTCGAGCGCGCCGAGATCGGCGAGCAGCGTCCGCGCCTCGGCGAAGGCCGCCGCCGGCGGCGGGGTGAGAAAGCCGAGCGCCTCCGGCTCGGCCCCCCAGACCGCGAGTTCCAAAGCGAGGCCGGTCAGGTCGGCGACCGCGATCTCCGGCGGCGCGAAGGCGTCTAGCGCCCCCTCCTCGCCGCGGGTCCAGAGGCGATAGCACCAGCCCGGTGCCACCCGCCCGGCCCGGCCGCGGCGCTGCTCCGCCTCGGCGCGGCTGACCCGCGTCGTGACGAGGCGGGTCATGCCGGAGCCGGGATCATAGAGAGGCCGCCGTGCGCGGCCCGCGTCCACCACCACCCGCACGTCGGGAATGGTCAGCGAAGTCTCGGCGATGGCGGTGGCGATCACCAGCTTGCGCCCGACGGCGAGCGGCGCCAGCGCCTCGCGCTGCCGGGCGAAGGGGAGGCCGCCATGCAGCGGCTGGATCCGCACCTCCGCGCCTACGCGCGGGGCGAGCAGCGCGGCAGCGCGGGCGATCTCGGCCTGCCCTGGCAGGAACAGCAGAACCCCGCCCTCGGTCTCGTCGAGCGCGCGCAAGGTGAGGTCGACCGCCGCCCCCTCCAGCCGCTGGCCCGACATCGGCCGGTCCAGCCAGCGGGTTTCCACGGGGAACGCACGGCCCTCGGCGGTCAGCACCGGCGCGCCGATCAGCGCCGCGACCGGCGCGGCGTCGAGCGTCGCCGACATGACGATCAGCGCCAGATCCGGGCGCAGCGCGGCGCGCGCTTCCAGCACCAGCGCCAGCCCGAGATCGGCCTGCAAGGCGCGCTCGTGGAACTCATCGAAGATCACGCAGCCGACGCCGGGCAGGTCCGGCTCGGATTGCAGCATCCGCGTCAGGATGCCCTCGGTCACCACCTCGATGCGCGCGCCGGGCACGCTCTCGCCGCGCACCCGGTAGCCGACGCTTGCCCCCGGCGCCTCGCCGAGCGCCGAGGCCAGCCGCTCCGCCGTGGCCCGGGCCGCCACCCGCCGCGGCTCCAGCATCAGCACCCGGCCGGCGACCAGCCCCTGTTCCAGCAGACAAAGCGGCACCCGCGTCGATTTGCCGGCGCCCGGCGGCGCCTGCAGCACGGCGCACCCGCCGCCCCGCAGCGCCGCGCCGAGATCGCCGAGGATCGGCTCGATGGGCAGCGGCGGCGGAACCATCGGGCCGCCCGAACCTCCGGTCAGCTTCGGCGCTGCAGCGTCGCGGTGCCGAAGCTCGTCCTCGTCTCGATCTTCTCCAGACGCCCGACGCCGTTCGGCTGTTCGGCATAGACGAGTTCGAAGGGGAAATCCTTCTGGCTCGACAGCGAATGCGCCTCGCCCTCGACCCGCGCGTATTTGCCGGCGCAGGTGAAGGTGTCGCCGGTATCGCGCGCCGGCTCCAGCCGCAGCCGCGACAGGCGCGAGCCGTCGAACACCATCAGCGTCTTGTCGCAGAGCTGGTCGCGCGGCAAGTCGCGCAGCACGGCGAAGGCGGCGGATACCGGGTCGAGCGTGCCCCCCTGCTTCGCCGGATCCGGCGCCTTCTTGCGCGCCGGCTCGACCGTCACCGACGAGGGAACCCCGTTCTTCCATTCGATGCGCGACCGCCGGTCCGTGCGCGGCGTCACCGAATGCGCCTGGAACAGGCTCGGCACCGGCATCCCGGCGCGGGTCAGGCTGCCGGAGGCACTGCCATTGTAGGAGATCGTCACCAGCGCGCCGACGAGGCCCGCCGCCTCGATCCGACTCTTCGCCTGATAGGCGCCCTTGCTCTCGTCGAGATCGAGCCGGACCTCGCCCGCCTTGATCCCCGCGACGTAGAAATCGAAGACCGCCGTCTCGGCGGCGGCGGGCGCGGCGATCGCGGCGGCGACGAGGGCACCGGCGAGGGCGGAGCGGAGAAGCGGCATCGGCGAACCTCGCGGCGGGTTGAAAGGGGCGGCTGGAAGGGGGCGGCTGAAAGAAAGGGGGCGGCAAGAAGGCGCGGGACAGTCGTGCGCGGGTATGCCAAACAGGCGGCGGAAGGCCAAGACCGAACTGGAGCGCCATGGTGAAGCTTGCGTGATGCACCCGATCCCGCGACGTTGGCCGGGCGCGTCGCCGCCGGCGAACGCGCTGCGCTGGCGCGGGCGATCACCCTCGTCGAATCCACCCGCGCCGACCATCGCGCCGCGGCGCGGGACTTGCTGTCGCGCGTGGCGCCGGTCGACGGGCCGAGCGGCGGGGCGGTGCGGGTCGGGCTGACCGGCACGCCCGGCGTCGGCAAGTCGAGCTTCGTCGAGGCGCTCGGCCTGCGGCTGGTCGAAGCGGGCAGGCGGCTCGCCGTGCTGGCGGTCGATCCCTCCTCGGCGCGGTCCGGCGGTTCGATCCTCGGCGACAAGACCCGCATGGAACTCCTGTCCCGCGACCCCCGCGCCTTCATCCGCCCCTCGCCGAGCCAGGCCAGCCTCGGCGGCGTCGGCCGGCGCACGCGCGAGGCGATCCCGCTGGTCGAGGCCTGGGGCGCCGACGTCATCCTGGTCGAGACCGTCGGCGTCGGCCAGTCCGAGACCATGGTGGCGGAGATGACGGACATCTTCGTCCTGCTTCTGGCCCCGGCCGGCGGCGACGAATTGCAGGGGGTGAAGCGCGGCATCATGGAGATGGCCGACCTCATCCTCGTCAACAAGGCCGATGGCGAGTTGCGCGCCCAGGCGGAGCGGACCCGCGCGGACTATACCGGCGCGACCCGGCTGATCCGGCCGCCGGCCGGCGATCCGCCGGGTTTCCCCAAGGTGCTCTGCGTCTCGGCCTTGACCGGCGACGGGCTCGACAATGCCTGGGCGGCGGTGGAGGAACTCGTCACCGCGCGGCGCGCCAACGGAAGCTGGGCGGCGCGGCGCCGGTCGCAGGCGGTGTCGGCCTTCAGCCGGACGGTGGAGGCGGGGCTCATCGCCCGGCTGGCGGCCGATCCACGCGCCGCCGCGACGCGCGCCCGCCTGGTGGCCGAGGTCGAAGCGGGCCGCCTCGCGCCCGACCTCGCGGCGGAAACCCTGCTGGACGAGCTGTCGCCGCGGGGCTGAGACCACCTCCCTTTTGCCCCGACCGGCCATCCGGCCATCTTCGCCACCCTCGACCGAAGCGGGCCCTTGGCCCGCGAGTCCCGGCCCGACAAGCCGACGCATCGCGTCGGCCGGGCCGTTGCCCGGAGCGCGCGAGCGCGCAGGGCAAGGGGCCATCCTCCTGGGATGAGGGCGCCAATCCGTCCGCGCCTGCCTGGCTGGTGCGTCGCAGACGCGCCTGCCGAGGGGCAGGCAGGGCGCGGACGGATTTGTCGACGGACAAATCCGTCAAGTGAAGCCAGCGGGAAGGCGAACGACCCGGGCCAACCCGGGGCCCGCGAACCTCAGCGGTTCTCGACGTCGACGTAGTCGCGCTGCGTGTGGCCGGTGTAGAGCTGGCGCGGACGCCCGATCTTCAGTTCCGGCTCCTGCAGCATTTCCTTCCACTGCGAGATCCAGCCGACGGTGCGCGCCAGCGCGAAGATCGGCGTGAACAGCGAGGTCGGGAAGCCGATCGCATCGAGAATGATGCCGGAATAGAAATCGACGTTCGGATAGAGCTTCTTCTCGACGAAATACGGATCCTCGAGCGCGATCTTTTCCAGCTCCTTCGCCACCTGCAGCGTCGGGTTGTCCTCGATGCCGAGCAGGCCGAGCACTTCGTCGGCGCTCTCCTTCATCACCTTCGCGCGCGGGTCGAAATTCTTGTAGACCCGGTGGCCGAAGCCCATCAGGCGGAAGGGATCGTTCTTGTCCTTCGCCTTGGCGATATATTCCGGGATGCGATCGACCGTCTTGATCTCGCGCAGCATCCGAAGGCAGGCCTCGTTCGCGCCACCATGCGCCGGCCCCCACAGACAGGCGACGCCCGCCGCGATACAGGCGAAGGGATTGGCGCCGGAGGACGAGGCGAGACGCACGGTCGAGGTCGAGGCGTTCTGCTCGTGATCGGCGTGCAAGGTGAAGATCCGATCCATCGCCCGGCTGAGGATCGGGTCGACGACATAATCGTCGGCCGGCACGGAGAAGCACATGTTGAGGAAGTTGGAGGAGTAGTCGAGGCTGTTCTTCGGATAGACGAAGGGCTGGCCGACCGAATATTTATAGGCCCAAGCGACGATCGTCGGCATCTTGGCGATCAGCCGGATGGACGCCACCTCACGCTGCCAGGCATCGCTGATATCGGTCGAATCGTGATAGAAGGCCGACATCGCGCCCATCACGCCGCAGACGATCGCCATCGGATGCGCGTCGCGGCGGAAACCGCGGAAGAAATAGCTCATCTGGTCGTGCAGCATCGTGTGGTTGGTCACACGATTCTCGAAATCCTCGAGCTGGACGGCGGTGGGGAGCTCGCCATAGAGCAGCAGGTAGCAGACTTCCAGGAAATGCGACTTCTCGGCCAGCTGCTCGATCGGATAGCCGCGATAGAGCAGTTCACCCTTGTCGCCGTCGATATAGGTGATCGCGCTCTCGCAGGACCCGGTCGAGGTAAAGCCCGGATCGTAGGTGAACACCTTGCCGTCGGCATAGAGCCGGCGGATGTCGATGACGTCCGGCCCGATCGTTCCGGAATAGATCGGCAGGTCCAGCGTCTTGTCGCCGATCGTAAGCTTGGCTGTTGGATGGGCCTGGTTTGTCATGCGTCGTCCCCTGTTTGCGAGCCCGTCAATGCCGGGCATCAATAACACTGCGCAACCCCCCCATCGGTCTGGACCGTGACCCCGGGTACGAATCCCCGGGGCTCAGGTCCCGGATTCCATGGCCCCCGCGCAATCCGCCAGGCGGGCCAAAGACTCCTCTCGACCGAGGACTTCCATCATGTCGAAAACGCCCGGAGAAACCGTTCGGCCGGTCAGGGCCGCGCGCAATGGTTGCGCGACTTTGCCCAGCCCCAGCGATTCCCCCGTCGCGTAGTCACGCACTGCCGCTTCGATATCCTTCCGCGTCCAGCTCGCGTGTTGCAAGCGCGAAATCAACGCCGTCAAGGTATGGGGCGGCACGGCGCCCAGCGCCTTCGCGGCCGCCGCGTCGGGGGCGAAGGGGCGATCCGCCAGGATGTAGCGGGCCATTTCAAGCAGTTCGGGGATGGTTTTCGCCCGCTCTTTCAGGCCCGGCATGCCCCGCGACATCAGCGTCCGCTGATGTTCCGTCAGCGCCGGCATTCCACGCGCCGCGAGCCATGACTCCACTTCCACCAGCAGATCGGCGTCGGCCATCACCCGCATGTGCTGGCCGCTGAGGTTTTCCAGCTTCGAGAAATCGAATCGGGCCGGCGCCTTGCCGAGATGGTCGAGATCGAACCAGGACACCGCCTGTTCCGTGGTGAAGAACTCGTCGTTGCCATGGCTCCAGCCGAGCCGGGCGAGATAATTGCGCATCGCCTCGGCCAGAAAGCCCATGTCGCGATAAGCCTCGACGCCGAGCGCGCCATGCCGCTTGCTGAGCTTGCCGCCGTCCGGCCCATGGATCAGCGGGATATGGGCGAAATCCGGCACCGGCCAGTCCAGCGCCTGATAGATCAGCGTCTGGCGCGCCGCGTTGGTCAGATGGTCGTCGCCGCGGATGATATGAGTGACGCCCATGTCATGGTCATCGACCACCACCGCCAGCATATAGGTGGGCGTCCCGTCCGAGCGGAGCAGGATCAGGTCGTCCAGCGTCTCGTTCTTGAACCGCACCTCGCCCTGCACCGCGTCCGAGACCGGCGTCTCGCCCTCGCGCGGCGCGCGCAGGCGCACGACATAGGGCGCGTCGGGCCAGCTGCCCTGATCGGCGTCGCGCCAGGGTGAGCGGAACAGCGGCGGCCGCCCCTCGGCCTTGGCCTTCTCGCGGAACGCCTCGATCTCCTCCACCGTGGCATAGCAGCGATAGGCGGTGCCGCGCGCGATCATCTCATGCGCCGCCTCGGCATGCCGGTCCATGCGCGCGAACTGGCTCGTCGCCTCGCCGTCCCAGTCGAGGCCCAGCCATTTCAGCCCGGCGAAGATCGCCTCGGTCGCCTCGGGCGTCGAGCGCGCCCGGTCGGTATCCTCGATGCGCAGCAGGAAGGTACCGCCACAATGCCGCGCATAGAGCCAGTTGAACAAGGCCGTCCGCGCGCCGCCGATATGCAGAAAGCCGGTCGGCGACGGGGCGAAGCGGGTGACGACGCGGGGCGCGGCTTCGGCGGCGGGGGGCATGCCTTAACTCCTTGGAAACCGTCGGTCGGCGAGGGTCTCTTAGGCGATTTCTGGACCGGAGAACAAGGGACGTGACCGGGAACCGGATCGGCGCGATCATCGAAACCCAGGGGCCGAACCTCGCCCTCTGGGTGCCGGTGCTGTTCGCCGTCGGGATCGCGGCCTATTTCGCGCTGCCGGTCGAGCCCGCGCCCTGGATGCTGGCCGCGATGGGCGCCCTCCTGCTGATCGGCGCCGCCACCTGCTTCCGCCTCGGGCCGATGGGACGCGCGCTCCTGATCGGCGCGATGTTGCCGGTGCTCGGGCTCGTGGCGGGCGGCCTGCGCTCGATGATCGTCGCGGCGCCTGTGCTCGGCCACGAGCGCACGGCGACGGTCGAGGGCCGGGTGATCGGCCTCACACGCTCCGCCTCGAACCTGCCGCGCGTGCTGCTCGACAATGTGGTGATCTACGGTCTCGATCCGGCGCATACCCCCGCGACCATCCGCGTCTCGCTGGCCGAGGGCACCGATCCCGCCATCCTCGCCCCCGGCAAGCGCATCACCGGCGTCGCCCGCCTCTCGCCGCCCGGCGGCCCGAACGAACCCGGCGGCTTCGACTTCCGCGCCATCGCCTGGTTCGACCGGCTCGGCGCCGTCGGCTATGCCCGGACCCCGATGCTGGAGGTGGAAGGCGGCGACGCCTCGATCTTCCACCAGATGGCCTTCCGCGCCCGCATGGCCCTGTCGGCGCATATCCAAGGCATGGTGCCCGGCCAGAACGGCGCCTTCGGCTCGGCGATCCTGACCGGCGACCGCTCCGGCATCGACCGCGACGTCGAGGCCGACCTGCGCGTCTCGACGCTCTATCACCTCGTCTCGATCTCCGGCCTGCACATGAGCCTGCTCGCCGCCGCGATCTTCGCCATCGTCCGCTACGGCCTCGCGATCATCCCCTGGTGCGCGCTGCGCTGGCCGCTGAAGAAGATCGCCGCCGTCTTCGCGCTGATCGGCGGCGCGGCCTATCTGGTGATCTCGGGCTCGGATGTCGCCACCCAACGCTCCTACATCATGACGGCCGTGGTCCTCGTCGCCGTGCTGCTCGACCGGCCCGCCATCACGCTCCGCTCCATCGCGCTCGCCGCGCTGGTCGTGCTGGCGCTGGCGCCGGAGAGCCTGACGCAGGCCGGCTTCCAGATGTCCTTCGCCGCGACCATCGCGCTCATCGCCGGCTTCGACGGGCTGCGCGGCCTGTCCTGGTGGCACACGACCCAGACCGACCGCCGCTGGCGCTTCGCGAAGCCGGTGATCGGCATCGCCATGACGTCGCTGGTCGCCGGCACCGCCACCGCGCCGATCTCGGCCTTCCACTTCAACACGCTCAGCCAGTACGGCCTGCTCGCCAACCTGCTCGGCGTGCCGGCGATGGGCCTCGTCGTCATGCCGGCGGCGGTGGTCGGGCTGATCCTCGCCCCTTTCGGCCTCGACTGGCTGCCCTTCACCATCATGGGCTGGGGCATCGGCTATATCCTCGAGGTCGCCGCCTTCGTCTCCGGCCTCGGCGGCGCCGTGGTCGGGGTGAAGTCCGGCCCGGGGATCAGCCTCGCGCTCATGATGCTCGGCGGTACCTTCATCGTGCTCTGGCGCGGCCGCGCCCGCTGGGCCGGGGTGGCGCCGATGGCGCTCGCCCTCTTGCTCTGGTCGCTTTACCCCCGCCCCGACGTGCTGATCGCCGACAACGGCCGGCTCTTCGGCGTGATGACGGCCGACGGCCGGGCGCTCAGCGTCGACAAGGGCAACAATTACGCCGCCGAAAGCTGGCTCGAGAACGACGGCGACACCGCCACCCAGGCCGAGGCCGCCACCCGCGGCGCCTTCGACCGCCGTCGCGCCCGGATCGAGACGCTGGCGCCGGGCCTCGGGCCCATCGTCTATGTCGGGGCGACCGACGCCGCCTCCGGGCCCGCGGAATGCGCCGGGGCGGCGGTGCTCATCGCGCCGAAATGGTACGAACGCCCGCCCGGCCGCTGCCTCTTCATCGGCGCCGTCTCCCTCCGCCGAGACGGCGCGCAGGCGATCTGGCTCGACGGCCGCCACCTCCGCGTCGAGGGCGCCCTCACCAGCCGCGGCCGCCCCTGGACCCGCGCCCCGGAAGACGAGCGCCGCCGCCGCGACCCCGCGCCGGACCCCGCCAGCGTCGCGGCGCGCTAGCATCGGACCAAAACGCTTTGAACCCCCGGCGCCCGCGGGCTAGGGTCTCGGGGCATCCAGGGCGACGGGGGACCAACATGGCGGAATGGTGGCGCGGGTCGGTGACCTATCAGATCTATCCCCGCTCGTTCCAGGACTCGAACGGCGACGGCATAGGCGACCTGAAGGGGATCACCGAACGGCTTCCCTACGTGGCCGAGCTGGGCGTCGACGCGGTCTGGCTGTCGCCGATCTTCGTCTCTCCGATGGCGGACATGGGCTACGACGTCGCCGACTACACCGACATCGACCCAATCTTCGGCTCGCTCGCCGACTTCGACGCGATGGTGGCCAAGGCGCACGAGCTCGGCCTCAAGGTCATCATCGACCAGGTGCTGTCGCATTCCTCGAACCAACACCCTTTCTTCAAGGAGAGCCAGGCGAGCCGCGACAATCCCAAGGCCGACTGGTACGTCTGGGCCGATGCGAAGCATGACGGCTCGCCGCCCAACAACTGGATCTCGATCTTCGGCGGCTCGGCCTGGACGTGGGACACCCGGCGGCGGCAGTACTATTTCCACAACTTCCTCGCCGAGCAGCCGGATTTCAACTTCCACAACCCGGAGGTGCAGGACTGGCTGCTCGGAACGATGCGCTTCTGGCTCGACCGCGGCGTCGACGGCTTCCGCCTCGACACGGTCAACTTCTACTTCCACGACAAGCTGCTGCGCGACGACCCGGCCGACTATCGCCACAAGACGGAGACCGAGCCGAACCCCTACTACATGCAGTACCATATCTTCTCGAAGAACCAGCCGGAGAACCTCGGCTTCCTCGAACGGATGCGAAAGCTCCTCGACGAATACGAGGCCCGGGCGATGGTCGGCGAGGTCGGCGAGAGCCACCACGCCATCCGCATGATGGGCGAATACACCAGCGGCAAGCGGCTGCAGAAGGCCTATTCGTTCGAAATGCTGGGCGACCGTTTCGATTCCGGGCATTTCCGCGGGCAGGTCGAAGCTTTCTTCGAAGGGGCGCCGAAGGGTTGGCCGACATGGGCCTTCTCCAATCATGACGTGCGGCGGCATGTGTCGCGCTGGGCCAAGCACGGCGCCGGCCAGGACGCGCTGGCGAAGCTCTCCTGCGCCCTGCTCCTGTCGTTCGAGGGCTCGATCTGCCTCTACCAGGGCGAGGAGCTCGGCCAGACCGAGACCGAGCTCGAGCTGTTCGAGCTGACCGACCCGCAGGGCATCAATTTCTGGCCGGCGCCGGTCGGTCGCGACGGGTGCCGGACGCCGATGGTCTGGGACAACGGGAACGCGTCGTCCGGCTTCTCGACCGGTCGGCCGTGGCTGCCGATCAAGGAGGCGCAGGCCGCCCGCCACGCCGCGGGGCAGGCCGAGGATCCTGGGTCGGTGCTCGCCTTCTACCGCGCCATGCTGAGGCTCCGCCGCGACACCGAGGAACTCCGCGCCGGGCGGACGGTCTTCTTCGACGTCTCGGAGCCCGTCCTCGCCTTCACGCGCGGCGGCACGGTGCTCTGCGTCTTCAACCTCTCCCCCGAGACGCACGAAGTCACCCTCACCGGCGCCGGCGCCCTCGCCATCTCCGAAAACACTGAGCGCACCGGCGACACCCTGAAACTCCACCCCAACGGCTTCGCCCTCTTCGAAGCGATCGGCGAAGCGTCCGTCGCCGACGCAACACCCGCCGTCGCCGTATCCTGAGGCTGTGCCAGCACCCGGTCCGCCTCCCATCGACCGGAATCCTTCTCCGTTCGATCGAAGCGGGCCGTCAGGCCCGCGAGTTCCCGGCCCGACAAGCCGACGCACGCGTCGGCCGGGCCGGTTGCCCGGAGCGCGCGAGCGCGCAGGGCAAGGCGGGTGCCTCTTGGGCTGACGGCGCCAATCCGTCCGCCTGGGTGGGTGCGTCGCAGACGCGCCCGCCGGGGGCAGGCGGGCGCGGACGGATTTGTCGACGGCCAAATCCGTCAAGAACGAGAGCGGCGGCGCCCTTCGTCGGCGGCCCCGATCCACCACCGCCGCGCGTTAACCTTTCGGCCCACCGCGCGCCATTGCCGCATGGTTTGTGCATGTTATGCGCAGGGTATGTGCATCGAAGGAATCGCCGTTAACCCTTGGGATTCCTCCGACTCCGGTCAGTGCATCGGGCGGCCTTTTTCGTCGAACCGATGCAGGTTCTCCTCCAGCGGCCGAATGCCGATGCGGGCGCCGTAGGGGATGGCGGTCTTGCCTTCCTGGCGGACCAGCACCGGCTCCTCGGCCCCGATCTCGACGAAGAGATAGTTGTCCGAGCCGAGGTTTTCGGCATGGACCACCTCGCCGGACCAGACCGGATTGGCATTGTCGACGACGATATGCTCGGACCGGATGCCCAGGGTCTGGCAGTTGAACGACTTCGCGATCGCGCCATTGACGAAGTTCATCTTCGGGCTGCCGATGAAGCCGGCGACGAACATCGAGTTTGGCCGCTCGTAGAGTTCGGTTGGCGTGCCGACCTGCATCACCAGACCGTCGCGCAAAACGCAGATCCGGTCGGCCAGCGTCATCGCCTCTACCTGGTCGTGGGTGACATAGATCATCGTCACGTTCTGCATGCTGTGATGCAGCTTGGCGATTTCCAGCCGGGTCGCGACGCGCAAAGCCGCGTCGAGGTTCGACAGCGGCTCGTCGAACAGGAAGACCCGGGGGTTGCGCACGATCGCCCGGCCGATCGCCACCCGCTGGCGTTGGCCGCCCGAGAGCTGCTTTGGCAGCCGGTCGAGCAGATGGTCGATCTGCAACAGCTTCGCCGCCTTCTCGACACGCGTCCGGATCTCGTCCGCGCCCTGGTTGGCGAGCTTCAGCCCGAAGGCCATGTTGTCATAGACCTTCATGTGCGGATAGAGCGCATAGCTTTGAAAAACCATGGCAATTCCCCGTTTCGACGGGACGAGGTCATTGACCCGCTGCCCGTCGAAGATCAGATCGCCGCTGGTGATGTCCTCCAGCCCCGAGATCAGGCGCAGCAACGTCGACTTGCCGCAGCCGGACGGGCCGACGAAGACCATGAATTCGCCGCTCTTTATTTCGAGATCGACGCCCTTGATCACATCGACGGCGCCATAGGACTTGCGGACGTCCCTCAGTTTGATTTCGGCCATGTCGTTGGACTCCCGGGTTAGCCCTTGACCCCGCCGGCCGTGAGGCCCGCGACGATCTTGCGCTGAAAGATGAGGACGAGGACGATGAGCGGCAGGGTGACGATCACCGAGGCGGCCATGATCAGGCCCCAGGGCGTTTCATACTGGCTGGCGCCGGAGAGCAGCGCGATCGCCACCGGAACGGTCCGCGTCGTGTTCGACGAGGTGAAGGTCAGGGCGAACAGGAACTCGTTCCAGGCCCCGATGAAGGCGAGCAGGCCGGTGGTGACGAGCGCCGGCCACATCAGCGGCAGGAACACCTTGGTGATGATGACCCAGGGCGTCGCGCCATCGACGATCGCCGCCTCCTCGATCTCGATCGGCAGGTCGCGCATGAAGGTGGTCAGCACCCAGACGGTGAAGGGCAGGGTGAAGATCGTGTAGCTTAGAATTAACGCCCAGGGCGTATTGAAGATGCCGACGAAGCGGATCAGTTCGAACAGCCCGGCGAGCACCGCGATCTGCGGGAACATCGACACGCCGAGGATGGTCAGGAGCAGCAGCGTCCGCCCGCGAAAGCGCACGCGGGCCAGCGCATAGGAGGCGGTGACGCCGACGAGCAGCGCGAAAAGCACGGTCATCGTCGCGACGAAGACCGAGTTCAGGATGTTGCGCGGGAATTCCCCCTGCTGCATCACCGCGACATAGTTCGACCAGTTGAACTCGGTCGGCCAGTAGCTGACCTGAAACAGAGCGGTGCCGGTCTTGAAGCTGGTGATGATCGCGTAATAGAAGGGAAACACCGCGATGACCACGATCACCACGACCGCGAAATAGAAGCTCGTTGTCTTGATCGCGTTCATTGGTTGGCCTTTCCCCCGAGATCGACCCGGCCGAGCCAGATATAGAGCACCACCGACAAGGCGATGATGAGGAAGAGCAGCGTCGACTGCGCCGAGCCATAGGCGAACTTGTCGAAATCGATCAGGTTCTCGCGGCTGATCACCGACATCGTCTTGGTGGCCGAGGAATTGGGCGTCAGGACGTAGATCAGGTCGAAGATGCGCAAGGCGTCGAGCAGGCGGAAGATCACCGCCACCATCAGCGCCGGCTTCACCAGGGGCAGGGTGATCTTGAAGAACACCTTGATCGGATGGATGCCGTCGATCTTCGCCGCCTCGTACATGTCGCGCGGGATCATCTGCAGCCCGGCGAGGCAGAGCAGCGCCATGAAGGGCGTCGTCTTCCAGATATCGACGATCAGCACCGCGAACATCGCCGTCTCGACATTGGCGGTCCAGGCGATCTTGTGGTCGATGAGGCCGAGGCTCATCAGCATGTCGTTGATGATCCCGAACTGGTCGTTGAGCATCCAGCCCCACATCTTGGCCGAGACGATGGTCGGGATCGCCCAGGGGATCAGGATCGCGGCGCGGACCAGCGCCCGGCCCTTGAACTCCGCGTTCAGTACCAGCGCGACCAGGAGGCCGAGCACCGTCTCGATCGACACCGAGACCAGGGCGAAACGGAAGGTGTTCCAGACCGCGTTCCACCAGGCCGGATCGACCAGCGTGCCGCGATAGATCGTCTTGCCGGAGGACAGCGTGCGGACATTGAGGTAATTGTCGAATCCGATCCACTTGCCGCCGGCGAGATTGTTCAGCGTCGTGTCGGTGAAGCTGAAATAGATGGTGCGCAGCAGGGGCCAGGCGGCGACGCAGAACAGCGCGACGATCATCGGCAGCAGGAAGAGCATGGCAGCCCGCACGCGCTGGGCCTGGAGCTCCGATCGTCGGCCGGACTGGCCCGCGGGTGTGGCCTTTCTCGGCGGCGGCCCGTCCAGCGTCGTGGTACTCATGGCGAAGCTCCCCGTTCTTGTCGACGATGCCGGAGGCCCGCGCGCGGGCCTTCGGGGAGAGTTGGACCGGCCTAAGCGGGTCGGTCGTGGCCGCGATTTACCAGCCGCCGCCCTTCATCTCGTCGAGATCGACCTCGAGGATCTCGAGATTGTCCGGCGCCGTGGCGCTGCCCGACAGGACCTCGTGCACCGACGACCAGAATTTCGAGGAGACCTCGTTGTAGTTCACCTTGGTCGGGGCGGAGGGGCGGGGCACCGCGTTGAGGAAGATGTCCTTCCAGCGCGGGATGATCGGCTGCGCCGCCGCGATGTCCGCGTCGTCATAGAGCGAGATGATGGTCGGCAGCTTGGAGCCGAGGATGGCGTTCTGCTTCTGGAACGCGGGCGAGGCCATGTATTTGACCAGCGCCGTCGCCGCGTCCGGGTTCGGCGAATAGCGCGAAACCGCGACGTTCCAGCCGCCGAGCGTCGCCGCCGACTTGTTGTCACCGCCGCCGGAGGGCAGGGGGGCCACGTCGAACTTGCCGGCGATCGCGCTGTCCGCGCCGTTGCCGAGCGAGAAGGCATAGGGCCAGTTCCGCATGAAGACGGCGTTGCCGGTCTGCCAGACGCCGCGCGCCTCTTCCTCGGTATAGGCGAGCACGCCGCCGGGCGAGATGGTATTGACCCAGGAGGCGGCGAGTTCGATCGCCTTCGCCGCGTTCTCGTTATTGACCGAGATCGTGCCGTCCGGCTCGACGATCTGGCCGCCGCCGTTCGACTTGATCCATTCGAGCGCGTTGCAGGTCAGCCCCTCGTAGGCGTTGCCCTGCCAGACGAAGCCCCACATGTCGGCCTTGCCCTCGGCCCGCTCCGCGTCCTGCACCTTCTTGGCGGTCGCGGTCAGTTCCTCCCAGGTGGCCGGCACCTTCTCGCCATGCTTTTCGAGCAGGTCCTTGCGGTAATAGAGCGCCGGCGCGTCGGTGAAGAGCGGCAGGGCGACGAGCTTGCCATCGACGGTCTGCGACTCGATGATCGAGGGGAAATGATCCTTGACGATATCGGCCGCCGCGTCGTTCAGCGGCAGGAAATGATCGGCGAGCTGCGGCGCCCAGATCACGTCCACCATATAGACATCGACGTCCGTGTTGCCGGCCGCGAGCCACAGGCGATATTGCGCGAACTGGTCGGTGGTCGAGGAAGGCATCGGCACGATCGTGACCGTGTTGCCGGTTTCCGCCTCCCAGGGCTTGAACAGCTCCTTGAAGATCGCGAGGTCGTTTCCGGTCGAGCCGGATACGAAATTGACATTGACCGCCCCGGCCGAGCTGGCCATCAGCGTCGCGAAGACCGCGCCAAGCGCCGTCACGCCGCGCATGCGCGCGAAGGGTTCGAATCGCATCCAGATCTCCTCCGTCGAGGGCCGCCGATTGGCCGGCGATCCTTCATTATTGTTGGCGTCGTGATGATCGTGGGGAGAGCGAGGCCCTGCGGATCCCCGGCGCCTTCGATCGCGGAGCGTAAGGTTCACGCTTCCGTCAAGTCAAGCGCGCTTCGCCGTCTCGTGCGAACGGCGGGGGCCAATGTTCTGGGATTTCCGGCTTTCGCCGCGCTCAATCGTTTTCAAGCTCGGCGAACGCGGCGCGAAATCTGGAAAAGTTGGTAGCGGTATAGGCGGCGAAGTCGAAATCGAGCGACGAATGCGACTCGGAAACCATGCTCCACAGGGTTTCGCGCAACAGCGCCGCGCCTTTCATCGCGCGAAAGCGGTGGAGCAGCCCATCGTCGAGCGGGCGCTGGAAATAGGTCTCCAGCATCCAGGCCTCCGCGCCGGCGTCGAGCCCGTTCATCGAGGCGAGGCCGCCGAGATCGAAGAGCGGGCTGTTGAAGCCGGCATAGTCCCAGTCGATCAGCCAGAGCCGCGCGCCATCGTCGATCAGGTTCGCCGCCAGCAGGTCGTTATGGCCGAAGACGAGGTCGATCGGCCCGACCGCCGCCTCCAGCCGCTCGGCCGCCGTCAGCAGGTCCGGCAGGGCCCCGGCGTGGCGCGAGCCTTCGGCGGCGAGCCGGGCGGCGTAGTCGCGGATCACGTGGAACACCCAGAAAGCGAGCACCGGTCCCCGCAGATGCCGCGGGATGTCGCGATGCGCGCGGGCGACGAGATCGAGGATCCGGGGCAGGCGGGCGGGATCGCGCACCTCCGCCGGGGTGAGGACGCGCCCTTCGATGAATTCGAGGACCATCGCGCCCGCCTCGGCATGGACCACCCGCGGCGAGACGCCGGCCGCGTGCGCCGCCCGGCTGGCGGCGAGCTCGTTGAAGCGCATCACCTGATGCTCGGGAATATCCGCGCCGACGCGGACGACAAGCTTCCGCCCGGCGTCCTCGACCAGATAATTGGTGTTGGTGATCCCGCCTTCGAGACGCGTCGGCGTCACCGGCCCGGACCAGATCGGCAGGGCCCGGACCCGCTCCACCGCGCTGTTCGGCGTCCCGGCCACGCGGTCTAGGCCGCCCCTTCCGACGCCGCCCCGCCCGGCGCCGCTCCGCCCGAGGCCGTTCCGTCGGGTGTCGTTCCGTCGAGCGCCGCGACCCAGACGACGATCCCATCGGTGCCGACGACGCGGACCCGGTTGCCGGGCTCGGGGGCCGGGCCGCTCTCGTCGCGCAGGCGGGCGGGCCAGGGCATGCCGTCGATCGTCACCTGTCCCTCCTGATAGAGGAAGTCGATGACCGTCGCCTCGCGGCCGATCAGCGCCGCGGCGCGGCGGTTGAGCTTGTCGGGCTCGCCACCGACGCCGAACCGTCCGACCACCGCCCGGCCGGCGAAGGTGAAGGCGATGGCGAAGAGGCCGAAGACCGCGATCTGTCCCGCGCCTGACAGATGCGGCACCAGCCACAGCCAGAGCGCGGTGACGAGGGCGGCGGTCGCGGCGGAGATCAACACCGTCGTCACCGTTACCATCTCGGCGGCGGCGAGCAGGATGGCGAGCGCCACCCACCACCAGGGCGAGATGCCTTGCAGCAGGTCCATCAGCCGCCCTCGCGCGGGCGGACCGCCTTGGCGATCTCGCCGATGCCGGCGATCGAGCCGATCAGGCTCGCCGCCTCCACCGGCACCATGATCGTCTTGGAATTCGGGCTCGCCGCGAGGTCGCGCAGGGCCTCGGTGTATTTCTGCGCGACGAAGTAATTCACCGCCTGGATGTCGCCCTTGGCGATCGCCTCCGAGACCATGGCGGTCGCCTTCGCCTCGGCCTCGGCCGAGCGCTCCCGCGCCTCGGCGTCGAGGAACGCCGCCTCGCGCCGACCCTCGGCCTCGCGGATCTGCGCCTCGCGCTCGCCCTCGGCCTTCAGGATCGCCGATTGCTTCTGCCCCTCGGCGGTCAGGATCTCGGCCCGCTTCAGCCGCTCGGCCTTCATCTGCCGCGCCATGGCCTCGGAAATGTCGGGCGGCGGCGCCAGGTCCTTGATCTCGACGCGCGTCACCTTCACGCCCCAGGGCGTCGAGGCATGGTCGATCACCGACAACAGCCGCAAATTGATCTGGTCGCGGTTCGACAAAGCCTCGTCGAGATCCATCGAGCCCAGCACCGAGCGGATGTTGGTCTGGCTGATGTTCTTCAGCGCGAGTTCGAGGTTTTTCACCTCGTAGGCGGCGCGCGAGGCGTCGATCACCTGATAGAAGGCGACCGCGTCCGCCACCACCATGGCATTGTCGCGGGTGATGACCTCCTGCTGCTCGACGTCGAGCACCGTCTCCATCATGTTGATCTTGGCCCCGATGCGATCCATCAGCGGGATCAGGAACCGGAGCCCGGGCGAGAGCGTGCGCGTATAGCGGCCGAAGCGCTCGACGGTCCAGTTCTCGCCCTGCGGCACGGACTTGACCATCGTCCAGATCAGGATGACGGCGAAGATCAGGATGGCGAGGGCCGGCGCGCCGAAGGCTTCCATGCGGTGTTCCTTGACCAGCGGCGCGGCGGGAGCGCCCCGCGAAGGGTAGCGCCGGATTTCGCTGCGACACAAGCCGGTTGGAAAGTGCCGTTCGGCGCAGTAAGGTCCGGCGCGGGCAGGGAACAGAAAGGCGAATATGGCGCTCAGTCCCCGGATGGAAGCCAAGGCCGAGCCGCAGTTCTCGCAGCCCGTGCGGCAGATCGTGATGATGCTGGTGGCGCTGGGACTTGCCGCGGGTCTTGGCGTCCTGCTTTACCGGCAGGTGATGCCGGTGTTTCTCGCCTCGCCCTGGCTCAATGGTTTCATCGCCTTCGTGTTTCTCGTCGGGGTCGCCGCCTGTTTCTGGCAGGTGACGACGCTGATTTCCTCGGTCAGCTGGATCGAGGGTTTCGCGCTCGACCGGCCGGGGCATGAATTCACCGATCCGCCCGGCCTGCTCGCGCCGCTCGCCGCGCTGCTCCGCGAGCGGCGGGCGCGGCGGTCGCTCAATGCCACCTCGACGCGCTCGATCCTCGATTCCGTCGCCACCCGGCTGGACGAACAGCGCGATCTGACGCGCTATCTCATCAACCTCCTGATCTTCCTCGGCCTTCTGGGTACCTTCTATGGCCTCGCCACCGTGGTGCCGGCGGTGGTCGAGACCATCCGCAGCCTCGCCCCCAAGGAGGGGCAGAGCGCGGTCACCGTGTTCGACAGCCTGATGGGCGGCCTTGAAGGCCAGCTCGGCGGCATGGGCACCGCCTTCGCCTCGTCGCTGCTCGGCCTCGCCGGCTCGCTGGTGGTCGGATTGCTCGATCTCTTCGCCAGCCACGGCCAGGGCCGCTTCTACCGCGAGCTCGAGGAATGGCTGAGCTCGATCACCAAGATCGGCCTGCCGGGCATGGAGGGCGACGAGGGGCTGAACGCCGGCAATGTGCTCGCCGTGCTGGAACAGTCCGCCGCCCAGATCGACGGATTGCGCCAGCTGATCGAGCAGGGCGCCGCCCGGGCGGTCGAGTCCGACGCGCGGGTCGCCGAGCTCGCCGCCGCCATCGCCTCGCCCGAGGCGCGGGCGGCCGAGCACGCGGTCATGGAGCGCATCGCCCTCGCGCAGGAGCGGGTGGCGGAACTGCTCGCCGCGCGCGACGAGGACGCGGGGCGGCTCGACGCCGAGACCCGGTCCCGGCTGCGCAGCATCGACACCCAGGTCCTGCGCATCCTCGAGGATCTCGCCGCCGGCCGTCAGGAGATGGTGACCGAGATGCGCCAGGAGCTCGCCGCGCTGACCGACGCGCTGCGCGGCTTCGGCCGCGGGAGGATCTGAGCGTGGCGCTCACCCATCGCGCCTCGCGGTTCCATGGCGCGATCTGGCCCGGCTTCGTCGATGCCATGGGCGCGCTCCTGATGATCCTGTTCTTCGTGCTGTCGATCTTCATGATCCTGCAATACGTGCTGCGCGACACGATCACCGGCCAGAGGACCGAACTCGCCGATCTCTCGGCCCAGGTGGCGACGCTCGGCGACGCGCTGGGGCTGGAGCGGCGGCGGGCCGACACGCAGGAGGCGCTGGTCGCCACCCTGAACGGAGAGCGCGCGGCGGCCGAGGCGCGGATCGCCGATTTCGAGACTCAGGTCGCGAGCCTGCTTGCCCGGAATACCGAGCTGACCGGCCGGGCCGAGACGGCGGAGCAGGGCCGCGCCGAGGCTCTGAACGCGAAGCAGGCGCTGGATCTGGCGCTGGCCAGGGCGCGGACCGAGGTGGACGCCGCCGCCGAGGCCGCCCGGCTCGACGCGGCCAAGCGCGAAGCGATGGAGGCGCTGGTCGCCTCGCTGAAATCCGACGCCGCGGGCAAGGAGGCGGCGCTCTCGGCGGCCGAGGCGGCGCGGGTGACGGAAGCGGCGGCGGCCGAGGCGCTGCGCCAACGGCTGGCGGACTCGAGCGCCGAGCTCACCTCGATGACGCTCAATCTCGAGGAGCAGCGCAAGAAGGCGGAGGAGACGCTGACCCTGCTGGCCGCCGCCGAGGCGGCGCGGGACCAGGCGACGGCGGCCGGCGGCGCGGCGCTGACCGACGCCGAGAAGCGCGCGGCGGAGCTCGCACAGGCCCGCGCGCTCTTGTCACAGGAGCAACAGGTCTCGCAGGAGGGGCAGAAGCAGGTCGCCCTCCTGAACCAGCAGACGGCGGAGCTGCGGACCCAGCTCAACGCCTTGCAGGGGCTGCTCGACGCGGCCAAGGCGGAGGATCTCTCGGCGCAGGTCCAGATCGAGACGCTGGGCTCGAACCTCAACGCCGCGCTCGCCAAGGTGGCGGCCGAACAGAGCGCCCGCGCGACCCTGGAAGAACGCGAGCGCAAGCGGCTGGAGGAGGAGGCGAAGGACCTTTCGCGCTATCGCTCGGAGTTCTTCGGCCGGATGCGCGACATCCTCGGTTCGCGCGAGGGGGTCGAGGTGGTCGGCGACCGGTTCGTCTTTCCGTCGGAGGTGCTGTTCGCGCCCGGCTCGGCGACGCTCGGCGCGGCCGGGCAGGCGCAGGTCGCGCGGGTCGCCTCGGTGATCCGCGAAATCTCCGGCGACATCCCGCCGGGGGTCGACTGGGTGTTGCGCGTCGACGGCCATACCGACGCCACGCCGCTCAGCCCGGGCAGCGCCTTCCGCGACAATTGGGAACTGAGCCAGGCCCGCGCCCTGTCGGTCGTGAAATACATGATCGCGACGCAGGGCATCCCCGCCGACCGCCTCGCCGCCACCGGCTTCGGCGAGTTCCAGCCGATCGACACCGGAACGACCCCCGAGGCCCTGGCGCGGAACCGCCGGATCGAGCTGAAATTCACGGAGCGGTAAGTTCCGGCGCGCGCCGCCGGACCTTCGGTAGAGAGCGGGCGGCCGGTCCCCTTCGAGCCGGCCGCCAGCCAATGCGTCAGTTCGAGATCTGGCTCAGCGCGGCCTTCTCCGGCAGGCGCGTGGCATGCGCCATGACGTGGTAGATCAGGTTCTGCTCGACCACGCCGTCGAACAGGTGCGACCAGGGACCTTGCGCATAGATCGTCACGTCGTCGCCGCCATGAGTCTCGCTCTCCAGCGGCACCAGCGCCTGCTGCAGCAGGTCCTTGTCCTCCATGTCGACATGGGTGAGGTCCGGCCGCTCGCCTTGCACCGCGCCGGGACCGTTCATGTAGCCGAGCGTGGAATAGGGCTTGCCGTCGTCGGCGGCCTCGCCGGTCAGGCCGAGGATCGGATTGTTCCGCTTGGGATAACCCGCCATGGTGAAGACATGGCCATGGTCGGCGGTGACGATGATCAGCGTCTCCTCCGGGTCAACCGCCGCGTAGGCCGCCTCGACCGCGGCGTCGAGCGCGATCGTATCGCCGAGCGCGCGAAAGGCGTTGCCGGCGTGGTGGGCATGGTCGATGCGCCCGGCCTCGACCATCAGGACGAAGCCGTTGTCGTTCTTCGACAGGATATCGATCGCCTTCGTCGTCATCTCGGCCAGCGACGGCTCGCCCGTCGGCGTGGTGTCGCGGTCGGCCTCGTACTGCATGTGGCTGCGCTCGAAGAGACCCATCAGATGGCCGGTCACCGCGGGATCGACGGCGGCGAAGCCCTCTTCGTTCCAGACATAGGCCGCGTCGTTGTACTTCTTTTGCCAGTCGGCGACGAGGTCGCGGCCATCCTTGCGCGCGCCGGTCTTGTCGGCGGCCTCGGGATCGGCCTGCGTCTCGGTCATGAAATTCGCGCGGCCGCCGCCGAGGATCACCTCGAACCCGTTGCCGGCCTGCCAGTCGACGAGCTGCGCCGCGACGTCGGCGCAGCCGTTCGCCTTCGCCTCGTCGGAGAGCAGCGCGTCGTTCTCCCAGTCGCGCTGCGCGGTCTTGGCATAGGTCGAGGCCGGCGTGGCGTGGGTGATGCGGGCGGTCGAGACGATGCCGGTCGCATAGCCCGCCGTCTCGGCCAGTTCGAAGATCGTGGTGACCTCGTGGCCCTTCTGGCTGGCGCAGACGTCGTTCTTCACCGCCTCGGTGACACCGATCGTGCCGTTGTTCGACTTGACGCCCGAGACCATCGCCGTGGCGGTCGGCGCGCTGTCGGCGACCTGCGCGTCGTTGGTGTAGGTCTTGCTGAGCGCGGTATGCGGCAGCAGATCCTCCCACTTCAGATGGTTGCTTTCGCCGTCCTTGCCGGCTTTCTGCCCCTCGCGGATGCGCGCGGCGGTGACGGTCGCGGTCGACATGCCGTCGCCGATGAACAGGATCACGTTCTTCGCCTCGCGCACATTGACCTGGCGCCCGAGCTGTTTCTCGAGGTCGGCCTGCGCCGCGGTGAAATAGGGATCGGCGGACTGGGCGATCACCTTCGGGCCGAAGGGCTCGGCGGCGAGCGGCGCCGACAGCGCGGTCAGCGCGGCGCCGGCGGTCAGGGCTCGGTAGACTGGGGTCATCGGGCTTGTCCTTTGCTGAGAATGAGCGATCGCCCGCGATGGGGCCACGCTCCGCCGGGTAGCCGCGTCGCACGACGGAAACATGTCGTTCGCGTGAACCCATTGTGTCGCGCGGCGGGTTCTCGTCCACCCTCCGCCGCGCCGCGAAGCCTGTCCCCGACGGTCAGCCATGGCGGTGCAAGGCGGGACCCGCGTCGTTGTTCGCGCGTTTCGCGGTTCCGGTCGGCCGGCGCCGCCGCTATAACCCCTTCGACTTCCGTCCGGAAAGGGGAACTCTGGCATGGCCAATGTCGTGGTGGTCGGCGCCCAGTGGGGTGACGAGGGCAAGGGCAAGATCGTCGACTGGCTCAGCGAGCGGGCCGACGTCATCGCCCGCTTTCAGGGCGGCCACAACGCGGGGCATACGCTCGTCATCGACGGGCAGGTCTACAAGCTGTCGCTGCTGCCCTCGGGCATCGTGCGGCCGGGCAAGCTCAGCGTCATCGGCAACGGCGTGGTGCTCGATCCCTGGGCGCTGCTGTCCGAGATCGGCAAGCTACGCGAGCTCGGCGTCGAGATCACGCCGAAGACGCTGATGATCGCCGAGAACACGCCGCTGATCCTGCCGCTGCATCAGGATCTCGACCGCATTCGCGAGGAGGCGGCGGGGGCGGCGAAGATCGGCACCACGGGGCGCGGCATCGGCCCGGCCTACGAGGACAAGGTCGGGCGGCGTACCATCCGCGTCGCCGACCTCGCCGACGAGGCCACGCTTGAAACCCGTCTCGACCGGCTGCTCGCCCATCACGACGCCCTACGCGCCGGCCTCGGGGCGACGCCAATCGACCGCGCGGATCTCAAGGCGCGGCTGCTCGCGGTCGCGCCGGAGGTGCTCGCCTATGCCGCGCCGGTCTGGCGCGTGCTCGACCAGAAGCGGCGCCGGGGCAAGCGCATCCTGTTCGAGGGCGCGCAAGGCGCGCTGCTCGACATCGATTTCGGCACCTATCCTTATGTCACCTCGTCGAACACGCTGGCCGGGATGGCGGCGACCGGCACCGGCATGGGGCCGGGCGCGGTCGATTTCGTGCTCGGCATCGTCAAGGCCAATACCACGCGCGTCGGCGAGGGGCCGTTCCCGGCCGAGCTTCACGACGCGGACGGCCAGCGGCTGGGCGAGCGGGGGCACGAGTTCGGCACCGTCACCGGCCGCAAGCGGCGCTGCGGGTGGTTCGACGCGGTGCTGGTGCGCCAGACCTGCGTGACGAGCGGGGTGAAGGGCATCGCGCTGACCAAGCTCGACGTGCTCGACGGCTTCGAGACCCTGCGGATCTGCGTCGCCTACGAGCTCGACGGCAAGCGGATCGAGTATCTGCCGACGGCGGCGGCGCAGCAGGCGCGGGTGAAGCCGATCTATGAGACCCTGCCCGGTTGGTCCGAGACGACGGCGGGCGCGCGCTCCTGGGCCGATCTGCCGGCGGCGGCGGTGAAATACGTGCGCCGGGTGGAGGAGCTGATCCGTTGCCCGGTCGCGATGTTGTCGACGAGCCCCGAGCGCGACGACACCATCCTCGTGACCGACCCTTTCGCCGCCTGAGGAGATGCGATGCTGAGCTATCGCGCGCGGCGGCGCTGGTCGCTCGTCATCCTGGTCGTCGGGCTGCCGCTCTATATCCTGGCCGCCGTGGCGCTCGTCGCTTTGTTCGATCGGCCCGGACTGTTCTGGGAATTCCTGATCTATGTCGGGCTCGGCCTGCTCTGGGCGCTGCCGTTCCGATGGATATTCCTCGGCGTCGGCCGGGCGGACCCCGACGCGCCGCCCCCGGGCGACGGTCGGTGACTGCGTGGCGGTGATTGCATGGCGCCGCCCCGGCCTTATGTTGAGCGGGGCGGGAGGATCGAGATGAAACGAAGATACTATCTGGCGGGCATCGCGGTTCTGGCGCCGTTGATCGCGGGAACGGTGTTCGCCGAGGAAATCGGCAGCGTCACCACGGCCTTCAAGATCCTCGGCGCGAACCATCGGATCGTCATCGAGGCCTTCGACGACCCGAAGGTCGAGGGCGTCAGCTGCTTCGTCAGCCGCGCCCGGACCGGCGGTATTTCGGGCAGCCTCGGTCTGGCCGAGGATACGTCCGACGCCTCGATCAACTGCCAGCAGACCGGCCCGATCCATATCCGCGAGGAACTGGAGGATGGCGAGGAGGTATTCAGCCAGCGCGCCAGCATCATGTTCAAGCGCATCCAGGTGGTGCGGTTCCAGGACAAGACGCGCAACGCGCTGGTCTATCTCACCTATTCCGACAAGCTGATCGACGGCTCGCCGAAGAACAGCGTCTCGGCCGTCGTGATCCGCGACTGGAATTGACCGAAACGCTGCTCCGCGCCTCGGGTCCGGTCACTCTGGTCGGCGGCGGCGCGGTCCCGCCGGAGCGTCTCGCCGCCGCGCTGTCGCTCGCTCCCGTGGTGGTCGGCGCCGATGGCGGCGGCGATGCCGCCCTGCCGCCGGATGTCGAGTTCCGCATGGTGATCGGCGACATGGATTCGCTCAGCGATCCCGCCGCGCTGCGGGCGCGCGGCGTGGCCTTGCACGAACTGCCGGAACAGATGAGCACCGATCTGGAGAAGTGCCTCTATTCGGTCGAGGCGCCGCTGATCCTCGGGGTCGGGTTTCTCGGCGGCCGGCTCGACCACCATCTGGCGGCGATGAACGCGCTGGTGAAATATCCCGGCCGGCGGGTGGTGCTGATCGGGCGCGAGGATCTGTGCTTTCTCTGCCCGCCGGTCTTCGAGCTCGAAATGGCGGCGGGCGAGCGGGTGTCGCTATTCCCGATGGGCCCGGTCGCCGGTGTGCTGGGCGAGGGGCCGCGCTGGCCGGTCGGCGGCCTGCGCTTCGCGCCGGACGGCCGGATCGGCACTTCGAACATCGCGCTCGGCGGCCCGCTGCGGCTCGGCTTCGATGCGCCGCGGATGCTGGTGATCCTGCCGGCGGACAGGCTGTCGGACGTCGCCGAACGGTTCGCCGTCCGAGACTGACGCCTATCCGGCCGGGCCGAAGGCGCGCAGGAAGGTGTCCACGGTCCGGCGCGCCTGCGCCTCGCGTTCCTCGGCCGTGGGGTCGGGATCAACGGCGAAGAGGCGACGGTGGAAGAGATCGGCGTTGCAGATCGCGAAGAACACCGTGGCCGCGTAGTCCGCGTCGATCCCGGCGGCCAGTTCCCCCCGCGCCGCCGCCGCGGCCAGCGCGGGGGCGAGGCGGCGCTGGTTCCGGACAAAGCGCGACTGGTAGAACGAGTCGCCGATATGCGGGAACCGCTCGGATTCCGCCACTGCGATCCGATAGATGCTCTGGCCGAAGGCCGACAGGTTGAAATCGAGGACCTCCCGCGCGACCCACAACAAGAGCTCGCCGATCGGCGCGGCCAGACAGACCTCGGGCTGGTGCTCGGCCTCTCGCTTGCATTCCTGCGTGACGACCGCGCAGAACAGCGCGGCCTTGTCGAGGAAATGGCGGTAGAGCGTCGCCTTGGAAATGCCGGCGGCGCGCGCGATATCATCGACGCTCGCCCCCTCGAAGCCGCTCGACAGGAACACGTCGCGCGCGCCGGCGAGGACTTGCGCGTATTTCTGCTCGCCCCGCTCCGCGCGGGCGGAGTGCGGCGGCTCCGGCGGGGAGTCGGTCGCGGGTTCGCACGGCTCGGCCGCCGTGTCGGGGGATTGCTCGCTCATGATCTGGTTTCCGCCAAGCTGGCCTCAGGCTAACAGCCCCCGAAACCCGTGTCCATTTCGACGGGCGCGCCGTGCCGGCTGGATTCCCGTGCCCCGGCCCGGCTACTACGGGACGTCAGGAAAGGGAGCAACGGCATGCCGCACGATCATCCCCCCGAGTCCAATCCCCCCGACGAACCACGCTGGAAGCATGATGGCGTGCGGGTCATCCGGGGCGACCAGCTCGATCCCAACACCGCCCAGACGCCGGGAATGTTCCGGCAGGCGGCGATCAACCACGCCCGCGTCGGCGCGCAAAAGATCTGGGCCGGCACGGTGGCCATCGACCCGAACGCCCGCACCGGCGTGCATCACCACGGCGCGCTGGAAAGCGTCATCTTCGTGCTGCGCGGCCGGGCGCGGATGCGCTGGGGCGATCGGCTGGAATTCTGCGCCGAGGCCAATCCCGGCGATTTCATCTTCGTGCCGCCCTACGTGCCGCACCAGGAAATCAACGCCGATCCGACCCAGGTGCTGGAATGCGTGCTCGTGCGCTCCGACAACGAGGCGGTGGTGGTGAATATCACCGACATCGACCCGGTCGAGGCGCCGGAGGAGGTCTATTGGGTCGATCCCATCCACCGGGATCCGAGGGCCGGGTAACGCGCGCTATCAGGCCGGGCCGAGATTGATCGGATAGGCGGTGGTCGACTTCACCGCCTCCATGGCAAAGCGCGAGGTCACGGTTTTCAGCGGGATCGCGGTCGTCAGCCGCTTGTAGAAGGTGTCGTAGGTCGCCATGTCGGCCACCACCACCCGCATCATGTAGTCGACCTCGCCGGCCATGCGGTACAGGTCCAGAACCTCGGCCATCCCGCCGACGGTCGCGGCGAAGCGCTCGCGCCATTCGGGCGAATGGTCGTCGGTGGTGATCGAGACGAAGACGGTCAGGCCGAGGCCGATGGCGCGGGGATCGATGATCGCGACGCGGCTCTTGATCACGCCCGACTGGTCGAGCTTCTGAATCCGCTTCCAGCATGGGGTCTGCGACAGGCCGACCATGTCGGCGACCTGTGCGATGGACAGCGTCGCGTCGCGTTGCAGCGCTGCGATGATCTTGCGGTCGATCAGGTCCATGGCCAAGGCTCCTCGACAGGATCCGGCGAGGTCGCCGCCTTTCCGCGCCGATATATCCGCCAGCCCCGCGGCCCGCAAGCGGACCGCGTCCGGGGCGCATGCAAAGGCCGAAGCGCCTTGCTTTCCCCCGGCGGCGCCATAGGTTTCGCGGCGCGAAAAACAGGGAGATCGCCCATGACCACCGAAACCGCGGCGCCGGACCATCCGATCACGGCGCGCTGGCCGGCGCGGCACCGCGATCGCCTGCAGCTCTATTCCTTCCCGACGCCGAACGGCATCAAGGTCTCCGCCATGCTCGAGGAGACCGGCCTGTCCTACGAGCCGCATCTGGTGCGCCTCGACGGGTCGCAGACCAGTCCGGAGTTCCTGTCGCTGAATCCGAACAACAAGATCCCGGCGATCATCGACCCGGACGGCCCGGGCGGTCGCCCGCTCGGCCTCTTCGAGTCGGGCGCCATCCTGATCTATCTCGCCGACAAGACCGGCGAGTTCCTGCCGGAGGGCGCGGCGCGCTACGAGACCATCCAGTGGCTGATGTTCCAGATGGGCGGGGTCGGTCCGATGTTCGGACAGGTGGGCTTCTTCGTGAAGTTCGCCGGCCGCGAGATCGAGGATCCGCGCCCGCGCGAGCGCTATGTCACCGAGTCGCGCCGTCTGCTCGGCGTTCTTGACGGGCGGCTCGCCGGGCGCGACTGGATCATGGGCGACGACTACACCATCGCCGACATGGCCCTATGGCCCTGGATCCGCGGGCTCGACTTCTACGAGGCGCGCGAAATGGTCGGAGTGGAGGATTTCGGCAATCTCGCCGCCTGGTACGACCGCGCGCTCGCCCGCCCCGCCTCGCAAGCCGCGCTGAACATTCCCGACCGGAACGGCTGACCGGCGCGATCCGGCCGGCTCGGTATCAGACCATCATGTCCTTGGTCGCGGTCAGGCGGATGTCGGGATAGTCGCGGACGACCCGGTCGATGTCCCATTGCAGGCGGGTCATATAGACCGGGTCGCCGTCGTGATCCTCGGCCATGTGGCCCTTGTTCGCCTTGACGAAGGCCTCGATCTTGTCGCGGGGCCCCGAGACCCAGCGGGCGGAGCTGAACTGCGTCGGCTCGAACCGCACCGGCAGGCCGTATTCGAGCTCGATCCGGCTCGCCAGCACGTCGAACTGCAAGGGTCCGACCACCCCCACGATCCAGCCGGAGCCGACCGCCGGCTTGAACACCTTGGAGGCGCCTTCCTCGGCGAACTGGGTCAGCGCCTTTTCCAGATGCTTCGCCTTCATCGGATCGCCGGGTCGCACGGTCTGCAACAGCTCCGGCGCGAAGGAGGGGATGCCGGTGAAGCGCAGGGCCTCGCCCTCGGTCAGCGCGTCGCCGATGCGCAGCTGTCCGTGGTTCGGAATGCCGATGATGTCGCCCGCCCAGGCGTCCTCGGCGATCTCGCGGTCGGCGGCGAGGAACATCACCGGGTTGGCGATCGCCATCGGCTTGCCGGTCCGCACATGCAGGAGCTTCATCCCGCGCTCGAAATGGCCTGAGCAGAGGCGGACGAAGGCCACGCGGTCGCGGTGCTTCGGGTCCATGTTGGCCTGCACCTTGAAGACGAAGCCGGTCACCGCGGTTTCCCACGGGCCGACGCCGCGGCTTTCGGCCGGACGGACCTGGGGCGGGGGACCATAGGCGCCGATGCCCGCCATCAGCTCCTGCACGCCGAAGGAATTGATCGCCGAGCCGAACCAGATCGGCGAGAGATTGCCGTCGAGCATCGCCTGGTGATCGAACGAGGGCAGCAATTCGCGCGCCATCGCCACCTCCTCGCGCAGCGTGGCGAGCAGGTCGGCGGGGATGTGGTCGGCCATCGCCGGATCGTCGAGCCCCTGCATCTTGACGCTTTCCGCCCGCTTGTTGCGGTCGGCGCGGTCCATGAGCTCGAGCCGGTCGTGGAGCATGTCGTAGCAGCCGAGGAACTCCCGGCCCTGTCCGATCGGCCAGCTCGCCGGGCAGACGTCGAGTTGCAGCTCCTGCTGGATCTCGTCGATGATCTCGAAAGTGTCGCGCGCCTCGCGATCCATCTTGTTGCAGAAGGTGAGGATCGGCAGATCCCGCAGGCGGCAGACCTCGAACAGCTTGCGCGTCTGGCTTTCCACGCCCTTGGCCCCGTCGATCACCATGATCGCGGCGTCGACGGCGGTCAGCGTGCGATAGGTGTCCTCGGAAAAGTCCGAATGGCCGGGCGTGTCCACGAGGTTGAACCACCAGTCCCGGAACGGAAACGACATGGCGGAGGCGGAAACAGAGATGCCGCGGTCCTGTTCCATCTTCATGAAGTCCGAGCGGGTGCGCCGGGCCTCGCCCTTGGCGCGGACCTGTCCGGCCATCTGGATGGCGCCGCCGTAGAGCAGGAACTTCTCGGTCAGCGTGGTCTTGCCGGCGTCGGGATGCGAGATGATCGCAAAGGTCCGGCGCCGCGCGATCTCGGGCGGCAGGGTCGGGGCGTTGCTGGGACGGTCGGACATGCGCCGCCTATAGCCGAGCGGCGGCCGGGGGAAAAGCCCGTCGCCCACCCGGCGGGATTCGTGGTTGCGCCGATGCCGGATGCTCCTAGTCTGGCGCGCGTTCGGGGAGGGACGGGCATGAAGACGGTGCTGGTGGCGAATCGCAAGGGCGGCTGCGGCAAGACGATGGTCGCGATCACGCTCGCCGCCGCGCTGGCCGCGCGGGGGCGGGCGGTGGGGCTCGCCGACGCCGACCGGCAAAAATCGGCGCTGCGCTGGCTGAGGCACCGGCCGGAGGGTGCCGCGCCGATCAAGGCGATCGACTGGACGAAGCCCGACGACGTGGGCGAGGCGCCGAAGAAGCTCGACTGGCTGGTGATCGACGCGCCGGGCGCGCTCGGCGGCTCGCGGGCCGAGGGACTGATCGCCGAGGCGGAGGCGGTCATCACGCCCGTGCTGCCCTCCGCCTTCGACGCGGACAGCACGCGGCGCTTCCTGAAGGAGATCGAGGACATCAAGCGGGTGCGCAAGGGCAAGGTGCCGGTGCATCTCGTCGCGAACCGGGTGCGGGCGCAGGGGCGCGCGGTCGAGCGGCTTGGCGCGTTCTTCGAGTCGCTGGGGCAACAGCCGCTGGTCTGGATCGCCGATCGCGCGGCCTATGCCGATCTCGCGGATCAGGGCCTCGCGGTGTTCGACCGGCCGCAGCGGGCGTACCAGCCGCTGCGCGCGCAGTGGGAGCCGCTGGTCGCGGCGCTGGAGTAGGAGAGACGGGATGGATCTCGGGATCCGGGGGCGGAGGGCGCTGGTCTGCGCGGCGTCGAAGGGGCTCGGCCGCGGCTGCGCCGAGGCGCTGGCGGCGGCGGGCGCCGATCTCGTCATCAATGCCCGGGGCGCCGAGGCGCTGGAGGCGACGGCGGCCGCGATCCGCGCCGCGCATGGCGTCGCGGTGACGGCGGTGGCGGCGGACATCACCACGGCCGAGGGGCGCGCCGCGGTGCTCGCCGCCGGGCCGGCGCCGGACATTCTCGTCACCAACGCAGGCGGCCCGCCGCCCGGCCTCTGGTCCGACTGGAGCCGCGAGGATTTCATCAGGGCGCTCGACGCCAACATGCTGACGCCGATCGCGCTGATGCAGGCCACCTTGCCGGCGATGATGGCGCGCGGCTGGGGCCGGGTGGTCAATATCACCTCGGCGGCGGTGAAGGCGCCGATTCCGGCGCTCGGCCTCTCCAACGCCGCGCGCGGCGGGCTGACCGGCTTCGTCGCGGGCACCAGCCGGCAGGTCGCCGCGGCCGGGGTCACGATCAACAACCTGCTGCCCGGCATCCATGCCACCGACCGGGCCGAGGCGCTCGACGCCCCGGTGGCGGCGCGCGAGGGCATCTCGATCGCGGAGGCGCGCGCCCGCCGGGCGGCCGGCATCCCGGCGGGCCGCTATGGCACGTTGGCGGAATTCGGCGCGGCCTGCGCCTTTCTCTGCTCGGTCCATGCCGGGTTCATCGTCGGCCAGAACATCGTCATCGACGGCGGCGCGCTCAACAGCACGATCTGACGGCCTTGCCCGCGGCGGGGGCGGCTGGTATCCGGTTAAACCCGATGGTTTTGATCGGAAATGAGGCCCCGTTGAGCGATCTCCGACCGAACGAGCCGGCGATCCGGCTGATGCTCGACAATGTCACGCATCATTACGACGGCACGCCGGTGCTCGATGGTGTCTCGCTGGAGCTTGAACGGGGCGAGATCACCTGCCTGCTCGGCCCCTCGGGCTGCGGGAAATCGACGCTGCTGCGGATCGCCGCCGGGGTCGAGCGGCAGAGCGGCGGGCGCGTGCGGATCGACGGGGTGGAGGTGTCGGGGCCGACCGCGCACCTGCCGCCGGAGGCGCGGGCGATCGGGCTCATGTTCCAGGATTTCGCGCTCTTTCCGCATCTGCGGGTCGAGGAGAACGTCGCCTTCGGCCTGACCGGCCCGGCGGCGGCCAGGGCGGAGCGGGTGGCGGCGCTGCTCGGCCGCGTCGGCCTCGACCGGCACGCCCGGCGATACCCGGACCAGCTGTCGGGTGGCGAGCAACAGCGGGTGGCGCTCGCCCGCGCGCTCGCGCCGAGGCCCCGCATCCTGCTGATGGACGAGCCCTTCTCCGGCCTCGACAACCGCCTGCGCGACGGCATCCGCGACCAGACGCTCGAGATCCTGAAGGAGGAGGGGACGGCGGTGCTGCTCGTCACCCACGATCCCGAGGAGGCGATGCGCATGGCCGACCAGATCGCGCTGATGCGCGGCGGGCGCGTCATCCAGCGCGGCGCGCCCTATGCGATCTATACCAATCCGGCGGATCGCGAGACGGCGATGTTCTTCTCGGACGTGAACGTGATCCCGGGCGTGGTCGGGGACGCGGCCGCCGACACGCCCTTCGGCCCCTTCCCCGCGCCGGGCCTTCCCGCCGGGACGGATGTCGAGATCGTCATCCGGCCGCAGCATCTGAAGATGGATTTCGACCGCGCCGGCACCGGTCCCGCGCCGTCGCGCCGGGATGGCGTCGCGGCGCTCGGCAAGGTCGCGCGCGCCCGCTTCATGGGGAACCAGAGCATCGTCGAGCTTGTCATGGAGCATGACGGCTCGCTGCTGAAGGCGACGGTGCCGGGGGTGTTCCTGCCGAAGGCCGGAACGCCGCTCTGGCTGTCCCTGCGGCGGGACCGCTGCTTCGTCTTTCCCCGAGCCGAGTTTCCCAGGCCCGAGGCGCGCGCCGAGGCGCCTTTCACCGCTTAGTGCGCGGCGCGCGGTCGTTTCGGGTTTGATTGCCCCGCGCAAGGGGCATATGTGTGGCTCGTTTTCGGGCGCGCGCGGGAACCGACCATCCGCGCCCGAAGCCTGAGAGGATGGAGAACATTCATGCTGAGCAACATCGGCCCGGCCGGCCTGCTCCTGATCGCCGTCGTGGTCCTCGTGCTGTTCGGCCGGGGCAAGGTGTCCGGTCTCATGGGCGAGGTGGGCAAGGGCATCACCAGCTTCAAGCGCGGCCTGAAGGAAGGCAACGACGAGATCGAGAACGCGAACAAGGCGGCCGCCGCCGAGGCCGCGCGCGACATCACCCCCGAGAAGGACAAAGTCTGATCCGCCATGTTTGACATCGGCTGGGGCGAGATGTTCCTGATCGGCGTCGTCGCGCTGATCGTCGTCGGACCGAAGGACCTGCCCGCCCTGTTCCGGACGGTCGGCAACTTCACCGGCAAGGCGCGCGCCATGGCCCGGGACTTCCAGCGGTCGATGGAGCAGGCGGCGAACGAGGCCGGCATGAGCGAGGTGAGCAAGGGCTTTCAGGCGATCGACCGCAACCTGAACGCCGCCACCGGCTCGGCCCGCAAGTTCGCCCAGTCGATGACCCAGTTGCCGGAGCCGAGCCCGCCGAAGGCCGCCTCCCCGGCGCCGGCCTCCGCTCCGGCCCCCGTTTCGGCCGAAGCCACTCCGGCCGAGCCGCCGGCGCCGCCGACCGAGGAGGCGGGGCGAAACCCCACCGCGTGAGCACCGGCCGATGAGCAAGGCGACCGACAAGGATATCGACGACACCACCGCGCCGTTGATGGAGCATCTGATCGAGCTGCGCGCGCGGCTGATCAACAGCCTCATGGCCTTCGTGGTGATGATGATCATCGCCTACGCGGCCGCGGGCCGCATCTTCAACTTCCTCGCCGCGCCGATCTACGGGCTCCTGGTCGCGCATGGCCAGAAGCCGGAGCTGATCTTCACCGGGCTGCAGCAGGGCTTCATGACCCAGGTGCGGATCTCGGTCTTCGGCGGCTTCATCCTCGCCTTTCCGATCATCGCCTATCAACTCTGGCGGTTCGTCGCGCCGGGCCTCTATCGGCAGGAGAAGCGGGCTTTCCTGCCGTTCCTGCTCGCCTCGCCGGTCTTGTTCGTCATGGGCGGCGCCTTCGCCTTCTACGCGGTTCTGCCGCTCGCCTATGATTTCTTCCTCGGCTTCCAGCAATTCGGCGCCGCCGATCCCTCGGCGCAGGAAGTGCAGATCCAGTATCTCGGCACCATCAACGAATATCTGTCGCTGACGATGAAATTCATCATCGCCTTCGGCCTCTGCTTCCAGCTGCCCGTCCTGCTGACCCTGCTCGGGCTCGCCGGCATCGTCACCGCCAAGGGCCTCTCCAGCTTTCGGCGCTACGCCGTTGTGCTCGGCCTGATCGTCGCCGCCTTCGTCACGCCGGGGCCGGATGTCATGTCGCAGCTGATCCTCTTCGCCGCGATCTATCCGCTCTACGAGGTCTCGATCCTGCTGGTGCGCTATTTCGAGCGCAAGCGCGAGGCCGAGCTGCGCGCCCAGGGCCTGTGGGTCGAGGAGCCGGCCGAGGCGGGCGCGGAGAAATCGTGACCCGCGAGGCCGCGCCCGAAGCCCGCGCGCTCGAAAGGATCGCCGAGGCGCTGGAGCGGATGAGCCCGCCGCCGCTGCCGGCGCCGCGGTTCGCCGCGGCCGACGCCTTCGTCTGGCAGGTGGCGCCCGACCGGCTGGAGCCGGTGCCCCGGGTGGCGCGGGTCGAGATCGGCCTCCTGGTCGGGATCGACCGCGCGCGCGACACGCTGCTCGCCAATACCCTGCAATTCGCCCGCGGCTATCCGGCGAACAATGTCCTGCTCTGGGGCGCGCGCGGCATGGGCAAGTCGAGCCTCGTCAAGGCCGCCCATGCCGAGGCGCTGCGCGAGGTGCCGGGCGGGGTGAAGCTGATCGAGCTGCATCGCGAGGATCTGCCGTCGATCGGGCGCCTGCTGACCCTGCTGCGCGGCTCCGCCCTGCGGTTTCTCCTGTTCTGCGACGATCTCTCGTTCGACAAGGACGACAGCCACTACAAGAGTCTGAAGGCGGTGCTCGACGGCGGGATCGAGGGGCGGCCGGAGAACGTCGTGCTCTATGCCACCTCGAACCGCCGACACCTGATGCCGCGCGACATGATCGAGAACGAGCGCCAGACGGCGATCAATCCCTCGGAGGCGGTGGAGGAGAAGGTCTCGCTCAGCGACCGTTTCGGCCTCTGGCTCGGTTTCCACGCCTGCGGTCAGGACGAGTTCCTGGCGATGATCCGCGGCTATTGCGACGCGCTTGGCATCGCGATCTCCGACGCCGAGCTGCGGGCCGAGGCGATCGAATGGAGCCAGACCCGCGGCGGCCGCTCCGGCCGGGTCGCCTGGCAATATGTCACCGACCTCGCCGGGCGGCGCGGCGTCCGGCTGGGCTGAGCTTCTCCCGGACGACGGACCTTTTCGCCTTGGGCGACCGGCCGGCGGCGTGCTAGCAGTCGCGGCGGCGGCGCGGTGCGAGAGGGCGGATGGTGGTGGCAATCGACGAACGCGAGCGGCGCATGCTCCTGCGGCGGATCGGCCGGCTGATCCATCCCGTCGGCTTCCTGCTCGCCGGACTTGCCTTCGCCGCCGCGCTCACCCCGTCGCTGTTGCCGCGCGATCCGTTGATCCAGGGCGTGCTGGCCGGGGTGGTCGCCGCGGTCGGCTACGAGATCGGTGGCCTTATCGACTGGCTCTGGCGTTTCACCCAGCTGCCGCGACCGCCCCAAAGCTGGCAGGTGGCGCTCGGCCTGATCGCGGCCGGCGTCGCGCTCGGGATGGTCGCGCTCGGCCTCTCTCACGCGGCGGACTGGCAGAACGCGACCCGCGCCGTCGCCGGGCTGGAGCCGGTGGCGAGCTCGTTTCCCGCGACCATCGCCTCGGTCGGCGCCGTGGTCTTCGTCACGCTCTGGGCGTTGTTCCGTCTCTTCGCCTTCGCGCTCGACCGGGTGAATACCCAGCTCGACCGCGTGCTGCCGCCGCGCATCGCCCGGGTGGTCGGCCTCGGCGCGCTGCTCTGGATCGTCTGGGCGCTGGGCGACGGTCTCTTGGTGCAATGGGCGTTTCGGATCGCCGACGCTTCCTTCGAGGCCGCCGATACCTTCATCGAGCCCGACATCGCGCAGCCGACGTCGCGGCTGAAGTCCGGCGGCCCGGAGTCGCTCATCAACTGGCAGGAGATGGGCCGCTGGGGCCGGTTCTTCGCGGCGCGCGGTCCGACGCGCGACGAGATCGCCGCCTTCTACGGCCCCGAGGCGAAGGAGCCGCTGCGGGTCTATGTTGGCCGCCGCTCCGCCGACACGGCCGAGGCGCGGGCCGACCTCGCGCTGCGCGAGCTGATCCGCGTCGGCGCCTTCGAGCGCAAGGTCCTGATCGTCGCCATACCGGTTGGCACCGGCTGGATGGATCCGGGCGCGCATGACACGGTCGAATACATGCTCGGCGGCGACGTGGCGACGGTCGGGGTGCAATATTCCTACCTGACCAGCGTCCTGTCGCTGCTGCAGCATCCCGAATACGGGGTGGAGCAGGCGGCGGCGCAGTTCCAGGCGGTCTATGACTACTGGACGCGCCTGCCGCGGGAGACGCGGCCGCGGCTGTATGTCTTCGGCCTGAGCCAGGGGGCGTTCAATTCGCAGGCGACGCTGCCGCTGCTCGACCTCTTCGCCGATCCGATCGACGGGGCGCTCTGGGCCGGCTCGCCCTTCTTCAGCAACTTCTGGGCCATGGTGCGCGACGGGCGCAAGCCGGACAGCCCGGCCTGGCGGCCGCGCTTCGGCAACGGGTCGCTGGCGCGGGTGATGAACCAGCAGGGCGCCGATCCCGCCTATGCGAACGCGCCCTGGGGGCCGTCGCGGCTCGTCTTCCTGAACTACGGCAGCGATCCGATCGTGGCCTTTACCTCGGCGGTCGGCGTGCAGCCGCCCGCCTGGCTGAAACCGCCGCGGGCGCCGGATGTCTCGCCGGCGCTGCGCTGGTATCCGGTGGTGACCATGTTCCAGCTCGGGCTCGATTCCGCCATCTCGCTCGATGTGCCCCGGCACGGCCACAACTATGTCGCCGAGGACTATATTGACGCCTGGGCCGAGACGCTGGCGCCGGAGGGCTGGACGCCGGAGCGCGCCGCCGAGCTGAAAGCGATCTTCAGCCGTCCCGCCGCCGCGCCCTGACCGCCGGCGGCGTCACTTGCCGAGATAGGTCGTCGGATCGACGCTGGTCGTGCCGCGGAAGACGTCGAACTGCAGCTCGGGCCGTTCGCGGGCGGCGACGGTGCCGATCTTCTGGCCGGCGGTGACGGTCTGGCCCTTCTTCACCGTCACGTCGGACAGGGTGCTGTAGGTGGTCATCAGGTCGTCCTGGTGACGGATGAGCACGATGGTGCCGAGTCCGCCCAATTCCTCGGAGATGAGCGCCACCTCGCCGGCGGCGGCGGCGCGCACCGGGGTGCCGGCGGCGACGGCATAGCCGACGCCGTTCGGGCTCGCCGTATTGTAGGGCCGGCTGATCTTGCCCTTGACCGGCGCCTCGAGCCGGCCGCCCTGCGGCGTGCGGTACTGGCCGAGGTCGGGCGAGGCCGGCTCGGTGCCGGGGGTGATGTCCTCGGGCAGCGGCGCGGCGGCGCTGGGCGGCGCGGAGACCTCGGTCCCCTGGCCGGGGGCGGTGTCGCCGCCGCCGATCTGGTTCGCACCGCTGACGATCGGGATCAGCAGCTCCTGGTTTTCGCGCACCGCGAGATCGGGGCCGAGCCCGTTCCACGAGGCGAGCGCGGTCACCGAGACGCCATAGAGGCGCGCGATCGAATAGGCGGTCTCGCCGGCCTCGACGCGGTGGCGGACGGGGTCGATCAGCGGCTCGGTCTGGCCGTTCTGGAACGGATTGGCCTTGGCGGGTGCCGCGCCGGTCGGCGCCGGGCTGGCGGAGGGCACCGTGCTGGCCGAGCCCGATCCGTCGATCGCCTGCGCCGCGCGCTCCGGGCTCCAGCCGAGGGGCTGGGTGCTGACGTCGCCGCCGAAGCCCGCGTCGCCGCGGGGGAAGCTGTCGGGCAGCAGCAGGATCTCGCCCGCGCGCAGCGCGAAGGTCGGGGGCAGCGAGTTCCGCGCCGCCAGATCCGCCGGCGCGATGCCGAGCCGGTTCGCCACGCTCTCCACCGTGTCGCCATCGCGGGCGACAACCACCTGATAGGTGGCATAGGTGATGACGCCGCGTGAATCCGGCGGCGTGTTCGGCACGGTCGCCGGCGCGGTGGCCAGCGGATTGACGAAGGGGCCGCAGGCGGAGAGCCCGAGGGCGAGGCTGAGCGCGAGCGCGGAAATCAGGGACGGCGCCGGGCTGGCCGGGCGCGTTCCGCTTGGATGGCGCATTCTGGACCCTCTCCCGGTTCCGTCGCTGGTTGGGCTAATCCAGTACATCCTCGGCGAGGCCCTCGACAAGGGGCACGAACCGCACCGCGCCGAGGTCGGTATATTCCAGCCCAACCTCGGTCTTTTCGACGCGGATCAGCGTCTGCACCGCGTTGCTCTGGCCGACGGGCAGCACCATGATCCCGCCGACGCGCAGCTGGTCGAGCAGCGGGCGCGGCGGGTCCTCGGCGGCGGCGGTCAGGATGATGCGGTCGAACGGCGCCTGTTCCGGCAGGCCGAGCGAGCCGTCGCCGAGCACCACGGTGATATTGCCGAGCTCCAGCCGCTGCAGCAGCGCCCGGGCGCGCAGGGCCAGCGGCCGATGCCGCTCGACGGTATAGACCCGCCGCGCCAGCCGGGCGAGGATCGCCGCCTGATAGCCGGAGCCCGTGCCGATCTCGAGCACCTTGCAGCGCCGCGTCACGTCCAGCGCCTGGGTCATCAGGCCGACCACCGTCGGCTGGCTGATGGTCTGGCCGCAGGCGATGGGCAGCGGCGTATCCTCGAAGGCGCGCTCCTGGAAGATGCCTTCGAGGAAATCGGCGCGGGGCGTCGCCTCCATCGCCTTGAGGACGGCCGAATTGGTGACGCCGCGCGAGCGCAGGGTGAAGACGAACTGCATCTGGCGCTCGGCGCGGTCATCCATGGGCGGGTCCGTTTCCCTTCAGCTGAGCGCCCGTTCCAGCGGGGCGATGAGATCACGCGCCGTCAGGTCCGCTGAGAGCGGCGTGACGGTGATATAGCCGTCGTGGCAATCGCGGGAATCCGAGCCCGGCGCGCTGTCGGCGTTGCCATGCCCGTGCGTCAGCCAGAGATAGCGCCGGCCGTTCGGCGAGGTCTGCGGCTGCGTGCCGAAGGTGCGGCCGGCGCGGTGCCCCTGGACGGTGGCGCGCAGGCCCTTCACCTCGCCCGGCGGAAGGGCCGGGAAGTTGATGTTGTAAAAGCCGGCATAGGGCCGCCGCGACCAGTCCGCGCCCTCGATCAGCCGCCGGACCACGGCGGCGCCATGGACGCGGGCGGCGGCGAAGGGATCGGGGCCGGCGGTCGGGCCGTAATATTGCGACATCGCGATGGCGCGAAAGCCGTGCAGCGCGCCTTCCATCGCGCCGCCGATCGTGCCGGAATAGAGCGTGTCCTCCGCGACATTGTGGCCGCGGTTCACCCCCGACAGCACGAGGTCCGGCGGACCGTCGAGGATCTCGCCGATCCCGGCCAGCACGCAATCGGCCGGCGACCCCTCGACCGCGAAACGCCGCGCCGCCAGCCGTTCCAGCCGCATCGGACGGATGTAGGAGATGCAATGCGAGACGCCGGATTGTTCGAACGCCGGGGCCACCACCCAGACCTCGCCCGCCGGACCGGCGATCTCGGCGGCGATCGTCTCGGCGATGGCGAGGCCCGGGGCGGTGATGCCGTCGTCGTTGGTGATGAGTATGCGCATTCGGCTCCCTCGGGGTCTCTGGCCGTTCTAGGCGCGGGAATTCGCCCCGTCCAGCACACTGGCCGGCGGATGCGCGATTTCGGAAACCCGGCCGATCAGAACCGGGCGACGACGCCCAGATAGGCGCGGGTCTCGTGGTCGGGATCTGTCGTGTCGGTGGCGACGCCGGATGTCTGGCGCGCGATCTCGGGCGTCAGGGTCAGCCAGGGGGTCACATCGATCCGCGCCCCGAAGCCGACCGAGCCGAGCCGTTGCCAGCTCTCGCCATCGCGGTCGATCGAGCGGTCGTAGGCCGCGCCATAGTCGCCGAAGACATAAAGCTCGGTCGCCTCGATCGCGCCGCCGAAGGTCGCCGGCCCGACGTAGCGGCGCAGTTCCAGCCGGCCGCCATAGCCCGAATCGCCGGTGGTATTGCCCGGCGCGAAGCCCCGGCCGATGGTCGCGTCGCCGAGCGCGAACCGCTCGGAATTCGGCAGGGTCGTGGTGGCGAGCTGGCCGATCACCTCGCCATAGAGCGACCAGTCGCCGCCGCCGAGCCGCTGCAGGCGCGAGAGGGTCAGGGCGACCCGGGTGAAGTTCGGCTCGCCGGCCGCCGGACCCTGGTCGCCGATCTCGGTCAGGCCGTCGACCGACAGCCCCTGCCGCAGGCTGGCGTCGATCAGCGACACCCCGGCGAAACGGTCGGCGACGTCCCAGGTGACGCGCGCCTCGAGAACCAGCAGCTTGTCGAGCGCGGTCTCGCCGTCCCCGGCGAAATCGGTGTCGCTCTCGCTCCGCTGCCAGTCGAGCATCAGCCGGCCGAAGAGGTTCTGCGAGCGCGAGCGGATGAAGGGCACGAAAAGGCCGGCCCGGGCGTTGGTCTCGTTCTGCACCACGTCGAGATCCTCGGGCGAGCCGCTCTGCGACAGGTCCGGGTCGGCGCGGCTACTGTCCGCTTCCACGACCAGCCGCGCGCCGTCGAGCCAGCCGCCGATCAGCGGCGTGACCGGCGCCTCCAGCCGCAATTGCCCGTAGCCGAGCGAGCCGTCGATCGCGCCGGCCACGATCGCATCGATCTGCTCGTTGAAGCCGAGGAGGTTGAAGAGGCTCGCCCCCGCGCTGCCGGTCAGCGGGCCATAGAGCCGCGAGCCGCGGTTGTCCGCCGCGGCGAAGCCGCGCCAGGGGTCGGGCGTGACCAGCACGCCGAGATTGGCGGCGGCGAAAGTGTCGGGCGAGGGTTCGAGCACGGTTTCCACCGCGCCGCCGAACGTGTCCCGCGCCAAGAGCACGCCGCGTTCCAGTGTGCGCAGGCGCAGGGGGCGGTCCTCGCCGACCGGCGCGAACAGGCGCTCGGCGAAGGCGTTCTGCGACGGGGCGCCGCCCTCGATCGTCACGCGGTCGATGAAGCCCTCGATCACCTGGAGATGGACGACGCCCCCGGTGACGGTCTGTTCCGGCACCGCGGCCTGAGACAGGATGAAGCCGCGGGCGCGATAGGCGCCGGTGACGGCGGCGGCGACGGAATCCAGCGTCGCGACGGTGACGCGCTGGCCGACGAGATCGGCCCAGAGCGGTTCCAGTTCCGCCGGCCCCAGCGCCGTGGCGCCGTCGAGCACGACGCGGGTGAGGACGAATTCGCCTTCGGCGGGCGGGGCGACGGGCCGGGCGGGTTCCGTGCGCTCGGGCGCCGTCACCTCGCGGCCGGGGCGCAGGCGCGTGTCCGGCTCGCGCGGCAGGTATTGCTCCGGCGACTGGCCAAAGGCCGCCGCCGGGGCGAGGCAGAGAAGGGTGGCGAGGGCGCGTCTCACAGGGTTCCGCCCGTGGTCTGCCAAAAGGATTCCGGTTGGGTTTCAAGCGCGCAGACGCCGGTGTCACCGATATTGACCGAACCGGAGCAGCCGTCCGCCGGGCCCGCGCCGCCGCCGCCCGCGACATCCCCGCCGGCGGCGGGGACGAAGCCTTGGGTGTCGGGCGCCGCCGCCTCGCCGCCGGACGCGGGGCGGAAACCCTGGTCGCCGCCGCGCACCGTCAGACGGCCGACCTCGCCGAGCGAGTAGGTGAGCTCGAAGGGATTGTCGATCGCCGGGGGCGCCTCGGCGCTGGTGGTGCGAAAGCTGGCGTCGCCCGGGGTGAAGGGCCGGCTGCCGCGGCCGAACCGCCGGACCTGCGCCGCGAGGTTCGCGGGTTCCGGCGTGACGCGCAGCCTGCCGGGCGCGTAGGTGATGCGATAGTTGCCGCTGGCGAGGCCCGAGGCGGTCACCGCGTAGTCGCCCACCGGGCTGGTCAGGCCGGCGCTCGTGGCGAAGACCAGCGCGCCGCCGAGATCGGCCGGCCCCTGGCCGAGGACGAAGCCGTCGTAGCGCGCCGTGAAGCCGGGGTTCGCCGTGCCGAACCGCCGGGTGGCATCGTCGACCGCGACG
>JBGAJI010000012.1:0-49771 GCA_044225035.1 Amaricoccus sp. | reverse complement strand
GGCGCCCTGCTTGAGCACGAACGCCTTCTGCGCCTCCGAGAATCTCGATGCCTTCATCCTTCTCCGCTCCTCCCGGCCAAGGGATCAAATCCGCGGAAAACTCTAACTCGAAGCGGTCCAGATTTCAGGGCTCACATCATCTCCACCGTGTCGTTGCCGAACTCGAGGCGGACCGGCTGGTCGCAAAAGAGTCGAGTTTTGATGTTAACGCAGACCGACCGGGCTGGTCAGGCAGTTAGGAGGAGCGGGCGTTGAGATCCCGCCGCGACGGGCAGGTGGTGGGCGGATCGCCCACCCTACTGGCTACTAACCAAGGGCCAAAAGCAGGGGGAAGGATGTGTAGCCGGTATGCCCAAAAAGTCTCGAATCACATCGGACGATTCTTGTTCATCGATGATGAGCCACACAAAAATTATTTAATCTTACTTCTTGTTGCGTATGACTATATTTATAATAATACTCCAAACACCAATCATAGATGATCCAGCTTCAATACTTAATGTATATAATCTATTTTTGTCGTCAATAATGGTCAGTTCACTCAAATTAATTTTATCAACAACGCATTTAATTTTTGAGAAATTTGCTCTTACATCACGTATGTTGTCTACTCTAATTTCTTCAAATTTGCCGTTTGCACACCATACAATTCTCTCAGAAGTCATAATCATCCAATTCTCTAAATCTACTATACCTCCAATGATTGGGATTTCATCATCTTGTAAATTGCTCATCGAAATCAGTTCTGATCGATGATTGTGGTCCAGATTGCGGAATAGACGAGTATATATTCCATTCTTACCGCGACGATTAAATATCGATATCCATAAATCTCTGATACCTTCAGCGCGGACCAAACTCATTTTAAGGTTCTCTGCAAGGTTATAGTGGTAGGATTTACTTTTGTAAAATTAAGTCCATAGCGTGCTGCTATAGCTCGATTCATTCCAGATATTGCAGAATTTATGATGGAAGATCCAACTATACTGATGTTGTCTGCTCCAGAAGCACGTGCTTCTGCTTTGAGTTCGTTCGCCAGTGCTCCCAAGGTTTGGGAATTTTTGGTAGCGTATAGCCCCCACACATTCATGTTGTAAGTGCTGCCCACCAATCCGGCATTTCCAGCAACTTCATACCCGGCCACGTTTCGGATCGTCCCCGACGCGAACGCCGCGTCTGCGATAGGGACTAAAGCCCCTGTACCGCTCGTTACCCCGCCAGCGGCTTCTGGCACAACAACTGCGGTTCCGGTGGTGGGCGATGCTATCGCATATCGATCCAAAATGCCTGCGGTAAGCGCTCCGAGGGTCATATCGGTTGTAAGCTGAGTGTAGCTAGGCGGCGCGCCCGTGCGGACCACACTGTCAACGACACTCGCTGTTCCACTGCTGAATGCGCCCGCCACCTACTCCAGCCGGCGCAGCTAGCCCAAAGGTTGCTCCGCCGATGGCGCCACCGAGGGTGGCGGCGCCATACTCTTGCGCGCTATGCCACCCTCCGCCGTCAGCTAAGTCGCTCGCAAACTCCACGCCCGCCCCAATCAGGCCTCCGACCACGGCTCCGACACAAGAAGGACAGTTCCCGCCCGGGTCCGCCTGATTGACGGGGCTGTTTCCGGCATAGGCGTATCGGTTGGTCCCCACTCCCGGGGTTGTCACGTCTAACCAGTCGGGGGAGATGAAGAGGCTGAGGTCGGGGTCGTAGTACCTCGCGTTGAGGTACTGCAGCTCGGGGGCGGCGTCGTAGCGTTCGCCGACGAAGCCCTTGGTCTCGGCTGGAATCGTTCCCGCGACGACGGTGCGGGCCTCGCCGAAGGGTTGATACGTCGCATGCTCGCCGTCGGCGCCGGTGGCGTCGGTGACGAGCTGGATCGAGCCGACCTGGTCGCGGTGCAGGTAGGCTGGCTGATCGCCGCTGAGCCGGACCGCGGGTAGCGCGGCAGCGTTTCGCCGGCGGTGCCGTAGTTCCGCGCCTCGATCGGGCCGGCGGTCAGTTTGTGCCGCCCACCGTCCGTTTCAGCCGCGCGCCGTCGGCGCCGTGGACCCAGGGTCGTGGTGACCCCGCCGGGCTTCGCCCCGTCACGCGGCCTCGCGAGGTATCCTCCTAGGACGCGCGTTTTCGTATGAGCATTGGCCCGTACTCGATGACGAAGAGACCGAAGGCCGCGATCCACAATGCTCCCACGAGATCGAGGAGCGGCGCCAGGTCGAGGAGGTCGGCCGCCGGCCGGGCGAGGGCCGCGGCGAAGAGGCAGGCGTAGGAGGTTACCGTCGTGCCCGACGCCGTCAGCTCGGAACCCGTGTGCCCGCGCGTCGCGCGTGTCATGACCGCGAGCATCATCCCCCCGATCCCGCCGACGAGCATCGGATGCAACGCGCCGGCCGGAGGCAGCCAGCCGAGCGCCCCGGCCGCGAGGCCGAGAAAGCCGAGGCCGACGAAGCCGAAGGCGACATGGAGGACGAGAAGCAGCGGCTCCGCCCGGGTCGCGAGCCCCCGCCAGCGTGAAAGCCGCCAGGCCACGGCCGCCGCTCCGACGAGCCCGGCGAGGGCCGCCGGGACGCCCACCGGCGCCGCCACCCAGACGACGAGCGCCGCCAACGTAACGAGGATGGCGATCCCGTCCCCCCGGCCGAAGGCCACCGGCAACCGCGGCTCGCCGCGCCGCGCCAGCCAGTTGCGGGTGAAACTCGGCACGATCCGGCCACCGATGATCATCACGAGGAGCACATAGGCTGTCAGCGCCGCGCGCGCCGAAACCCCCGCCGTCCCGACCAGGAGCACCTCGGCGTGGAATCCGGCGTTGGCGAGCCCGATCACTCCGAGGGCGACGAGCACCTTCATGTCCTTCCACTTCCGCCCGGCGATCAGTTCGCGCGCGCAGACCACGACGAGCGCCGGCAGAAAGACCACATCGATCGCCGCCGCCGCGGACGCCCCGATCCAGGGCACGGCGAGCATCGCGGCCCGCCCCGCGAGCCATAGCACCGCCAGCGCCGCCAGCGGGGGACCCGAGAGCGGCATCTGCCCCGTCCAGTTCGGGATCGCCGTCATCAGGAAGCCCGCCAGCACCGCCGCCGCGAAGCCGAACAGCATCTCGTGCCCGTGCCAGGCGGCCGCGCCATAGTCGCCCCCGATCGGCAGCCCGGCGGCGAGGGTGGCTATCCACAGCACCATCGCCAGCACGGCGAAGACCCCGGCCCCGAGGAAGAACGGCCGGAAGCCGTAGGACAGCAGCGGCGGACCGGCGCGGCGCAGGCCGCGCGGAACGCCGAGGCGCCGCGGCGCCTCGCCGAGCGGCGGAGCGGGTCGGCTTGTGGACATGTCACGTCTCCGTTAACCTGTCGGTTGCAACCGACTTTCGTCCCGCCGGCCGGGCGGTCCAAGGTCCGTGCGCAGGAGAGGGCCGGCGATGATCGATGCCGCGGTGCGGCTGGCGGGGCCATTCCGCCAACTGGAGCCTTGCGCCCGCGCTGAAATTGCTCGGCACGCGAGCGAGCGGCGGCTGGCTCCGGGCGAGGCGCTGTTCGAGCAGGGCGAGCTCTCGCAACGCTTCTTCCTGATCATCGAGGGCCGATTCAAGGTCACCATGATCGTTCCCGAGGGCAAGCAGGTGCTCGTCCGGCTGGTCTTCCCGGGCGACTTCTGCGGCCTCGCGCTCGCCCTCGCACGGCCGGACTATCCGGCGACCGCGCGCGCGATCGTCCCCGCTCGGGTCCTCGGCTGGCCGACGAGCTACTGGGAGACATTGGTCGCGGACCATCCCCGCGTCGCGCTCGACCTCACCCGAGGGCTCGGACGCCAGGTCGCCGAGGTGCATACGCGCATCGCCGAGCTCTCGACGGCGGAGGTTGATCGCCGCATCGCCAGCGCGGTGCTGCGCCTTGTCCGGCGGGCCGGCGAACCGGCGCTGGAGGGCGTCCGGATCGACTTCCCGATCACCCGCCAGGATCTCGCCGAACTCACCGGGACGACGCTGCACAGCGTCTCACGCATCGTCTCGGGCTGGGTCAGCCGCGGCATCGTCGTGCGCGGCCGCGCCCGGCTCGTGGTGCGCGACGTCGCCGCGCTCGAGCGTATCGCCGAGGGCGAGCAGGGCTGACGCCCGGCCCCGCTTCCCGGCATCGAGGCTATTGCCCGATCTTGGCGAAGGCCGCGTCGAAGCGCTCCTGCGCCTTCTTCGGGTTCTTCACCCCCTTCGCCGCCTCGAGGTTCGAGGACGGGTCGCCGACGACGACGAGCGCCACCATGCCCATCGGGAAATGCGGCGTGCACTTGATGCCGTAGACGCCTTCCTTCGTCACCGCCAGGTCGTAGGCCTCGTTCATCTTGGCCTTGAACGGCTCGACCCCGTCGGGAAGCATCCCCTTGACGCTCTCGACGTCGTGGCCCTTGTCGGTCGGGATGAAATGGATGACGTCGCCGGGCTGCGCCTGGACGAAGCCGGGCTCGAACACCATCGCCCCGTCGGCGCCCTTGTTCAGCATCTTGACCTCGATGTCGGCGGCCGAGGCCGCGCCCGCGTGGGTCATGGCGAGGGTGGCGCAGGCCGCGGCCGCGGCGAGCATTCCGTGAAGTCTCATGGTCGTCTCCTTGATGCGGAGCCCGAGCCCCCGCGTGTCGTGTCGGCGGACCCCTGTCCGCGAGCATGATGTAGGAAGTCGCCGGGCGTCCGACTTTGCGTCGGCGCAAACTCGGGCAGCTTTTTCCCCGGCGATCCCGCATTGCCGGTCTTGTTTGCGTTTCAACAAAGAGCGGGCGGGCGCCGCGGGGCAGACAGGGCGGAGCAAGGGAGGCTCCGGTCGTGGTCAGGTCAGGCAGGTTGGCAGGTCGGGCGGCGCTCGCGCTCCTGCTCGTTCTGGCGCTGGCGCTGCCGGCGGCGGCGAAGACGCTCCAGGACTACCTCGCCACCATCGCCCCCGGCGAGCTCATGCCCGGCGGCGCCAGCTTCGGCGCGTCCGAGGGCGATCCGGCGCTGGCGCCGGTGCTCGACGGCGGCGGGGCTCGGCTCGGCTGGGCCTATCTCAACACCGACTTCACCACCTCGATCGGCTATTCCGGCAAGCCGATCCGCATCGTCGTCGGCATCGATCCCGCCGGCACGGTGCGCGGGCTGAAGCTCGTCGAGCACCACGAGCCGATCGTGCTGATTGGCATCCCCGAGCCGAAGATCATGGCCGCGCTCAACGGCCTGATCGGGCAGGAGCTCGGCGGCGTCGCCGCCGGCACGGCGAAGCCGCCGCAGGTCGACATCGTCTCGGGCGCCACCGTCACCGTGCTGGTCATGGGCGACAGCGTCGTGCGCTCGGCGGTGAAGCTCATCCGGAGCGGGCGCCTCTCCGGCACCGCCGCCGGCGCCGCGCCGGCGGAGGTCCGGCGCGAGATCGACATGGGCCAGAGCGAGGTCCGCGACTGGCAGGCGCTCCTCGGCGACGGCTCGGCGCGGAGCCTGCGCCTGACGGTCGGCGAGGTCAGCCAGGCCTTCACCGACGCCGGCCAGCCCGCCGCCGCCGGCCACCCGGAAACCGCGAACCCCGAGGACCGCTTCATCGAGCTCTATGTCGCCCCGGTCTCGGTGCCGACGATCGGCCGGAGCCTGCTCGGCGACACCGCCTACGAGCGGCTGGCGGCGAAGCTGAGGCCCGGGCAGGCGGCGCTGATGATCGCCGGGGACGGGGCCTATTCCTTCAAGGGCTCGGCCTATGTGCGCGGCGGCATCTTCGACCGCGTCGAGCTCCTGCAGGACGGCCAGGGCACCCGCTTCCGCGACCGGAATCACACCCGGCTGAACGGCATCGCCGCCGCCGGGGCGCCGCGCCTGAAAGAGGTCGGGCTCTTCGTCGTGCCCGAGGACTTCGCCTTCGACCCGGCCGCGCCCTTCGACCTGCAGCTTCTCGTCCAGCGCGGCACCGAGGGGCGAGACAAGGCGACGATCCCCTTCGACCTCGGCTATGCCCTGCCCGAGAGCTACCTGCTCCCCGCGCCGGCCCCGGTGGCCGCCCCCGTCCCCGCGCCCGCTCCGCCCGGCCTCGCGGACGAGGACCAGGGTCCGCCGCTCTGGGTGTCGATCTGGCAGACGAGCCGGCTGCGCATCGCCGTCACCGCCGCCGCCATCGGCGTCCTGACCCTGATCTTCTTCTTCCAGAACACCCTCGCCCGCCGTCCGCGGCTGCTGAAGGGGGTGCGCTACGCCTATCTCGCCTTCACCCTCGTCTGGCTCGGCTGGTACGCCAACACCCAGCTCTCGGTCGTCAACGTCCTCACCTTCCTCAACGCCCTCGTCAGCGGCTTCTCCTGGGAGTTCTTCCTCTCGGCGCCGCTCGTCTTCATCCTCTGGGGCGCCGTCGCCGCCGGGCTCCTGTTCTGGGGCCGCGGGCCCTTCTGCGGCTGGCTCTGCCCGTTCGGGGCGCTGCAGGAGTTCGCGAGCCTCGCCGCCAAGGCGCTGCGCATCCCGCAGATCCGCGTGCCCTGGGCGCTGCACGAGCGGCTGTGGCCGATCAAGTACATGATCTTCCTCGGGCTCTTCGGCCTGTCGCTCTACTCGCTGTCGCGCGCCGAGGTGCTGGCCGAGGTCGAGCCGTTCAAGACGGCGATCATCCTCAAATTCAACCGCGAGCTCGTCTTCATCGCGATCGCGCTGCTCTGGCTGCTGCCCGGCCTCTTCATCGAGCGCTTCTTCTGCCGCTACGTCTGCCCGCTCGGCGCGGCTCTCGCCATTCCCGGTCGCCTGCGGATGTTCGAGTGGCTGAAGCGCTGGCCGGAGTGCGGCTCGCCCTGCCACCGCTGCGCCGTCGAATGCCCGGTGCAGGCGATCCACCCCGAGGGCCAGATCAACGTCAACGAGTGCATCTACTGCATGCACTGCCAGGAGCTCTACCACTCCGAGACGCGCTGCCCGCACATGATGGTGGTCAAGGCCCGCCGCGACAAGATCGCGACCAGCGGTGCCCCCACGCTTCCAAAGGGCGCCATCCCTCCGGGACCACGCCCGAAACCCGCCCATGCTCACACCTGAAAGGAGTCGCCAATGTCGACTGAGGACAAGCTCCACATGAACCGGCGCCAGATGCTCGGCACCTCGGCGCTCGCCGCCAGCGCCCCGGCCCTCGGCCTCGGGCTCGGCGGCCTGGTCGGCTCTCCCGCCCATGCGCAGGGCGCCGCCGGCTCGCCCAATGTCGAGCCGGGCGAACTCGACGAATATTATGTCTTCACGTCGGGCGGCCACTCCGGCGAGATCCGCATCCTCGGCCTGCCCTCCATGCGCGAACTGACCCGCATCCCGGTGTTCAACCGCGAAAGCGCGACCGGCTGGGGCCAGACCAACGAGAGCCGCCGGGTCCTCACCGAGGGGCTGACGCCCGTGACGCGGGAATTTCTCTCGACCCGCGGCGGCGTCTATCTCAACGGCGACCTGCACCACCCGCATCCGTCACAGACCGACGGCACCTATGACGGCCGCTACCTCTTCGCCAACGACAAGGCCAACACCCGCGTCTGCCGCGTCCGTCTCGACGTCATGCGCTGCGACAAGATCATCGAGGTCCCGAACGCGCAGGCGATCCACGGCCTGCGCGTGCAGAAGTACCCGCGCACCGGCTATGTGTTCGCCAACGGCGAGGATGGCGTGCCGCAGCCGAACGACGGCAAGATCCTTGACGAGCCGAAGAAGTACGCCGCGATCTTCTCGGGCATCGACGGCGACACGATGGAAGTCGCCTGGCAGATCGAGGTCGACGGCAACCTCGACAACACCGATGCCGACTATCAGGGCAAGTACGCCTTTTCCACCTGCTACAACTCCGAGGAGGGCGTCGTCCTCGCCGACATGATGGCCGCCGACGAGGACTGGGTCGTCGTCTTCAATATCGGCCGCATCGAGGAGGCCGTGAAGGCCGGCAAGGCCGAGATCCGCAACGGTGTGCCCGTCCTGAACGGCCGGCATGGCTCGCCCTATACCCGCTACATCCCGGTGGCGAACGGCCCGCACGGCATCAACACCGCGCCCGACGGCATCCACGTCGTCGCGAACGGCAAGCTGTCGCCGACGGTCACCGTCTTCGACGTGCGCAAGTTCGATGACCTCTTCGACGACAAGATCCAGCCGCGCGATACCGTGGTCGCCGAGCCGGAACTGGGCCTTGGGCCGTTGCACACCGCCTATGACGGCCGCGGCAACGCCTACACGACGCTCTTCATCGACAGTCAGATCTGCAAGTGGAACATCGACGACGCCATCCGCGCCTATCAGGGCGAGGAGGTGAACCCGATCCGCCAGAAGCTCGATGTCCAGTATCAGCCGGGCCACAACCACACCTCGATGGGCCAGACCAAGGAAGCCGACGGCAAGTGGCTCATCTCGCTCAACAAGTTCTCGAAGGACCGCTTCCTGAACGTCGGGCCGCTGAAGCCCGAATGCGACCAGCTCATCGACATCTCGGGCGACGAGATGAAGCTCGTGCACGACAACCCGACCTTCGCCGAGCCCCATGACGCGACGATCGTCCATGCCTCGAAGATCAACCCGATTTCGATCTGGGACCGCGCCGACCCGTTCTTCGCCGAGACGGTGAAGATGGCCGAGGCCGACGGCATCGACCCGATGGTGGCCGGCGACGTCATCCGCGACGGCGACAAGGTGCGGGTCTACATGACATCCTCGGCGCCGGCCTTCAGCCTCGACAGCTTCACGGTCAAGCAGGGCGACGAGGTCACCGTCGTTGTCACCAACATCGACGAGGTCGAGGACCTGACCCACGGCTTCTCGATCATCAACTACGGCGTCAACATGGAGGTGGCCCCGCAGGCGACCGCCTCCGTCACCTTCAAGGCCGACAAGCCCGGGGTCTACTGGTACTACTGCTCGTGGTTCTGCCATGCGATGCACATGGAGATGAAGGGCCGCATGCTGGTGGAGCCCGCCAGCGCATGATCCGCCTCGCCCCCCTGCTCGCCGCCCTGCTCCTGCCCGGCCTCGCCGCCGCCGAGACGCGCGTCCTCGCGCCCGGCGACGACCTCGCCGCGGCGGTGGCGGCAGCGGCGCCGGGGGACGAGCTGGTGCTTGTCGCCGGGGTCCATGCCGGCCCCGTCACGCTCGACCGCGCGCTCACGCTGCGCGGCGAGCCCGGCGCCGTCCTCGACGGGGGGAACGAGGGCAGCGTGGTCACCGTCACCGCCCCCGGCGTCACCGTCGCCGGCCTCGCCATCCGCGGCTCGGGCTCCGACCGCGTGGCGATGGACGCGGGCGTGAACCTCGCGAAGGGCGCGACCGGCGCGGTCGTCGAGGGCAACACCCTCACCGGAAACCTCCACGGCGTCCGCGTCCAGGGCGCCCGCGACGCCACCGTCCGCGGCAACGACATCACCGGCCGCGGCGGCCGCCAGTCCGAGGCCGGCAATGGCGTCTCGGTCTGGAACGCCCCCGGCGCCCTCGTCGAGGGCAATGTGATCCGCCTCGGCCGCGACGGCATCTTCTCGAACGCCTCGAAGCAGGACACCTTCCGGGGCAACCGCATGGAGCGGACCCGCTTCGCCATCCACTACATGTATACGAACGACAGCGTCATCGACGGTAACGTTTCCATCGACAACACCGTCGGTTACGCGATCATGTTCTCCGACCGCCTGAAAATCATCGCCAACGTCTCCGATGGCGACCGCGACCACGGCCTGCTCCTGAACGCCGCCAACAAGTCCGAGATCCGTGGCAACCGCGTCACCGGCCGCGCGCTTCCCGCCGCGCGCTGGTTCACCGGTGAGACCGGCGGCGCCGCCGATGGGATGCCAGCCGCCGACGCCGCGCCCGAGCCGGGCGGCAGCCGCGTCGGGCCGGAGAAATGCCTCTTCGTCTACAACGCCAACCGCAACACGATCATGGGCAACCGTTTCGAGGGCTGCGGCATCGGCATCCATTTCACCGCCGGCGCCGAGGGCAACGCCGTCTCCGGCAACGCCTTCGTCGGCAACCAGACGCAGGTGAAATACGTCGGCACCCGCGACCTCGACTGGTCGGCGAAGGGCCGCGGCAACTACTGGTCCGACAATCCCGCCTTCGACCTCGACGGCGACGGCGTCGCCGACGCGGCCTATCGCCCGAACGACATCATCGACCGGGTGATGTGGACCGCCCCGCAGGCTCGGCTGCTCGTTACCAGCCCCGCCGTGCAGGTGATCCGCTGGGCGCAGTCGCGCTTCCCCGCGACCCTCCCCGGCGGCGTCCTCGACTCGGCGCCGCTGATGACCCCGCCGGACATCGGGTCGGAGACCGCCCCATGAGCAAAACCGTCGCCCTCGCCGGCGTCACCAAGCGCTATGGCGCGACCGTCGCCGTGCGTGACCTCGATCTCGCGCTCCATGCCGGCGAGGTGGTCGCGCTCGTCGGCCACAACGGCGCCGGCAAGACCACGCTGGTCAAGATGATGCTCGGCCTCGCGCGCCCGACCGCCGGCACGGTTCGCCTCCTCGGCGCCGACCCCGCCGCCGGCGGCTTTGCCAGCCGCGCCGAGGTCGGCTACCTGCCGGAGAGCGTCTCCTTCCACCTCGCGCTCACGGGGCGCGAGACCCTCGGCTTCTACGCCCGCCTGAAGGGGCTCGACGCCAGCCACCTCGACCCCGCCTTCGCCGCGGTCGGACTCGGCGGCGCCGCCGACCGCGCCGTCGGCACCTATTCCAAGGGGATGCGCCAGCGCCTCGGGCTCGCCCAGGCCCTGCTCGGCCACCCGCGCGTCCTGATCCTCGACGAGCCGACCAGCGGGCTCGACCCCGCGCTGCGCCGCGAATTCTACGCCATCGTCGCCGCCCGCGCCGCCGAGGGCGCGACCGTGCTCCTCGCCTCGCACGCGCTGACCGAGCTCGAAGGCCGCGCCGACCGCGTGGTGATCGTCAACCGGGGCGCCAAGTTCGCCGACGGCACGCTCGATGATCTCCGCCGCGTCGCCCGCCTGCCGGTCCGCATCCGGGTGCGCCCGGCCGGACCCTTCGCCGTCAATGGCTGGCGCCGCCTCGCCGACGGAAGCTTCGAGACCGAAGTCGACGCCGGCGGCAAGGTCCGGGCCCTCGCCACGCTCCTCTCCGATCCCGACGCCGTTTCCGACCTCACCGTCAGCGAGCCGACGCTCGACGACCTCTACGCCCATTTCCTGCGCCGCGAGGTCGCCTGATGACCGCCATCCCCGACGCCCTTCCCCGCACCCGTCCACGCGAGCGCCCAATGCCGACCGTCCTCATCCTGGCCGCCAAGGAAATCCGCGAGGGCGTCCGCAACCGCTGGGTGCTCGCCACCACCCTGCTTCTCGCCGCCCTTGCGCTGACGCTGGCGCTGCTCGGCAGCGCACCGACCGGCAGCGTCGGGGCGAGCCGCCTCGACGTGGTCACGGTCAGCCTCGCAAGCCTGACGATCTTCCTCGTGCCGCTGATCGCGCTCCTGATCTCACACGACGCCATCGCCGGCGAGGCCGAGCGCGGCACGCTGCTCCTGCTCCTCGCCTATCCGGTCAGTCGGCCGGCGGTGATCCTCGGCAAGTTCGCGGGCCAGCTCGCGATCCTCGCCTTCGCGACGATCCTCGGCTACGGCGCCGCCGCCCTCGCCGTTGGCTGGAACCTCGGCGCCGCCGCCTGGGGCGCCTTCGCCGCGATGGTCGGCGCCTCGATCCTGCTGGGCGCCGTCTTCCTCGCGCTCGGGCTCCTCGCCAGCACCCTGGTGCGCCAGCGATCCACCGCCGGCGGCATCGCCATCGGGCTCTGGCTGTTCTTCGTCCTGATCTATGACATGGCCTTTCTCGGCCTTCTCGTCGCCAGCGGCGGTCACATCCTGCCGCCGCTCCTTGTCGACGCGCTGCTCGCGCTCAACCCGACCGACGCCTACCGCCTGCTGACCCTCGGCATGGCCGGCGCGGGGAGCCTCACCGGCATCGGCGCGCTGGCTGGCCACACCGCCCTCACGCCGCCGATCCTGCTCGCGGTACTGCTCGCCTGGACGGCGGCGCCGCTGGCGCTCTCCACCCTCGTTTTCTCCCGCAGGGAGCTCTGAGCCCGATGTTTCCCACTTTCTCGCGCCCCCTCAGCGCCGGCCTCGCGCTCCTCGCCCTCGTCGCGTGCAAGGACGACGCGGCGAAGCCCGCCCCCCACACCCTGACCGACGCCGCCATCGGCCACTATTGCGGCATGATGCTGACCGAACACGAAGGACCCAAGGGCCAGATCCTGCTCAAGGGTGTCGACGAGCCGGTCTGGTTCTCCTCCGCCCACGACACCGTCGCCTTCACGCTCCTGCCCGAGGAGCCGAAGGATATCGCCGCGATCTATGTCTCCGACATGGGCGCCGCCCCCTCCTGGGCCGAGCCGGGGCCCGACAACTGGACCGACGCCCGGACCGCGAGCTTCGTCGTCGGCAGCGACGCCCAAGGCGGCATGGGCGGCGCCGAGGCCGTGCCCTTCGCCGACAAGGCCAAGGCCGAGGCCTTCGCCGAGGCACATGGCGGCGCGGTCTTCGCCTTCGACGCCATCCCGCCCGAGGCCATCCTCGGCGCCGAGGCCGCTCCCGGGGAGGCGGCGCACGATGGGCATTGAGCGCCTCACCCGCCGCCGCGCCCTCGGCCTCCTCGCCGCCGCCGCCGGATTGCCGCTGGCGGTGCGTGCCAGCCGCGCCACCGCCGAGGTCGTCACCTGGCACGGCCGCGCGCTCGGCGCCCCGGCGACGCTGATCCTGCACCACCCCGACCGCGCGGCGGCCGAACGCCTGATCGCCGCCTGCGTCGCCGAACTCGACCGGCTCGAAAGCGTCCTCAGCCTCTACCGCCCCGACAGCGCGCTCTCCGAGCTCAACCGCGCGGGCGCCCTCGCCGCGCCGCCCCCCGAACTCGTCGCCATCCTCGCCGACTGCCGCCGCTTCCATGCCCTGACCGCCGGTGCCTTCGACCCGACGGTCCAGCCGCTCTGGCGGCTCTATGCCGAGCATTTCCAGGCGGGCGGCGGCGCGGAAGGCCCCTCCCCCGCCGCGCGCGCCGCCGCCCTCGCCCGGGTCGGCCTCGGCGCCGTCCACGCCAGCCGCGACCGCGTCGCCTTCGCCCGCCCGGGCATGGCGCTGACCCTGAACGGCATCGCCCAGGGCTGGATCACCGACCGCGTCGTCGACCACCTGCGCGCCGGGGGCGTCACCTCGACGCTGGTCGACATGGGCGAGATCCGCGGGCTCGGCGGCCCGTGGCGGGTCGGCGTCGACGGCGGCGACGCGTCGATCGCCCTCACCGACCGCGCGATCGCCACCTCGGCCCCGCGGGGCTTCGCCTTCGATCCCGCCGGCCGCTTCACCCACATCATCGACCCGCGGACCGGCGCCACCCCGGCGCGCTTCGCCCGCGTCACCGTCACCGCCCAGACGGCGGCCGAGGCCGACGCGCTCTCGACCGGCCTCGCGCTGGCCGAGGCGGTCCCGGACCTGCCCGGCGTCACGGTCGAGCGGGTGCTATGACCCCTCGCCGTCCGCCGCGGCCATCAGCCGGCGCAGGTGGCGGGCGAAGGCCCAGGCGGCGGGCGGCCCGAGGACGAGGCCGCCGGCCACCGACCATCCCGGAGTAAGCACCGGCCAGCCGATCCAGCTGCCGATCAGGGACAGGAAGAACAGGTTCAGCGCCATCGCGCCCGCCGCGAACGGGTAGACGATGGCGAGCAGCCGCCAGCCGGGGTTCAGCGCCGCGAGACCAGCCATTGCGCGGCTCCGAGCGCGAGGACGAGGCCGAGGGCGGCGAGGGCGTAGGAAAGCGCCGCCGCGTCGGTCTGCGCCTCGGGGAGCGGCCGCTCGAAGGCCTCGGCCAAGGCGGGCCCGGGCAGGAGTGCGAGGAACGCGAAAAGGCGGCGCATGGGTCAGGTCTCCGTCGTCAGGGTCTGGTAGATTTCCGGCAGCGCGCGGGGCAGGCGCGCGGGGTCCGGCAGCAGGGTGAAGCCGCCGCGGCCGAAGATGCGCGCGAACCAGTCCTGGCCGTCGGCGTCGATGACGACGCCATGCACCGCGAGCCCGAGGCCGCGGGCCTCGCGCACCGCCATCCGGCTGTCCTCGATGCCGTGGGTGCCCTCGTAATGGTCGAGGTCGTTCGGCTTGCCGTCGGTCAGCACCAGCAGCAGGCGCCGCGCCGCCGTCTCCTCGCCGAGCAGCGCCGCGGCGTGGCGGATGGCGGCGCCGAGGCGGGTGTAGTGGCCGGGGCGGAAGCCGCCGATGCGGGCGGTGACGGCGGGCGACATCGGCTCGTCGAAGGCTTTGGCGCGGGTCAGGAACACCCGGTCGCGGCGGAGGGAGGAGAAGCCCCAGATGCCGAGGCGGTCACCGGCGGTGTCGATCCCGGCGGCGAGCGCGCTGAGCGCCGCGCGGGCGGTGTCGATCACGCTGGTGTCGCCGACGGCCGCCTCGGTCGAACGCGAGCAGTCCATCAGGAAGGCGACCGACAGGTCGCGGGCGGTGGCCCGCGAGGACTGCCACACCCGGTCCGAGCCGGTGGCGCCGGCGCGGATCGCCACCCGGCTGTCGACCACGGCGTCGAGGTCGAGGTCGGTGCCGTCCATCTGCCGCGACAGCATCACCCGGCGCGGGTGCAGCGGCTCGAACTGGCGGCGCACCCGCGCGACGAGGCGGGCGTCGGGGGCGAAGCCGGTCCCGGGCGCCCCCTCGGCTTCGAGGACGCAGGTGTGGTCGGGCATCAGCGCCCGGGCGCGGTGGTTCCACTCGGGATAGGTGAAGCGGCCGGCGAGGCGCTCGTGCTCGGCGTCCTGCGGCGCGAGGTCGAGATGGAGCCGCAGGCGCGAGGCGGCGCGGCGGACATGGTCGGAAAGCGTGATCTGGTCGTGGTCCTCCGCCGCCTTCTGGGCGTTCTCGGCGTCGTCGTCGTCGGTGGCGCGGTTGAGGTTCAGGCTCTCCGCCCAGGACATGATCGACTCGAAGCGGTGCAGGATGAAGCTGTCCTGGCGGCTCGCCTGGTCGCGCTCCTCGCGCCGGGCCGACTTGCGGGCGCTGACCGGCAGCGACGGCGGCGGCCGGTCGTCGGCGTCGGGCGCGGGCGCGCGGCCGTCCCCCGGGCGGACGAGGCGCAGCAGGATCGGCGCAGGCGCCCAGGTTCTGTAGCCGCGGGGCGCGGGGCCGGCGGGGACGACGCCGGGCTCGCCGCCGCCGAGGACGCGGCTGACCAGCGCTTCCACCTCGGCCTCGGCGCCGGGCAAGGGGCCCCGCCAGCGCGCGGCGCGGGTCTCCGCCGCCATGACCGCCCAGGCGGAGGCGAGGCCCGGGCAGAGGCGGAGGGCGGCGCGGGTAGCGGCGGCGAGCGCCGCGAGTTCGGCGAGGTCGGCCCGAAGCGGGTCCGCCTCCGGCTCCGGCGGCCGCGCGCAGGCGGCGAGCGCGGCGAGCCAGAGATGGGCGGCGCGGTTGAGCTCGCGGGTGGAGAAGGCGTCGATCACCGGGGGCAGGCGCAGGCGCTCGCCGGAGAAATCCGCGACATGCGTCATCTCGGGCCGGGCGCCCAGTTCGAGCGGCCGCCGGTGGCCCGGGGTGGCGGCCGGCGCCGCGACGATCTCGGTGGCGGGCGCCCCGCCGAGCGCGCGGAAGAGGGCGGCGATGCTTGGCCGCAGCGGCTCGAAGTCGACGGCGGCCTCGGTCGGCCCGGCGGAGCGGCTCGCCCAGTCGTGCCAGAGGTTGCCGACCGTCTCCTCCGGCTCCATCAGGTCGAGCGGCCGGATCATCGCCCCTATCCGTAGACGGCGGCGGCCAGGTCGCGCAGCGCCTGCTGCACCTCGGCCTCGTCGCTGAGCGGCGCCACGATCGCGGTCTCGAGCGCGCGCTCCACCGCCATGCCGCCGGCGATCAGCGTGCCGGCATAGACGAGGAGCCGCGTGGACACGCCTTCCTCCAGATCCATACCCGAGAGCTTTCGGATATGTCCGGCGAGCCGCACCAGCGCCCCGGCGCGGGCGGCGTCGAGCCCGGTCTCGGCCACGAGCACCGCCGTCTCGGTCGCCGGGTCGGGAAAGCCGAAGCCGATCGAGACGAACCGCTGGCGGGTCGAGGGCTTCAGCTTCTTCAGGATCGACTGGTAGCCGGGGTTATAGGACGCCACGAGCATGAACGAGGCGGGCGCCGGCAGTTCCTCGCCGGTGCGGTCGATCACCAGCCGGCGACGGTCGTCGGTCAGCGGGTGCAGGACGACGGTCACATCCTTGCGCGCCTCCACCACCTCGTCGAGGTAGGCGATGCCGCCCGTCCGTACGGCGCGGGTCAGCGGCCCGTCGACCCACTCGGTCTCGCCGCCCTTGAGCAGGTAGCGCCCGATCAGGTCGGCGGCGGAGAGGTCGTCGTGACAGGCGACGGTGAAGAGCGGCAGCCCGAGGCGGGCGGCCATGTGCTCAACGAAGCGGGTCTTGCCGCAGCCGGTCGGCCCCTTCAGGAGCAGGGGCAGCCGGTGGTGGTGCGCCGCCTCGAAGACGGCGCACTCGTCGGCGACGGCGCGGTAGAAGGGCGCCGCCGGGGGGGAGAGGGCGTTCACCGTCACTCTCCGGGCACGGCGACCGGACCGGGCGCGATCACCTCGCGGCGCACGACCACCTGGCTGTAGATGAAGAGGAGCGCCCCGAGCACCACGGCGGCGCCGGCGCCGAAGCGCATCACGTAGAAGAGGCCGAGCTGGTCCTGCACTTCCATGTAGGTCATCCCCATCACCCGCTGCAGGTGCGTCTGCACCACGCCCGCGAAGGTCAGCGTGAAGGTCATGAACGCCATCCCGCTCGTCATCAGCCAGAAGCTGACCATGTTCAGCACCTGGTTGTACGGCTCGCGGTGGCGCAGCACCGGCATGGCGTAGGTTATCATCGCGAGGTTCAGCATCACGTAGGCGCCGTAGAAGGCGAGATGCCCGTGGGCGGCCGTCACCTGGGTTCCGTGGGTGTAGTAGTTCACCCCGTGCAGCGTGTGCATGAAGCCCCAGACCCCGGCGCCGAAGAAGGCGACGACCGAGCAGCCAAGCGACCAGAGCAGCGCCGCCTTGTTCGGGTGGTTCTTCTTGCCCTTCCAGACCATGATGAAGGCGAAGCTCATCATCGCGAAGAACGGCACGATCTCGAAGGTCGAGAAGATGGTGCCAACCCACTGCCAGTAGCCGGGCGTGCCGATCCAGAGATAGTGGTGGCCGGTACCGAGGATGCCCGAGAAGAGCGCGGTCGAGACGATGACATAGAGCCACTTCTCGATCACCTCGCGGTCGACGCCGGTCAGCTTCAGCATCAGGAAGCCGAGGATCGCCGCCATGACGAGTTCCCAGGTCGCCTCGACCCAGAGATGGACGACGAACCACCAGTACATCTTGTCGAGCCCGAGGTTCACCGGGTTGATGATCGCGAACACCCAGAGCAGCGACATGAGCCAGAGGCCGAGCAGCAGGATGTTGGTGATCGCCGTCTTGCGCCCGGCGAGCGAGGTCAGGCTGACGTTGACGAGGAAGATCACCGCCGCGACGAAGATGCCGAGCTTCACCCACATCGGCTGTTCCAGGAACTCCCGTCCGCCGTGGATGCCGACGAGATAGCTCACCACCGCGCCGAGCGTGCCGACGACGAGGATGGCGAGCTGCGCATAGGCGAGCAGCGGCGAGTAGAGCTCGCGCTCCGCCTCCTCCGGCAGCAGGTAGTAGGTTCCGCCGAAGAAGCCGAGCAGCAGCCAGACGATCAGCGCGTTGGTGTGGATCATCCGGATGACGTTGAACGGCAGTATCTCGCTCAGCGTGTTCGGCGAGACGTAGATCCAGCCGGCGAGCAGCCCGCCAAGCACCTGGACGGCGAAGAGCGCCATCGCCACGTAGAAATAGGCGAGCGCGACTTTCTGGGACTGGTACTTCATCTCTTTCCCCTCAACCCGCGTCGTTGGGCGGCCAGCCCTGGGTGTCCATGTGGTCGGCCCAGCGGAGGAATTCCGACAGGCCGCGGATCTCCTCGTCGGTGAGCGCGAAATGCGGCATCTGCCGGCGGCCCTCGGCGCCCGAAGGCTGGGCCTCGAGCCAGCCCTTCATCGCCTCGAAGGCGGCGTCGGGATCGTCGTAGACCCCCCAGCGCGTGGTGACGTTGCCGACCTCGGGAGCGAAATAGGCGCCCTCGCCGTGCAGCGTGTGGCAGTTGATGCAGCTCTCGCGCTCCCAGACTTCCTTGCCGAGCGCCACCTCGGGGGTCAGCGGCAGCGCCGCGGTCGACTTCGTGACGATGTAATGGTGGCTGTGCCAGGCCATCAGCGCGAAGACCCCGGCGAAGAACAGCGACCCGCCGTAGAAGACGTTCCGCGCCCGCGCCTTGGTGAGGATTTCGGACATGGCGCGCGCCTCCTCCGGCCGTTGCTACGCCTCCTGCGTAACGCCCGGGCACCATGGCAACGTTGCGCAAGCGCAAAGAAGCGACACTTGCGGAGCGGCATCCTCGGTCCACCCTCCTGGGAGGAAGCGCGCCCATGCCCGCCGAGATCGACGCTCCCGATCTGCCCCTCGCCGAGATCTTCCGGCGCTGGCCAGAGACGGCGCGGGTCTTCTGGCGGCATCGCACCGCCTGCGTCGGCTGCCCGATCGCGCCGTTCCATACCGTCGCCGACACCTGCGCCGAGTACCGCCTCGACGAGGCGGCCTTCCGAGCCGAACTTCGCGCCGCGGCAAATGGCGCCGGCGCGGCCGGCCCGGCGGAGCGGGACCGGCGCTAGCCGTCGCATGGTCTCGATCATCGGACGCGCCCGTCCGATGGATCTCGCCCTATCCCGGCTCGCCGCTCAGCACCACCAGCCGGTGCGGCGCGGTCACGGTGACGTGGCGCCGCGCGCTCCGCACGATCCCCTCGCGCTCCCAGGCCGAGAGCAGGCGGCTGACCGTGTGCAGCGTCGTGCCGGTCATCTCGGCGATGTCGGCGCGGGTCACCGGAAAGGCGATCTCGATGCCGTCCTCGGTCTTGCGCCCCGACTGGTTCGCCATCCTGAGCAGGGCCGACGCCACCCGCCGCTCCACCGCCTGGGTCGCAAGCTCGGTCACCCGCGCCTGGAACTCGCCGAGCCGCGCCCCGAGCGTGCGGTAGGTCTCGGTCGCGAACCCCTCGTATCGCGTGGTGAACTCGGGCCAGAGTCGCACCGGCCAGCCGAGCGCCAACGACTCGACGGCCGCGATGGCGGTGGCGGGATAGGTGTCGCGCCCGATCGCCGGAGCGATGCCGAAGAGTTGCCCGGGCGGGATGTGCAGCGCGATGACCTGCTCGCCGTCCGGCGTGGCGCGGACCACCCGGATGAAGCCGTCGAGCAGCAGGTGGAAGCGATCGACGGCGGCGCCCTCGCGGAAGACCGCCGTGCCCTCGGCGTAGCGCTTCGGGGTCGCCCGATCGAGGATGTCGCGAACCTCGGCCCGCGACAGGTGGGAAAAGGGCGGGAGGCCGTTCAGCAGGCTTTCGTCGAGCTTGGACAACGGATCACCGGGCGCAGGGATGCACCCGGTTACCGCATCCTGACCCGATGCGGAAGGCTTGCGGCCGGCCCGGCGGCGCGGACGTTCGAAGGATGTGGCCGGCCCCGGGGGGCCGGCCTGGGCGTCGGCTACTGCGCCGGGGCCTGGTCGGCCGTGCCCGTGTGCATGATCGCGTCGTTCTCCGGCCCGTCGACGATCAGGTAGCCGGCGAGGCCGCGCTCGGCCCGTGACAGGGCATGGTCGACGAGGACGAAGGTGCCGGCGCGGTCCACCTTGAAGTCGACGACGGTCGACCCCCCCGGTGGCACGGTTATCGTCTGCACATTGGTGATCGGCGGCGAGGTGATGCTGCCGAAGGTGTAGACGTTGTCGAAGATCTCGCCGATCACATGGAACGACGAGGTGAAGTTCGGCCCACCGACGCCGAAGTAGATGCGCACCGTCTCGCCCGGGTTGGCATAGAGTGGGTGCCGCTTGGTCAGCGCCCCGACCGCGCCGTTGAAGACGAAGTATTCGGGTTTCTCGGAGATGAGCTTGTCGTAGTCCATCTCCATCAGACCGTGCGTGCCGAACGGCTCGACGGTGTAGAGCTCGCCCTGCATCACGTAGAACTCGCGGTCCACTTGCGGCAATCCGCCCTCCGGCTCGACGATGATGAGGCCGTACATGCCGTTGGTGATGTGGTGGGCGACGCTCGGCGTGGCGCAGTGGTAGACGAAGACGCCAGGCTTCAGCGCCTGGAAGGTGACGGTATTCTCCGCCCCCGGTTCGGTCTGCGTCGCATGCGCCCCGCCCCCCGGCCCGGTCGCCGCGTGGAAGTCGACCGAGTGCATCATCACGCTGTTCGGATCGTTCTTCAGCGTCACCTGCACGGTGTCGCCGACGCGGACGCGGATCAGCGGCCCCGGAACCTTGCGGTTGAAGGTCCAGAACTCGTAGCTGGTGCCGTCGTCGAGCTTGCCGGTCAGCTCGACCGTCTCCAGTTCGACCTTGACCAACTCGGGCTTGCGCGTCCCGATCGGCGGCGGCACGTCGCCCGGGTCGCGCACCACGTCGGCGAGGTCGGCCCCAGCCTCCTCGCGCGAGCCTGCGACGACCTGGATCAGTCCCTCCATGCCCGCGGCGCGATGGCCGGCGATGGTGCAGAAGTAAGCGAACTCGCCGGGCTTCCCGGCAAGAAAGGAAAAGGTCGAGGATGCGTTCTTGCCGATTACCCGGGACGAGCGGACGTTGTAGCCGTCGATGAAGATGTCATGCTCGGCGCCCTCGCCGTTGATGAGGTTCACCTGGACGAGCTCGCCCTCGTAGACGGTCAGTGTCGGGTTGATCTGCCCGTCGATGGTGCCGCCGACGCCGACGTAGACCATGCGTCCCTCGGCGATGCCGGTGCGGAGGGTAAAGGTCAGCGGCGCGTGGTAGCTGATGCCGCCCGTCCCCGCCGCCGCTCCGGGCTCCGCGCCGGTGGCCGCCGCGCCGCCACCCGCCTCGGCGGGCGCCGCCTGCGTGCCGCCGCCGTGGTCGTGGGCCTGGGTCTGGGCCCGTGCCACATGGGGGAGGGCGACGCTGGCCAGCGTCAGGCACAACGCGGCCAGAAAAGCCTTCCCGAGCCCTCGCCATGGACGTCTCCGCGTCCCCGGCGGTATTGGGGTCTGCATTTTCATCCTTGATCCTCCGAGACTGGCGAGACTTTTCTCGCTTCCCTTGCGCCACGCAGATCGGGCACTGCTCCGCGCGTTCACGCCGCCGTGACCCGGCGCGATGGTTCTACGGCGCGCCGGCCCGGTCGTTGCGGAATCGCAAGGAAGCCGGCCGCCGGGTTGGGCAGGATGGCGGCGAAAAGAGAGGCGACGAACGAGGGAGGGACCTTTGCCGGCGCAGGCGCATCTCGTCCAACCCTGGCTGAACGGCCTCCTCGCCGGGCTTCTCGCCGTCGCGGCCGTGGCAGCGCCGGCGCAGCACGAGCGGATGATGCTCGGCCAGGCCATCGCCGCCCTGGCCGCCGCGCCGGCGCCTGAAGCGGACCACACCCCGCGCGCCGGCCAAGAGGCTCACATGGCGCACGGCGGCCACGACCGTCGCGACACCCCGGACGAGGGCGGAAACGGGCGGCACCTTGGCACGCTCGCCTGTTTCGCCTGCCTGCTGATGGGGGCGCCCGGCCTGCCCGCGGTCGCCTTCGCCGGCCTCGCCGCGCGGGCACGGTCGACCCCGGCGGCGTTGGTCGTCCCGCGGCTCCTCCTCGTCGCCGCTCCTGTATGGGCCCCCCACAGCCCGCGCGCGCCGCCTCCCTTCTCCATCTGAGCCGACCTCCCCTTGGATACTCATGCCGGGCGCCGAGCGCGCGCCGGCCAGGATGGATGCGATGATCCGGAAAACCCTTCTCGCCGCGGCGCTCGCCGTCTCGGCCGCCGGCGCCGCGCAGGCGCATATCACCTTCGAGGCCAGCGAGGCGCCGGTCGGCGCCAGCCACAAGGCGGTGCTCCGCGTCTCCCACGGCTGCGAGGGCGCCGCCACCACCCGCGTGCGCGTGAAGATCCCCGAAGGGGTGATCGCTGTGAAGCCGATGCCGAAGCCCGGCTGGACGCTGGAGACCGTTACCGGCGCCTACGCCCACTCCTACGACCTCTGGGGCGCCCAGGTCGGCGAGGGAGTCACGGAGGTGGTCTGGACCGGCGACCTGCCCGACGCCTTCTACGACGAGTTCGTGTTCCGGGCGATGCTGACCGACAGCCTCACGCCCGGAGCCGAGCTCTACTTCCCCGTCGTCCAGGAGTGCGGGGACACCGCCGAGCGGTGGATCGAGATTCCCGCCGCCGGGCAAGATCCCGACGCGCTCGAGTACCCCGCGCCGGGGATCGAACTCCTGCCGGCGGTCGCCGGGCACTGAGCCTCGGTGCCATGAGGACGGGGCTCGTTCTGCTCGCCCTTGTCGCGGCTCTCCTCACGGGGGGCCGCGCCTGCGCCCATGGCCAGCTCGTCGCCGCCGATCCGGCGGAGGGCGCCGTCGTCGCCGAGGTTCCCGCCGCCGCGGCGCTGACCTTCAGCGAGCCGGTCAGCCCGCTCGCCTTCCGCTGGTTTCCGCCGCGGGGCGATCCGGTGGACGGGGTGCCCGCCGCTGCGGGCGACCGCGTCGCCGTTCCGCTCCCGGCGGGCGGCGGCGCCGGCACCTACCTCCTCAGCTGGCGCGTCGCCTCCGCCGACGGCCACCCGGTCGGCGGCAGCCTCACCTTCTCCGTCGGCGCGCCCACGCGCGCCATCGGGCCCGCGACGGAGGGCCCGGCCTGGGCGGCCGCCGCCGGCCGCGGCCTCCTCACCCTCGCGCTGGTCTTCGGCGTCGGCGGCGCGGTATTCCTGGGCCTCGTCGACCGAGCGCCGCCCCACGCCCGCCGCCTCGCTCTCGGCTCGGCCTGCGCGGTCGCGCCGCTGGCGCTCGTCGCCGCCGGGCTGCATGGCCTCGACCTTCTCGGCGCCCCCGCCAGCGCCCTTCTCGGTTCCGCGCCCTGGAAGGCCGCCTTGGCCAGCCGCTTCGCGCCCATGGCCGCCGCCGACATCATGGCCGCCGTCGTCGCCATCGCCGCGCTGCGGCGACACGGCCGCGCCGGCGTCGCCCTCGCGCTTCTCGCCTGGAGCCTCGCCGCCGGCTCGTTCGCGCTCTTCGGCCACGCCGCCACCGCCGCGCCGCGTTGGCTGACCGTCCCCGCCGTCGCGCTGCACGCCGCCGGCTTCCTTTTCTGGATCGGCGCGCTCCCAGCACTCGCCGAGCGCGCCGCCAACCCGTCCGAGGACCTGATCCGCATCGTCCGCGGCTTCTCCCGGACCGCGCTCCCGCTCGTCGCTCTTCTCGTCCTCGGCGGCGCGCTCCTCGCCATAGTCCAGCTCGGCGAGCCGACCCGCCTGTTCACGACCACCTATGGTCGCCTCCTCGCCGCCAAGCTCCTCCTCGTCCTGCCGCTCCTCGGCCTCGCGCTCCTCAACCGTCTTCGCCTCACCCCCGCCCTCGCCGGCGGCGACCCGACCGCCGCGCCCCGCCTCCGCCGCTCGATCCGCGTCGAGATCGTCCTCGCCGTCGCGATCCTCGCCGTCGCGAGCGGCTTCCGCCTGACGCCGCCGCCTCGCGCGCTCTCCGCGCCGGCGCCGGCGGAGCTTCACGTCCACCTCCACGGCGCCACGGTCATGGCCAACTTGACCCTCACCCCCGGACGTCCCGGTCCCAATGTCCTCATCCTCACCCTTCCCCCCGACCGGCCCGCCCCCCTCGAAGTCGACATCGCCTTCGCCGATCCCACCCGCGGCTTGGAGCCGATCCGCCTGACGGCCCGCCGCGACGGCGGGTCCTGGCGCGCCGGCCCGCTCTTCCTGCCGCGGGGCGGCAAGTGGCTGGTGACGGTCGATCTGCTCGTCAGCGACTTCGACAAGGCCACGCTGCGAACCGACCTGCTGGTCCCTTTCCCCTGAAGGTCGTCGGTCGTCCCCGCGCTCGCAGGGTTAGTCGTCTTGCCCGCCGCGTCCTTGCGCCCCCGCCCCTGCCCCCGCCATGCGGGCCACGAAAATCTGGAATTTCGTAGTTATATCAATTTGATACGGCAATTGGTTCACGGTCGCGGACCCGCAGGTTCGCGTTCCATCGGAACCCGATATCCGAAGATTGCCAAGGGGTTTCGCTGCGAAACCTATTGGCTTCGCTCCATCAAAACCCGGTAAACATCTTCCATCGTCTCCCGGAGCGTCGCCTCGTCCACCAGCGGCCCCTCGAGCCGAATGAAATAGCCGCGCGCGTCTCGGTCCCCCCGGATCCGGGTGCCGTTGGTCAGGTCATACCCGCCCCCCTCGAACCGCGACGGATCGACCGTCGCCTTCCGCGGCCGCCCTCCCCTCTTGGGAACGCCGCCGCGCTGGCCGGCCTCGGCCGCTTCGATCACCGGCAGCATCGCCGCCCATTCGCTCGCGCCGTCGATCACGTCGCCAGTGACCAGCGCATCCCTCAGCGCCGCCTCGAACCCGAGCCGGAGCGCGTTCGCGAGCCGCAAACCGCCCTTCTCGGTCAGGTCCTTCGGAAAGCTCAGCATGTCGCCGAGTTCCTCGTGGATGAGGGCGAACGACCTGATCTTCGATCGCTTGGCCTTCGAAGCCGCGCCGAACAGCCGGGCGACCGCTTCTTCGAGGTCTGCGAAGTGCCCCTGCCCCGCCGCCAGCACGGCGATTCGCCCCCGTTCATAGTGGCTAAGATCGGCGCGGATCTCGTTCTCCTCGACCATCGATACGAAGGCCTCGGCCGCGTCCCGCGGGTTTCGCACCAACGCCGGAATCCTGGCCTCCGTCCCGCTGATCTCCCGCGCCGCCGTCAGGCGCCGCAACCCGGAGACGAGCCCATAGCGCTCCCCCTGCCCCGGTTCCGACAGCTCGAAGACCTCGATCGGCAACCTGACCCCATGCTGGGCGATCGACAGCTTCAGCTCCTCCAGAGACTCCCTGTCGACCTCCATCCGGTCCCGCATCAGTTCTCCTACCGAGATCTCCGAGACCGCGATCTGGACGATCAGCCGGCCCTCGTCCCGGGCTGCCCGCAGCTCCTCCGCGTCCGCCCGGTCGAGCGCCTGTCTCACCCGGACTTCGACTGGAAACGGTTCCGCCGCCGCGGCCGCCTCCGCCGCCACGTGAGCGATCGGAGGGACGGCGAAGGGGTTTCCCGTCGGTTTCGCCGCGAAACCTGCTTCGAGTTCCTCGAGCTCCGCCGTGCTCGGCCCTTCAACCCGCCTTCTGCGCGCCATTCTTGGCCTCCTCGAACTCGCCGGCTTCGAGCAGCTTCTGGTCCCGCCACCAGCATCCGATCAGCATCTCCTTGAACTCGGCATAGGTCCGGTCGAAGGTCTCACGGCCGCGGGTATAGGTCTCTCTGTTGAAGTCGCGATAGTCGGCCTCGTAGATGCCGTTCACCTGCTCGCCGGCCTGGCCAACGAGGGCGGTGAACTCCTGGCGATAGTTCGACATGAGGTCTCCGAACCAAGCCTGCATGACGTTGGCGAGGTCGGTCTGCTGACCGGCGTCGAAGCGGGTGATGACCGTGCGGACGACGTCCCACTCGAAGCGGACATCCTCCATCCCCGCGGTCCGACGGGCCGCGTTCTCGCCCGACTCGATCGAGGCGAAGGTCGAGTAGAGCATGTCGAAGAAGCGCCCGGTCGAATCGAACTCGAGAAAGCTGGCGCCGACCGGGACGAGGAGAATGTCGGCGGCCGCGAGGGCATTGATCGTGAGGTATCCGAGGGCGGGGGGCGTGTCGAGGATCACCAGGTCGTAGGCGTCGAGCACCCCTTCGGTGTCGAGGAAGTTGCCGAGCGCGTCCCACAGCGGCCAGCCGCGCGCCTGCATCCGCCAGACTGGGATCTGGAACTCGGCCCAATAGAGGTTCAACTGGGCACCGATCAGGTCGATGTTCGGCCAGTGGGTTTTCTGGATAACCTCCGCCGCGCCGCGCCCGCGGGCTTCCGACAGGGTGTCATCGAGCGGTATCGTGGGTTGCCCCCTGGCGACCCGAACTTGGTTCTCGTTGTCGAGATGGCGGACGTAGTCCTTCGCGATCAGGGGAAAGACGGTCATCCATTCGTCCGGGACCTGGCCCCCGAAGATCGAGGTCATCGATCCCTGGCTGTCGAGGTCGATCACCAGCACCCGATACCCGTCGAGGGCCGCCGACATGGCGAGGTGGGCCGCGGTGGAGGTTTTTCCCACCCCACCTTTGAAATTCGCCACGGCGGTGACCTTGGCGGGAAGACCAGCCGGGCGCCAGGGCCGATACTGCTTGGTCGCGAGACCTTCGTCGGCGAGGTGGTTGCGAAGCGCGATCACCTCCTCCAACGTGAACCACTTGGTTCCTCCGAGGCCCTCGCCTTGCGGAAGGTCCTGATTCTGCCGAAGCACACGCCGAAAGTGCGAGGGCGCGATGGGGAGGAGGTACCGACAGATTTCCCAGGTCGAGAACTTGCGGAGCCGCTTCCGGCCGTCAGGCGCGTAGCCTTTTCGCGCCAGATCCTCGCGGCCCTTCGCCGCGAAGGCCGCGGCCTTCGCGAATCGGGCGGTGTCGACGGGAGGCCCGAGGCGGGCCGCGGCGCGTTCAGGATCGAGATTCAGATAGGGTGGGGGAGGGGGGCCGGCTTCCGGGCGTTTGGTCATCCTGTCGTCCTTGTGATGGCACAGGTTTTCTGCTTCGACAGCCGATTTATCGCACATCCACCGCTGGTTGTGAATCCCTTGGACCGAGACGTGCGTTTCGCGGCGAAACCCAGGGGGTTTTCCCGAATACTACCGAGATCGAAGCGGCAAAGTTCAGGAATCTCTAAGAGTCTTTAAGATCTTTTCGCTCGATAAATGGCCTTAGATCAATGGTTTAAGTGATGATGGGGACCCGTGAACGGTACCGAAGGTACCCGCGCACGGGACGTATGGTGCCTGGATACAGGACGAAGGGTGCCGATTCTCGGGGGGACGGGCGCCGATTTCCGGGAGGGTGCAAACCGGCGCCAAGATGGCCTCGTTGGGCCAGGCTGGAGGGCAAGATACCATGAGGGCGCCGCCGGACGGTCCGAAAGGTACCCGTTTCCGGGGGTGCCACCGGGGCGGCCGATTCGAAAGGAACCCGGATACGGGAAGGGATGAACCGGGCCGCGGGGCCAGGGAGGGGGCATTGGAGGAGGAAGTACCCAGCCCACGCTTGCCTCCGGGTGCCTGATCTGCGAGCCTTGCGAAAAGAAGAAGTGGGGACATGAGCAGACTCGAAGAAATCCCACGCGAGCGCATGAGCGGACCGCTCCGGCGCAGCGCGGTCAAGAAGAACGTCGCGGCGATCCACGTCTCGGGCAAACTGACGCTGCTCCAGCGCAAGCTGTCGAACGTGCTGTTGCTCAATGCCTATGACGACCTCCTGGCCAAGCCGTCGCACCGGATCGACGCGCGGACGTTGTGCCTGATGATCGGCTACAACTCGAACGACATGGAGACGCTCAAAGGGGCGCTCCGCGGCCTCGCCGAGACGGTGGCCGAGTGGGACATGCTTGATGGGCGCGGGCGTCAGGAGTGGGGTGTGTCGGCGCTTCTCTCCTATGCCAAGCTCAAGGAAGGGGTCTGCGAATACGCCTATTCACCGGCGCTCGCCGAGAAGCTTCACGATCCGAAAGTCTTCGCGCTCATCAATCTCAACATCCAGCGGCGCTTCACCTCCGGGCATGCGCTGGCGCTCTATGAGAACTGCTATCGCTTCCTGCGAACGGGCAGCACCGGCTGGTGGGAGATCGGGCTTTTCCGCAAGCTGATGGGGATCGACGACTCGGCATATTACGAGACGTTCAAGCACCTGAACGCCAAGATCATCAAGCCCGCGGTCGACGAGATCAACCGCAGCTCGAACATCGTCGTGACGCCGGAGTTCCGACGGCAGGGCAGGGCGGTCAGCGAGATCCGCTTCCGCATCCGCGAGAACCCGCAACTTGCCATGTTCGAGATCGACGACGGCGAGGCGCTGCGGGCCAGCACCACCTACCGTCGGCTCGTCGCCCTCGGCGTCGGGGACCGACTGGCGCGGCAGTGGATCGGCGAGCATGGCGACGCCTACGTGGTCGAGAAGCTCGCCTATGTGGAAGGGCAGGGGGCGGTCGCGAGCCCGATCCGTTACCTGACCGCCGCGATCCGCGACGACTACGGGCGCGGCGCAGGGGCGGAGCGGGGTCCCGTGGCCGCGCCTCGCGAGACGGAGGCCGAGACAATGCATGCCGCGCGGCTCGCCGAGGTCGTGGAAGACGACGCCCTCGCTCACGAGCGTCGGGTCCGGGCGGCGCGGCTCGCGCGGGTGCGGGAGGTGGCGCAGGCGCGCACACCGACCCAACGCGACGCTGATCGCAAGCTGTTTGCCGGGGGTCTGCGGGATGCGCTCGACATCGAGCATTTCGCCGAGCACGGATGGAATTCGGCGCTGAACGCACGAGCGATCGTCGCCTTCTGGGAAGGGATGGTCCCGGGGATATTCGATGAGGTCGGCGAATAGGGCAGGGGCGCGGGGCCTTCGGCGCTCTCGTCGTGCTTGCATCGCAGGCCGTGTAAGCCGTGCTGTCGGCGGTCCGAAGCGAGCGATGATCCTTCTCGACGCCCAACGTTCCGGGCAAACGCGGCCGGCGCCCGCCCTCGCCTGCTTAGCGGAGCGCGACCCCGAGATCAGCGGCGGGGCAGCCGGTCTCGATGCGGAACGCTAGAGCGACGCGATGGCCCCCGAGGATTTCGCCGGCCGAACTCTCCGACGGCGCCGCCGCGCGGAGCTGCGCGATGATCGCCGGGCTCGGATGGGCCATCGCGCACGCCGGTCGAAATGGGGGCCAGTTCAGATCCCTGCGCGCCGCCGACGCCCTCAACCTTTCGGGGGAGGCGCGGACCAGTTGACATCACAACTTGATTCGCCGTATGAGTTGGTCTAACAACTCAAGCGTCACCAAGGCGTATCCCAGGGAGACAGACGGCATGAAAGCTGCGATCGCGGCCAGCTCCAGACCGGCCTTCGGCCGCGGAACGCGCTTCTCGGCCCCCCAAGCATAGCTTCCCTCGGCCGCTATCGGCCCTGCGCGTTCGCCGCGAACCCCGCGGCGGCGAGGCCGTCGCTCTGCGACGAGCAGGAAGAATTTCGTCCTTTGAAAAATCTCCGGAAGGGGACCCAGACGACGCGCCAGGACGCCGTCGCTGATCGGGAGGATTCATGAAGAACATGAAGGTTTTTCCGCCGTTATTCTTGCTCATGGCGGCGAGCGCCGGAGCGGATACGATCAAGGTCGGCGTCATCGCGCCCTTCCCGGGCCCGTTCGCCCAGTACGGCATCCAGTTCCAGCAGGCGATCGAGGTCTATCAGGCGCGGCAGGGCATGACCGCCGGCAGGTGCTGGCCACGATCGGCATGACCTTCCTGATGATCGCCTGCGTCAACGCCTGGCAGGGCTCCACGCCGCTGACGAGCCTCGCCCCGGTGGTCTGCGAACAGCTGATGGCGGCGTTCGAGCATCTCGCCGCCGACGGCGCGCGTTCGGTCGTGCTGGTCGAGCAGCATGCCGCGGCCGCGCTGCGCTTCGCCACCCGCGCGGTGGTGATGTCGAACGGGACCATCGTCCATGACGGACCCGCCGAAGAGGTCCGCGCCAATCCCGAGATCCTGCATCGCCATATCGGCGTCGGGATCGAGGCCTGAGAGGAGGAACGTCCATGCAACTGATCGAGGGCCATCGTCCCGTCGTCCCTGCCAGGGGCGTCCCGGTCTGGGATGTCGACCCCTATGCGGAGGAGATCCTGCGCGACCCCTTGCCCTATTATTCCCGCCTGCGCGAGCTCGGGGACGTCGTCTACATCCCCCGCTACAGCGTCCTGGCGGTCGGACGCCACGAGGTCACCCACAAGGTCTTCAGCGACCACGATAACTTCGTATCCTCGCGGGGCGTCGGGCTGAACGACTTCAAGCTCGGGAAGCCTTGGCGGCCGCCCTCGATCATCCTCGAGGTCGATCCGCCCGACCATACCCGGACTCGCAAGATCATGGCGCGCGCCCTGTCGCAGAAGGTCGTCCGCGAGATGGCCGAGGCCTTTCGCGACGTCGCCGAGCAGCTTGTCGAGGACATCCTGGAGAAGGGCGAGATCGAGGCGGTGACCGAGCTCGCCGAGATCTTCCCGACCACGGTCTTCCCGATCGCGGTCGGCATGAAGGACGTCGACGTGCGCCATCTCGTGGACTACGGCGCCATGGTGTTCAATGCGCTCGGCCCCGACAACGATCTGCGGGAGCGCGCCATGGCGCGCGCCGGCGAGATCGTTCCCTGGGTCAATGCGGCCTGCGCCCGGGACCGTCTGACCGCGGACGGGCTCGGGGCGCGGGTCTACGCCGCCGCGGACGCGGGCGAGATCACGCAGGAGGAGGCGGGGATGCTCGTCCGCTCCTTCCTCTCGGCCGGGGTCGACACGACCGTGACCGGCATCGGCAACGCGCTCTGGTGCCTGTCGCGCAATCCCGGCGCATGGGAGCGGCTGAAATCCGATCCCGGCCTCTTCCGCCCGGCCTTCGAGGAGGTCCTGCGCTACACCTCTCCGGTCCATACCTTCGCCCGGACCGCCGGCCGGGACACAGAGATCGCCGGGTTCCCGGTCGAGGAGGGGACCAAGGTGATCTGCGTCCTTGGCGCGGCGAACATGGATCCCGCGAAATGGGACGACCCGGAGACGTTTCGCGTCGACCGCCGGCCCCAGGGGCATATGGCCTTCGGCGCGGGGGTCCATGGCTGCGTCGGCCAGAACATCGCGCGGGGCGAGCTGGAGGCGATCCTCGCCGCCTTCGCCGCCCGCATCGACCGCATCGAGCCCGCGGGCGAGGCCGTCTGGCGCCCGAACAACGGCATCCACGCGCTCGACCGGCTTCCGCTCAAGCTGATCCCGAAATGAGGAGCCCCGGCATGGTTAAGGTGACCTACGTTCAGCCGGACGGAGCTGAAATCACCGTCGAGGCGCGCGAGGGCGACAGCGTGATGTCCGCCGCCATCGCCAACGACGTCGAGGGGATCGTGGCCGAATGCGGCGGCTCGATGATGTGCGCGACCTGCCACTGCTACGTGGAGGCGGACTGGGCCGACCGGACCGGCGCGCGCATGGAGGGCGAGGACGACATGCTCGACTGCGCCGTGTCGGAGGTGACCGAAACGTCGCGCCTGTCCTGCCAGATCAGGCTGACGGCCGAGCTCGACGGGCTGCGCGTCCGTCTGCCGGAGGCGCAGGCATGAGCGGCGTCGTGATCGTCGGCGCGGGGCAGGGGGGGCTCCAGGCGGCGATGTCCCTGCGCCAGGAGGGGTATGGCGGCCCGATCGCCCTGATCGGCGCCGAGGCGGGGCTGCCCTACCAGCGCCCGCCGCTGTCGAAGGCCTATCTGAAGACCGGCGAGGCCGATGCGCTGGCGCTGCGGCCCCTGAGCTTCTTCGAGAAGAACGCGATCACGCTCGTCGACGAAACCCGGGTCGAGGCGATAGACCGGGCGGCGCGGCGCGTCCGCGCCGGGAGCCGATCCTTCGGATACGATCACCTGATCCTCGCGACCGGCACGCGCAACCTGCGCCCGGCGATCCCGGGGATCGCGCGCGCGCTCGATCTTCGGACGCTCGCGGATGCGAGGCGGCTGCGGGACGAGCTCGATCGCCCGCGCCGCATCGCGGTGATCGGCGGCGGGTTCATCGGGCTGGAGTTCGCCGCCGTCGCGCGCGCCCTCGGCCATGACGTCACGGTGGCGGAGGCGGCGCCGCGGCTGATGGCGCGCGTGGTCTCCCCCTGGATTTCGGATCGCTTCCTGGCGCTGCACGCGGGCATGGGAACCCGGATCCTTCTCGGCTCGGCGGTCGTCGAAGCGACCGGCGACGGCGTCGTGCTGGCCGACGGGCGCAGGATCGAGGCCGATCTGGCGCTGCTCGCGGTCGGGGTCCGGCCCAATTGCGAGCTCGCCGAGGCCGCGGGGCTGGCGGTGCGGAATGGAATCGTCGTCGACAGCTGCCTGCGGACGGCCGATCCTGACGTCTCGGCGCTCGGCGACTGCGCCGCCTTTCCCGACCCCCGCACCGGTCGCCCCGTGCGCCTGGAGAGCGTCCAGGCGGCCACCGACCATGCCCGCGCGATCGCCCGGCGGCTGGCCAGGGGCGCGGTCGAGCCCTATGCCGCGACGCCCTGGTTCTGGTCCGACCAGTCCGACTGGAAGCTCCAGATCGCGGGCCTCGCCGGACCCGAGGACGAATGCGTCGTGGTGGGCGACGGCCCGGTCCTGCGCTTCGCCGAAGGCGTGCTGACGGCGGTCGAGACGATCAACGACGCGAAGACCCACATGAAGGCGCGCAAGATTCTCGGTCAGGGGCAGGCGCCGCGGCGTGACGATCTCGCGCGCCGAGGCTATGACCTGACCGGGATCTAGACCGGGGCGATTTCATGGCGAAGGACGCAGGACGCAAGACGGAGGCCAGGCTGTCGAGCCCGGTCCGCCAGCGGAGCGACGTGACGATCCTCGATATCGAGCACTACGCGCCCTTTCTGCTCAATGCCGTGAGCAACGCCTGGCAGCGCAGGACCTCCGCGATCTATCGCGAGAGGTTCGGGCTCGGGATCGTGGAGTGGCGCGTGCTCGCCATGCTCAACATCGAGCCGCATATCAGCGCCAACAGGGTTTGCGAGGTCATCCGGCTCGACAAGGCCTCGGTCAGCCGCTCGCTGAAGCTGCTGTCCGAGGAAGGCTACGTCTTGTACGAGGCCTCCCCGACCGATCCCCGCAAGCGGCACTGGCGCCTTTCCGAGAAGGGTCTCGCCGTCCATGAACGCATCCTGGAGATCGCCCTTTCCTGCGAAAGCGATCTGGTCGCCGGCGTCGCGCCGGAGCATCTGGAGACATGCCTGCTCGTCATGCGCCAGATGCTGGCGAACCTCGATTGAGGGGCCGTTGAAAGATTCGCAGGCGTCAGGCGGGGGAACGGCCGGTGACCGAAGCCGCCGCGAGACCCCCTCGCGATGACGCCCGGCAGGGCGACGAGGATGGCCCGGCGAGGCGCCTGAGGTTCACGGCCGCGGCGTCGAGGCGCGCAGCATGCTTGCCGCCGCGTTTCATAACTTAAAGGCATATTTCAGCCCGGTAATGCGATCAATATCTGCTGAAGCCCGGGCTACGCAGGGAGGCGCAGGTTCGAGGGAGGAGCCGAATGTCCTTTTTCCGCGAGGAGTTCACCGCGGCCCATCCGGCGGTCCGTGTCCGCTTCGGGGCCGGAATCCGCAAGGCGGTGGCGGAGGAGATCGAGGCGCTCGGCGCCCGCCGCGCGCTCATCCTGACCGCGCCGCCCCAGGCGGCCTTGGCCGATGAATTCGCGGACCTCGCCGGCGGATACGCGGCCGGCCGCTATGCCAAAGCCGCGATGCACACCCCCGTCGCCATATCCGAAGAGGCGACGGAAGAGGCGCGCCGGATCGGGGCGGATGTGCTGATCGCCGTCGGCGGCGGCTCGACCACGGGCCTTGGCAAGGCGATCGCCCTGCGCACCGACCTGCCGCAGATCGTCGTGCCCACCACCTATGCCGGGTCCGAGGCCACCGGCATCCTCGGCCAGACCGAGAACGGGGTGAAGACCACGCTGACCAGCCCGAGGGTCCAGCCCGAGGTGATCCTCTACGACGCCGAGCTGGTCGCCACCCTGCCGGTCGCGATGACGGTGACCTCGGCGCTCAACGCCATGGCCCACGCGGCCGAGGGCCTCTATGCCCGCGACCGCTCGCCGATCTCGTCCCTGATGGCCGTCGAGGGGCTGCGCGCCTTTCGCGACAGCCTGCCGAAGGTGATCGCGGCGCCGGAGAATCTCGGCGGGCGGGGCGAGACGCTTTATGGCGCCTGGCTTTGCGGCACGGTGCTGGGCCAGGTCGGCATGGCGCTGCATCACAAGCTTTGCCACACCCTGGGCGGCAGTTTCGACCTGCCCCATGCCGAGACCCATGCGGTGATCCTGCCCCACGCCATCGCCTTCAACGCCGGCGCGGCGCCCGATCTCCTGGCCCCGGTGAGCGATCTCTTCGGCCATGACGATGCGGGCCAGGGCCTCTGGCGTTTCGCGAAAGCCTCCGGGGCGCCGCTCGCCTTGCGCGATCTGGGGATGAAGGAAGGCGATCTGGACCGCGCCGCCGATCTGGCCGCCGCCAACCCCTACTGGAATCCGCGGCCGGTGACGCGCGACGGGATCCGACAGCTGCTGCAGGCCGCCTGGGCGGGAGACCAGCCCGCCGCCTGACGCTCCGCGCGCGGGCCGCGAGGCCCGGCGCCCATACCAAGATTCGGGAGGACTTCATGACTGACTTCACGACCGATGTGCTGATCATCGGCTCGGGTCCCGCGGGCTCGGCCGCGGCGGCGCTGCTCTCCAGCTACGGCGTCGCCAACATGCTGGTGAACCGCTACCGCTGGCTGGCGAACACCCCCCGCGCGCATATCACCAACCAGCGCGCGATGGAGGTGTTGCGCGACCTCGGCCGCGATGTGGAAGACGAGGCCTATCTCTTCGCCGCGCATCAGGATCTGATGGGCGAGAACGTGTTCTGCGAAAGCCTCGCCGGGGAAGAGATCGGCCGGATGAAGGCCTGGGGCAATCATCCGCTGTCGCGGGCCGAGCATCTGATGTCCTCGCCCACCCGGATGAACGACCTGCCGCAGACCTTCATGGAGCCGCTCCTGTTCAAGACCGCCTGTTCGCGCGGCTCCGAGGCGCGGATGTCGACCGAATACCTGCGCCATGAACAGGATGCGACCGGCGTGACCACGACCTGCCTGGACCGGCTGTCGGGCCGGGAATTCACCATCCGGTCGAAATACCTGATCGGGGCGGATGGCGGGCGGTCCCTGGTGGCCGAACATGCCGGGCTGACCTTTGAAGGCGAGATGGGCGTCGGTGGGTCGATGAACATCTACTTCCGCGCCGATCTGTCGAAATACGTCGCCCATCGTCCGTCGGTCCTCTACTGGGTGATGCAGCCGGGGGCGGATGTCGGCGGCATCGGCATGGGCCTCGTGCGGATGGTGCGGCCCTGGAATGAATGGCTGATCGTCTGGGGCTATGACATCAACGGGCCGGAACCCGAGGTGACGCCCGAGTTCGCCACCGGGGTCGCGCGCCAGCTGGTCGGCGATCCCGAGCTGGAGATCGACCTCATCTCGGCCAATGTCTGGACGGTGAACAACTACTACGCCACCAAGACCGCGAATGGCCGGGTCTTCTGCGTCGGCGACGCGATCCATCGGCACCCGCCGTCGAACGGGCTGGGCTCGAACACCTCGATCCAGGATTCCTTCAATCTCGCCTGGAAGCTGGCGCTGGTGATCAAGGGCCAGGCCGGCGAGGGCCTGCTGGAAAGCTACGACGCCGAGCGCGCCCCGGTGGCGAAACAGATCGTCACCCGCGCCAATCGCTCGATCGCCGAAACCGGGCCGATCTTCGCCGCGCTCGGCATGGCCGAAGGGGTAAGCCCGGAACAGATGCAGAAGAACCTGCAGGCCCGGACCGAGGGCACCGCCGAAGCCGGCGCGCAACGCGAGGCGATCCGCAAGGCGATCGCCTGGAAGAAATACGAATTCGATGCGCATGGCGTCGAGATGAACCAGCGCTATCGCTCCGGCGCGACGGCGCCCGATGGCCAGATCGAGCCGGCTTTCGAGCTGGACGCCGATCTGCACTATCAGCCCACGACCTGGCCGGGGGCGCGGCTGCCGCATGTCTGGCTCTACCGGCATGACGACGGCGCCGCGGTCTCCACGCTGGATCTGTGCGGCCATGGGCGCTTCACGCTGCTCACCGGGCTTGGCGGCGAGGCCTGGGCGGAAGCCGGGCGCAAGGCGGCGGCGGATCTCGGTCTCGATCTCGCCATCCATGTGATCGGACCGCGCCAGGCTTACGTCGACCACAGCGGCGACTGGGCGCGCGCCTCGGAAATCCGCGATGACGGCTGCCTGCTGGTGCGGCCCGATCACCATGTCGCCTGGCGGGCGGTCAGCATCCGGGACACGGCCGAAGCGGATCTGGCGCGGGCGCTGCGTCAGGTCCTCGCAAGATGAACCGACCGGCGGACGCCTGAATGCGCCGTCATGGCGGTGGTTTCCCCCCGAATCGGGCTTTCAATCCGTGGAAAGCCAGAGAAGGGCGGAAAACAGACAGCCGCCGCGTCCGGCGCCGAGGGCGCTCTCATCATGCCGTTGCATGAACATCATGCCAAAGAGGCGGTTTCCCATGATCTCGCGACGCATTTTCCTGGGCGGAGGACTGACCATCGCCGTCGCAGCCCCCGGCTCCTCCATCCTGGCCGAGGAAGCGCATCCCGGCCTGGCCCCGGCCATGCGACCGGACCTGCTGCTGCTGCAACAGGAGTTGGTTCCCGAGGCGGAGCGCGCCGGCCTCGTCGAGCTTGCGGGCGAGACCTGTGTGACGGGCGTGGATTTCACCCCGGTTCTCGCGCGTCTCGACCGTCACTGGCGGTGGAAGGACGGCGCGATCGCGGGGATCACCGGCCTCGGCCTCTTCATGCTCGTCGCGCAGCGGGCGCGCGACTTCGGCCAGGTCAGCCTTTTCGCACGGACCCCGCATGGCGCGGTTTCGGCAGGGATGCTGGCCCTTGCGCTCGAGGAACGGACCCGCCCCGCGCTTCTGGCCGCCAGTCTGAAGCCCCGCGATGGGGAGCGGGTCCTGTGGGCCTTCGCGCCTCGGCGCGTCGCTCTCGCCTGATCCTCTCCCTGCTCCGAGGCCGAAATGATCCTTCCGCCCGACTTGACCGAAGCACAGTTCCAGGCCGCGCTCGACGCCTTCCGCGCGGCGATCGGCGCCGAATGGGTTTTCGCCGCAGACGAGGAGGTGAGCCTTTACCGCGACGCCTACTCCCCGGCGTGGGACACCGAATACGAGCTGCGTCCCTCCGCCGCCCTTGCGCCCGCCTCGACCGAGCAGGTGCAGGCCGTCGTGAGACTCGCGGGCGAGCATAATGTGCCGCTGTTTCCGATCTCGACCGGCAAGAACCTGGGCTATGGCGGCTCGGCGCCGAACATGACGGGCTCCGTCATCCTCGACTTGAAGCGGATGAACCGCATCGTCGAGGTCGACGATCGCCGCAACTTCGCCATCGTCGAGCCGGGCGTCTCGTATTTCGATCTTTACGAATACATCGCCGAGCGGGGGTTGCAGGTCCTGATGGATGTGCCGGATCCGGGCTGGGGCTCGGTCCTGGGCAATGCGATGGACCACGGCGTCGGCTATACCTACATGAACTATCGCGACCATTTCGGCAGCCATGCGGGGCTCGAGGTGGTGCTTCCCGACGGCAGCGTGATGCGCACCGGCATGGCCGCCGTTCCCGGCACGCAAAGCTGGGCGGAAAACAAGTACGGCTACGGCCCCTATGTCGACGGCCTTTTCGCCCAGGCGAATTTCGGCGTCGTCACGCGCATGGGCATCTGGCTCATGCCCATGCCCGAGCATTTCATGGCGGGCATGGTCAAGGTGAAGAAATACCGCGACATCATCCCGCTCGTCGACGGCATGAACAAGCTGGAGGACCAGGGGCTGGTCGGCCATCCGCGCTATTCGAGCCCGATGGATCCGCTGACCATCATGATGGAGCCGCACCGCTATTCCATCACCCCGGAACTGGCGGGCCTGGCGGGTCAGCCGGGGGGCGCGACCGTGGAGCAGTACGAGGCCTATGCCGAGTCGCATGGGCTGGAATACTGGAACGTGATCTGCAACTTCTACGGGCCGAAGGAGACCTGCGAGGCCAGCTGGGCCTATGCGCAGCGGCTGTTCGGCGACATCCCGGGCGTCGCGTTCAGCCTCGAGGAATCCTACGCCTTGCCGATGACCCCCGACCAGAAGGAGGGGATGCACCACAAGGTCGCGCTGGGGATCCCGAACATGTCGATCTTCTCGATCGGCGCGCGCCAGCCGCTGGTTCCCGAACCCGGCGACGGCCATGCCTGGTTCGCGCCGATCATCCCGCGGTCCGGCGAGGGTCTGATCGCCGCGCACGAGGCCTTTGCCGCCAAGGCGAAGGAACTGGGGATCCGGAACGCGCCCATCAGCCGCTGCACCACCCCGCAGACCTGGATCTATCGGAGCTTCATCTTCCTGTTCCCGTTCTTCGTCTCGCGGTCGGACGACGACGTGAACGCCGAAATCCGGCGGGTCTTCCCCGAGCTGGTGAAGATGGCGGCCGACAACGGCTGGACCGAATACCGCACCGCGCCGATGTTCCAGGACATCGTCGCCGCCACCTATTCCTTCAACGACAATCGCCTGCTGCGCTTCCAGGAGACGCTGAAGGACGCGGTCGACCCCAAGGGCGTCCTGGCCCCCGGACGTGGCGGCGTCTGGCCCAAGCGCTACCGGAAGGGGAACTGAGCCATGCGCGCGGCAACGCTCCGCCCGCTCGTCGCCCTCCTTCTCGCCCTGCCCGGGTCGGCCAGCGCCCAGGCGGCCGGTTCGGCGGAGCGCGGCGAAGCCGTCTACGCGCACTGGTGCGCCATCTGCCATGACAGGGGCGCCCGCGGCTTTCCCGGGACGCAGGCGCTGGAGATCCTGCATGGGGGAGCGGTTCCGGCGGCGCTGGCCGACCGGACCGACCTCGATCCCGACTATGTGGAATACGTCGTGCGCCACGGGCTTTCGGTCATGCCCTTCTTCCGTCCCACCGAGGTGGGGCAGGGCGATATGGCTGATCTCAAAGCCTATCTCACCCGCGACAACCCCTGACGCTTCCGGCGGTTTCCCGCGCGGCCTCCGAGGGAGGCCCGCCCATCCATCCTGAAAGGAGACATCGTTTGGATCTGACGAACAAGGTGGCGATCGTGACCGGAGCGACCTCCGGCATCGGTCGAGGCATTTCCGTGGCCTTCGCCAAGGCGGGCGCAAAAATCGTGCTCTGCGGGCTCGGCCAGTCCGCCGGCGAGGCGACGCTGGCCATGATCCGGGCGGAAGGCGGCGAAGCGGTGTTCCTGGAAGGGGACGTGACCGATCCCGCCTGTCACGCGCGGCTGGTCGAGGCGGCGACCGGAACCTTCGGGCGCCTCGATATCTGCGTGAACAACGCCGGCCTCAGCACCGAGCCCAAGCCCCTGGCCGATCTGGAGATCGCGGATTGGGAGAAGGTCCTGAACGTCAACCTGCGCGGGGTCTTCCTCGGCATGAAGGCGCAGATACCTGCGCTGCTGGCGAATGGAGGCGGCTCCATCGTCAACATCGCCAGCATCGGGGGCATCGTCGGGGTGGCCGGAATCGGGCATTACACCGCCTCCAAGCACGGGGTCGTCGGCCTGACCAAAACGGCGGCGATCGACTATGCGCCGCGCGGCGTCCGGGTGAATGCGATCGGTCCGGGCTATATCGAGACCGAGCTCCTGAACCATTATCCGGTCGAGGAGCGGGCGAAGCTCGGCTTGCTGCATCCGATGGGCCGGTTGGGCAAGGTGCCGGAAGTCGCCAGCCTCGCCCTCTTTCTCGCAAGCGACAGCGCCAGCTTCATCACCGGCACGTATATCCCGGTCGATGGGGGATATACGGCGCGCTGATCGCGGAGGCGCGTGCCGCGGCTCCGGTCGGGATCAGCTGCGCCTGATCCCGACCGGAGGCAAGATGGATGACAGAATACATGGAAATAATCCGTGGCGGCAACGCTCCACGGTTACCGAAAGTGTACGTCATGTGCAGGAAATATAGTGATATCTTCGGGGTATATAATCCGGTGTTTTGCGAATTTGACTTGTCAAACCTGGCCATCTCTTATGCGCAAGGCTTTCCTCGCGAGAAGGAAGCGATGATCGGGAGCGTCAGGTGGCCAGGCTCGAAGGGATGTTCGACACGCGCGGCAAGTCGATGATCGCCGGCGGAGCGAGCGGCATCGGCGGCGCCTGTGCCGAGGTCATGGCCGACCAGGGCGCCCGCGTCCGCCGCGTCGGCACCCACGCCCTCGTCGGCGGCCTGCCAGGCCCCGATGCAGAACTCGAATGAGGAGGAACGAGACGTGCCCGTTGAACTCGACGCCCTGAGCTTCGAAACGCTGGAATACGACATCGGCGGGGTCCGCACCGTCGTCAAGGCGATCGGCCGCGGCAAGCCCGTCCTCTACCTGCACGGCGCCGCGACGCTGGAGGGCTTCGACTTCGCCGAAGGCCTCGCCGACCGCTTCCGCGTCTATGCCCCGAGCCACCCCGGCATGGGCTTCTCCGGCGACGCCCCGCATGTCTCGGGCATGGCCGACCTCATCATCCACAACCTCAATCTCCTCGACGCCCTCGCCCTCGACCGGAAGCCTCACCTCATCGGCTTCTCGATGGGCGGCTGGGCCGCGACCGAACTCGCCGCCGTCGCGCGCGAGAAGTTCGACCGCGTCGTCCTCGTGGCGCCGGCCGGCCTCAACCACCCCGACCACCCGGCGACGAACCTCGGCGCCGTCGCGCCGCGGGAGCTGCCCAGCTATCTCTCCGACGACGTGTCGGTGGCGCTCCGCTACTTCCCCGACGGCGCCGACCCGGCCTTCGCCGAAGCCTTCGGCGCCGACCGCGCGCGCGAGGGCGCGGCGGTCGGCCGGCTGTGCGCCCCCTTCGGCATGGGCCACCCGAACCTCGCCCGGATGATCGCCCGCATCGCCAACCCGACGCTCGTCGTCTGGGGCGACCGCGACCGCCTGCTGCCGGCGAGCCAGCTGCCGGTCTGGGTGGACGCCCTGCCGAACGGCGCGGCGCTGCTCGTCGAAGGCGCCGGCCACCTGGCGATGCAGGAAAAGCCCGGGACCATGACCCGGATCGGCGACTTCCTCGCCGGCTGAGATTCAATCGACAACAGGAGGAAAATCACATGAACAAGCCCATGAGGCACGGCTGCTGGGGAACGGCCGTCGACCAGAAGGCGCTGCTGGCGCGGATCGCCGAGATCGGGCCCGCGCTCGAGGCGAACGCCGCGGCCGACGAGGCGGGCGGCGAGCTGTCGAAGGAGAGCTTCGAGCTCCTGAAGCCGCTGCGCTTCTCCCATCTCCTCGCCAGCGAGAAGCTCGGCGGCGCGCAGATGCGCCCGACCGAGGTGCTGGAGCTGATCGAGGCGGTGGCCTGGTGGTCGGGCTCGGCCGGCTGGGTGTCGATGGTGCACTGCTGCATCGGCGCGATGTCGGCGGCCTTCCTGCCCGACAGCGCCGTCGAGCGCCTGTTCGGCCCGGACACCGACAACCGCTTCTCGGGGCAGGGCGCCCCGCTCGGGATGCTGAAGAAGGTCGACGGCGGCTACCGGCTGACCGGCAAGTGGAGCTACGGCTCGGGCTTCAGCCACGCCACCTGGTCGCATTCGGCCTGTTTCGTCGACGACGGCGCCGGCAAGCCCGCCAGGGACGAGAAGGGCGACGTCATCGTCATGTGCGCCCACGCCCCGATCGCCGAGCACGGCCAGCTCGGCAACTGGGACGTGCTCGGCCTCAAGGGCACGGGCTCGATCGACTACGACGCCAAGGACGTGTTCATCGCCGAGGATCTGGTCTTCCCGATCCTGACCGCGCCGCCGCGGCGGCTGGAGGAGCTGTTCAGCCTCGGCATCGTCGGCATCGCCTCGATCGGCCACACCGGCTGGGCGATGGGCACCGGCCGGCGGATGCTCGATGAGATCGCCAAGTTCGCGCGCTCGAAGTCGGGCCGCGCCGGGCTCCTCGGCGAGAGCGAGAAGTTCTGGTACGACTACGGCCGCGCCGAGGCGTCCTATCGCGCCGCCCGCGCCCTCTGCATGGAGGTCTGGGGCGAGATCGAGGCCAAGACCGAGGCGGGGCGGATGATGGACACCCGGCAGGTGAGCCTCGTCCATCTCGCCAAGGCCCAGATCCACGAGGCGGGCGTCGAGGTCTGCGACTTCGCCTATCGCGCCTCGGGCGGGGCGGGGCTTCGCGCCGGCGTCATCCAGCGGACCTTCCGCGACATGATGGTGGCGGCGAACCACTTCACCATCGCGCCCTCGATCGTCACCTCCGCCGGGCGCGAGATCGGCGGCCTGTGGTCCGACCGCGAGTGGCAGCTCTACGACCTGATCGAAAAGAAGTGACCCATCCGGCGCGGGGGCGGGCGAGGCCGCCTGCCGCCGCGTCCCGAGGACGAGGCCCCGCCATGCCCGAGACCGCCCCCGCCCCCGTGACCGCCCTGGTGACGGCCGCCTTCCGCGAGGCCTTCCGCTGCCACCCGGCCGGCGTCGCCGTCATCACCGCCAGCGCGGGCGGCGCGCCCGTCGCAATGACCGTCTCGTCGCTGATCTCGGTCAGCGCCGAGCCGCCGACGGTCGCCTTCTCGCTCTCCGCCCGGTCCGGCGCGACGGCGGCGGTGCTCGCGGCCGGCAGCGTCGTCATCCACCTGCTGCGCTATGCCGACCTCGACCTCGCGCGGCTCGGCGCCACGCCGGGCGCCGACCGCTTCGCCCCCGGCATCCCCTGGGAGCGGCTGCCGACCGGCGAGCCGCGCTATACCGCGGTCGCCACCTGGTTCCGCGCCCGCATCCGCGGCGCGCTGCCGGTCGAAGGCGCGACGGTGGTGACGGCGGAGATGCTCGACGGCGCGACCGGCGACAACGCGGGCGCGCCGGAGCACGAGTCGCTCATCTACCTCGACCGCCGCTGGCACCGCCTGCGCGAGACCGAGGCCGGGACCGCCAGCCTGACGCTGCTCGACTACGACGATCGGGACGTGTTCCGGTGACGATCCCCGCGCTCGAAGCGGTATCGAAGAGCTCCGGCGCGTTCGAGGTCGCCGCCGGCCCCGGCTTCGCACTCGAAACCGGCGGGGTATCGGACCGGACGGCGCCGGCACGTCGACGCTCCTCAACCTCACCACCGACAACCTCCGCCCCGGCGCCGGGCGCATCCGCCACCGATCCGACCGAGGAAAGATCATGAGCTATTTCACCGAGGCCAACTCGTCCGAGATCGTCATCGCCCGCGCCGGATCCGAGACCGACGACCGGCTCGCCGAGGTGATGGCGAGCCTCGTCCGCCACCTCCACGCCTTCGCCAAGGACATCCACCTGACCCAGGAGGAATGGGAATACGGCATCGGCTTCCTGACCCGCACGGGGCAGATCTGCTCGGGCGAGCGCCAGGAGTTCATCCTGCTCTCCGACGTCCTCGGCGTCTCGATGCTGGTCGACGCGATCAACAATCGCCGGCCGGAGGGCGCCACCGAGAACACCGTCTTCGGACCCTTCCACGTCGCCGACGCCCCGATCCGGGAGATGGGCGCGAACATCTCCCTTGACGGCAAGGGCGAGAGCTGCCGCTTCGAGGGCCGCGTCCTCGACCTCGACGGCGATCCGATCGCGGGCGCGACGGTGGACGTCTGGTCCGACAATGCCGACGGCTTCTACGACGTCCAGCAGCCGGGCATCCAGCCGAAGTGGAACAACCGCGGCCGCTTCATCACCGGGCCGGACGGGCGCTACGCCTTCGTCGGCGTCAAGCCGGTCAGCTACCCGATCCCGGATGACGGCCCCGTCGGGCAGATGCTCGGCCATCTCGGCCGCCACCCCTATCGCCCGGCGCACATGCACTATCTCGTCACCGCGCCCGGCTTTCAAAGGCTCGTCACCCATACCTTCGTCGGCGGCGACGAGTACCTGACCTCGGACGCCGTCTTCGGCGTCAAGGACACCCTCGTCGCCCCCTACGAGCGCGTCGAGGGCGGCGACACCCTCTGGCGCTCTCCCTTCGACTTCGTCCTCGTCCCCGCCTGAGAGGCGACCCGATGCCCAACATCAAGATCTTTGTCGACGAAACCGATTACCCCGCCCTCCGCGAGCGTTTCGCCGCTCTCCTGCCCGACCTCCGGAGACTTGCCTGCTCGGCCTTCGTCGTGGAGGCCCCGGCCTGCCAGCTCGCCGTCCTCCCGATCCTCGGCCTTCCCGACCAGCCGCGGATCAACGTCGAGCTTCATCTCCTGCCGAAGCCCGCCCGCACCCGCGAGACCCTCGTCGCCGCCGCGGGCCGGCTCCGCGAGGCGATCGTCGCCGCCACCGGTCGCCATGTCGCCGTGCGCATCGTCCTGCTCGACGCCGAGACCTATGTGGCGCTGAAGTAAGGCGCTGAATCGCCTCGATGGCTAGTCGCGCCGCCGTGTCATCCGCTGCTCGTGGTCCATCCGCGCCTGCAGCCGCTCGCACTCGCCCCGCAGGAAGGCGCCGAAGTGGCGCACCGCCGGCGGTAGCTGGCGGTCGATGACCGTGAGCAGCCCGAGCTGGCGGTCGGGGTGGTCGATGCGGAGCGGCAGCGCCTCGAGCGGCACCGCCCGGCGCGACAGGAAGACGACGGAGTAGGGCAGCACGGTCAGCGCGTCAGACCCGGCTAGCACCGACTGGATCGAGGCGAGCGTGCCGCCGGAGAAGTTGACGCGGAAGTCCTCCTGCCCGACCGAGCGCACCGCCCGCTCGAGGTCGCGATAGAGAGGGCTGTTCGCCGGCGGCGCGATCCAGGCATAGGGCGCGATGTCGGCGAGGGTGATCGCTTTCACGCGGGTCAGCGGATGTCCGGCCCGGCAGGCGATGACGTTGCGCCCTGAGAGGAGCGGCGTGAAGGTCATGCCGGCCGGCACACGGCTTGGCGACAACGGCAGGATGGCGAGGTCGAGCCCGCCGTTGCGCAGGCCCGCCTCCAGCGTGTCGAGATAGCCGTAGGATTGGTCGATCTGCACGTCGGAATGCTGCGACTGGAAGTCGGCGATCATCGTGGACACGACGCCGTCCATGAAGATCGGCGAGCCGCCGAGCCGCAATCGTCCGGCCAGCCCTTGGCGGAATCGGCGGACGAGCAGGCCCGCCTCGAGGTTCGCCGTCCGGATCCGCGCCCCGAGCCGGGCGAGGCTGGCGCCGAGTTCGGTCGGACGGAGCGGCCGCCGGCCTGCCTCGAACAGCGGCATCCCGATCCGCTCCTCGAGCAGCGTCATGCTGCGCGAGACCGAGGGCTGCGACTTGCCGAGGGCGTCCGCCCCTTCGGTCAGGCCGCCCTTTTCGACGATGACGGCCAATATCTCCAGATGGTCGCTGTCCATTTTCATAACGAAAAGAGATATTATGCTTCGAGCCTTCGGATCAATATCCTCAGTCCCTGGAAAGGCGCGCCCGGTCCTTGCGCTCTCAAGCGTCCGCCTCGGGCGGCTGTCGATCAGCCCGCCACATCGCCCGCCGGCTGGCCTGCGGCGGTGACGCGCCCTATGCCGCTATCCCGTGGTTCCGGAGCGATCAGGGCCCGTACAAGCTTCAGATAGCCGGCCTCGGCATCGTCCGGCCGGCGGACGGGCCTTCACGCCCAGCGCCGAACCGACCTCCACCGAAACATTTTCATCATAACAGTCATTATCCGGCTCATAGTCGGGCGAGACGAGGGCATTTCCCTGTCGATCGGATCATCGAGTAGAGGGGGTGATTTCAGTCGCCCTCCGCCAAGCCGAGGGATGGCGTCTTGGGCACGACCGGCGAGGCTTCCCCATCGAAGCGCAGCAGCCGAAGCGCGTTCAGGGTGACGAGCACCGTCGCGCCGGTGTCGGCGAGGATCGCGATCCAGAGGCCGGTGACACCGAGGATGGTCGTGACCAGGAACACGGCCTTCAGTCCGAGCGCCGTGGCGATGTTTTGCCGGATGTTCGCCATCGTCGCCCGCGCCAGCCGAACGAGGCCGGCGACATCGCGGACGCGGTTGCGCAACAGCGCGCCGTCGGCGGTCTCGAGCGCCACGTCGGCGCCCGACCCCATGGCGATGCCGACGTCGGCGGCGGCGAGCGCCGGGGCGTCGTTGATGCCGTCGCCGACCATGATGAGCCCGCCCCGGCCGGCGAGGCCTCGGATCGCCGCGACCTTGTCGTCGGGCAGCAGCTCCGCGCGGCACTCCATCCCGAGCGTCCCGGCGATCGCCGCCGCGGTCCGGCGGTTGTCCCCGGTCAGCATCACCGTGTCGAGCCCGAGCGCCTTCAACTCGGCCATCGCCAGCGCCGCGTCCGGCCGCGGCTCGTCGCGCAGCGCGACAAGCCCGAGGGGCGTGCCACCGCAGTGGACGACCGCCACCGTCTTGCCCTCGGCCTCGAGCTCGGTAGTTCGCGCCCGACCGGCGTCGTCCAGTCCGCCGAGTTCCTCCGCGTGGCGAGGCGAGCCGACGAAGGCGGTCCGCCCGTCCGGTGCCTCGGCGGCGACGCCGCGCCCGGGCAGCACGCGCGCGCCGGTCATCGCCGTCGCCGCGACACCGCGAGCCCTGGCTTCGGCGAGCATCGCCTCGGCGAGCGGATGCGACGAGCCGGCCTCGACGCCGGCGGCCACCGCCAGCACGCCCGCCTCGTCGCCGGCGAGCGCCACGACATCGGTCACCCTCGGCCGCCCGAGGGTCAGGGTGCCGGTCTTGTCGAAGGCGATGGTTCCGGCGCGCGCCGTCGCCTCGACCACGGCCCCGCCCTTCATCAGCAGGCCGTGGCGCGCGCCCGCCGACAGCGCGGCGGCGATGGCGGCGGGCACCGAGATGACGAGCGCGCAGGGGCAGCCGATCAGCAGCAGCGCCAGCGCGCGATAGATCCACGTGTCCCACGCTTGGCCGGCCACGAGCGGCGGCAGCAGCGCGACGAGGAGGGCGAGGCCGACGATCGCCGGCATGTACCAGCGGCTGAACCGGTCGATGAAGCGCTCGGTCGGCGCGCGAGCCTCCTGCGCCTCCTCGACGAGCCTGATGATGCGCGCGATGGTGTTGTCCGCGGCAAGCTTGCCGACGCGCACGGTCAGCGCCGCCTCGGTGTTGATCGACCCGGCAAAGACCTCCTCGCCGGGGCCCTTGGTCTTCGGGACCGACTCGCCCGTCACCGGACTCTCGTCCACACCCGAGACTCCCTCGACGATCTCGCCATCGGCCGGGATGCGGTCACCCGGGCGAGCGAGGACGGTGTCGCCGAGGCGAAGCGCGGAGGCCTCGATCTTCTCCGTCGAGCCGTCGGGGTTGAAGCGTAGCGCGGCCGTCGGCACCAGGTCGGCCAGCGCCCGGATCGACGCCCGCGCCCGGCCGGCCGCGACGCCTTCGAGCAGCTCGCCGACGGCGAAGAGGAAGACCACGAGGGCTGCCTCCTCGGCCGCGCCGATGAAGAGGGCGCCCGTCGCGGCGATCGTCATCAGCATCTCGATGGTGAAGGGCATCCCGCGCCGGGCCGCGGCGAAGGCCCGCCGCGCCACCGGCGCAAGGCCGATCAGGCAGGCCGCCGCGAAGAGCCACGGCCCGACCGCGCCCGGAAGCGCGAAACGCAGCGCCCAGGCGAGAGCCAGCAGCGCGGCGGTGACGAGGACGAGCCGCCCCTTGGGCGAGGCGTACCAGACGCCTTCGGCTGGGCCGTCGTCATGACCGTGACCGCCGGCCGCGCGGTCGTGATCGTGATCGTGGCCATGGTCGTGATCTGGCCTGGCCGCCGTGCGATCGTGGCCGTGGTCGCCCCTGGCATCCGCCGGGGATGCGCCGGGCAGGACGAAGCCGCGCTTGGCCGGCGCCTTCCCTCCGCGGGCGATGGTGTAGCCGAGATCCCGCACCGTCCGCTCGACCGCCGCCGGCGGCGTCGAGGCGCCGTCGAGGCGCAGCGTCAGCCGTTCGGCCATCACCGAGACCGTCACGTCCGAGACCCCCGGCATCCGTTCCAACGCGCCGCGGATCTTCGTCGCACAGCTCGCGCAGTCCATGCCGCCGACCGCCCAGCTCAGGTTTTCGCGCCTCTCGTCCATCACAGCCTTGCCTCCTTGAGTCCGCGGAGGTGTAATTGCTACAGCGACTGTAGCTTCAAGGAGAAAATGGCCGTGCAAGCTTTCACCATCGGTCACGCCGCGCGGGCGACGGGCAGCAAGGTCCAGACCGTGCGCTACTACGAGCAGATCGGCCTTCTGCCGCGGCCCGACCGCTCCGAGGGAAACCAGCGGCTATACACGAGAGCCGAGATTGATCGCCTCGGCTTCATCCGCCACGCCCGCGATCTCGGCTTCTCCATCGACGCGATCCGCGAGCTGCTGAACATGGCGGACCGGCCTGACATGCCTTGCCACGAGGCCGACGTGCTGGCGGCGCGGCACCTCGAGGCGATCAACGCGCGGATAGCCCGGCTGGAGTCGCTCCGGGCCGAGCTCGAACGAATGCTGCGCCAATGCACCCACGGCGTCATCGCCGACTGCCGCGTGATCGAGGTGCTCGGCGACCATGACCAGTGCCTGGCCGACGCGCATCCGCATGCGAAGGACGCGATCGCGTAGCTCGCCGGCGCGCGTCGTTCAGGGCGATTTGCCTCGTGCATCGGGGGGGCGACTCCGGCATGGCTGGCGAGGAAATGAAGCGGCAGGACGCGAAGGGGATCAGGGAGAGCTTCGTCCAGGGCCTTGCCGGCTATCGCCTGCGGCGCGCCTGGGTGCGCAATCTCGCCCACTTCGGGGAGGCACTCGGCGAGGACATCAAGCCGGTGTCCTTCACCATGCTCTGCGCCATCGACGAGGCGCCGGGCATCACCGCCGCCGAAATAGGCCGCCCGCCGCCTGGCAGGAGATCTTGTCGAGCAGCTCGGTCGAGCCCTTGCGCGTCAGCACGCGCTCCCGCCAGACGCGCGCCTAAGTTTGACAAAGTTTGCCAATAGCTGCCATACTGGCGGGAAGGAGCATCGACATGGCCACCATGAACGTCTCACTTCCCGATCCCATGAAGGATTGGGTCGAGGCCCAGGCCCGGACCGGGCGCTACAGCAACGCCAGCGACTACGTGCGCGACCTGATCCGCCGCGACCAGGAGCGGGCCGACAAGATCGCCCGCATGCAGCTTCTGCTCACCGAAGGTCTGGAGAGCGGGATCAGCGATAGGTCCATGGACGATATCGCAGCGGCCGCGCGCGCTGGTAAGTCCGGGCATGACCTATAGGTTCACCCGGAGAGCGGCCGCCGATCTCCAACACATCTTCATCGAGGGGGTGACGCAGTTCGGCCTGGCGCAGGCCGAGCGGTATCACAAGCGGCTACGGCACGTCTTCGAGCTTTTGGCTGGCAACCCGGAGATGGCACGCGAACGCCCCGAGCTGTCGCCACCCGCCCGCGTGCATCCCTGCGGGTCACACATAATTATCTATGTCGTCGACGACCGCGGCGTGCTCGTGGTCCGGGTGCGGCACGGGCGAGAGGATTGGCTGGAGACGCCCTGAGACACCGCGCCGGGACGCGCCACGAAGTGGCTCCTCCCGAAACGCCAAACCCCGCCGAGGGATAGACGTAAGAGCCGATCCCGGTCTTCGACCGGATCGAGCCCGCCGCGTCGTAGGTGAAGCTCTGGCCGTAGCCGGGCTGCCCGCCGGTGTTCGTCGCACTGCGCAGCCGGCCGGCATAGTCGTAGGCGAAGTCGAAGCGGCCGTAGGGCAGTTTGGTATATTGCCCGGTGATCAGCCCCGAGGCCGCCCGCGTCCAGCTGGAATCCAGCAGCTCGGTCGAGCTCTTGCGCACCAGCACCCGCTCCTGCCAGCCGCGCTTCTCCGAATAGCTCCGCGTCTCTGAGGTGAGACCCTTCTCTGGATCACCCGAGGCTGGAGTTTTCGGGCTTCTGAGGTGAGACCCTTCTCTGGATCACCCGAGGCTGGAGTTTTCGGGCTTCGTGAGGTGAGACCCTTCTCTGGATCACCCGAGGCTGGAGTTTTCGGGCTTCGTCACGACGGCTGGCCGGCTGCGCCGTCGGGGTTCATAAGGGCGATCGGGGGCTTGTACCCGATGGCACCGTGGGGTCGGTCCTCGTTGT
>JBGAJI010000126.1:0-7989 GCA_044225035.1 Amaricoccus sp. | reverse complement strand
GCCCCCTTCGCCGCCCCCCGCTCAAAAGGAGCAGACCGTTGATCATCGTCCCCGAAGCCGCCTGCCCCGCGCTCCTCTCTCTCGACGACGCCTTCGCCCCGGTCGAGCAGGTCTTCGCCGCCATGGCCCGCGGCGACGCGACCAACTTCCCGGTCGTCCGCGAGGCCCTCGGCCAGCCCGAGGAGGCCCTCTACGGCTTCAAGGGCGGCTACGACCGCGCCGGCCAGACCCTCGGTCTGAAAGCCGGCGGCTACTGGCCGCACAACCTCGCCCGCCGCGAGATCACCAACCATCAGTCGACCGTCTTCCTCTTCGACCCGGCCACCGGGCGCCCCACCGCGATGATCGGCGGCAATTACCTGACCGCCGCCCGCACCGCCGCCGCCTCCGCCGTCTCGATCAAGCACCTAGCCCGCGAGGACGCCCGCGTCCTCGGGATGATCGGCGCCGGCCACCAGGCCGCCTTCCAGCTGCGCGCCGCCCTCCGCCAGCGCCGCTTCGAGCGCGTCGTCGGCTGGAACCTCCACCCAGAGATGCTCCCCCGCCTCGCCGAGGTCGCCGCCGAGGCCGGCCTCCCCTTCACCCCCGTCAGCCTCGATGAGCTCGGGGCGCAGGCCGACGTGATCATCTCGATCACCTCGTCCTTCGCGCCGATCCTCGCGGCCGCCCAGGTCAAGCCCGGCACCCACCTCGCCTGCATGGGCACCGACACCAAGGGCAAGCAGGAGGTCGAAGCGACCCTCCTCGCCCGCGCCACCGTCTTCACCGACGAGGTCGCACAGTCCACCACCATCGGCGAAGCCCAGCACGCCATCGCCGCCGGCCTGATCGCCGCCTCCGACATCACCCCGATCGGCGCCGTCATCAACGGCGCCCACCCCGGCCGCGCGTCCCCCGACGAGATCACCCTCTTCGACGGCACCGGCGTCGGGCTCCAGGACCTCGCCGTCGCCGCGCAGGTCGTCGCCCTTGCCAAGGCCGCCGGCAAGGTCACCGAGATCGAGGTCTGACCCCGCGCCGCCTTCCGTCCAGACCATCGTAGTCCTTGCCGGCGGGCCATCCCGAGGCCTATCCCCGAAAGAAAATTACGACGGCGTGACGCAACGGGGGCATTCCGGCATAGGCAAACGGCGGATCGCGTCTTAGGATCGGTCCGGCTCGCCCGATCGCCCGCCCATCCCGCGCCGTTCGGGCCCAGAAAACGAACGATGGAGTGGGAGACGCCTATGTCAGATCAGATGCATTACCCGCCGCAGGAGGCTGTTGCCCGCGCCAGGGTCAACGCGGCCCAGTACGAGGAAATGTACAAGGCCTCGGTCACCGATCCCGAGGGCTTCTGGGGCGCGCAGGGCCTCCGCCTCGACTGGATCGAACCCTATTCCAAGGTCAAGAACACATCCTTCGACTATCATAACGTCTCGATCAAATGGTTCGACGACGGCAAGCTCAATGTCGCGGCCAATTGCATCGACCGCCACCTCGCGGCCCGCGGCGACCAGACCGCCATCATCTGGGAAAGCGACGATCCGAACCACGCGGAGCATATCACCTATGCCGAGCTGCATCGTCAGGTCTCGAAATTCGCCAATGCGCTGAAGGATCTCGGCGTCGCCAAGGGCGACCGCGTCGTGCTCTATCTGCCGATGATCCCGCAGGCCGCCTATGCGATGCTGGCCTGCGCCCGGATCGGCGCGATCCATTCGGTGGTCTTCGCCGGCTTCTCGGCCGAGGCGCTGCGCAGCCGTGTCGAGGATTCCGGCGCCCAACTCGTCATCACCGCCGACGAAGCGCCGCGCGGGGGCCGCAACACGCCCCTCAAAGCCAACGCCGACAAGGCGCTGGCCGGTCTCGCCGGCGTGAAGCAGCTGGTCGTGCGCCGCACCGGCGGCGCCGTCGCCTGGGATGCCGACCGGGACATCTGGCTGCACGAGGCGATGGAGAAGGCCGCCGCCGACTGCCCGCCGGTGGCGATGGCGGCCGAGGACCCGCTGTTCATCCTCTATACCTCCGGCTCGACCGGCCAGCCGAAGGGCGTGGTGCATACCACCGGCGGCTATCTCGCCTATGCCTCGATGACCCACGAATACGTCTTCGACTATCATGACGGCGAGGTTTACTGGTGCACCGCCGATGTCGGCTGGGTCACGGGCCACAGCTACATCGTCTATGGCCCGCTGGCGAACGGCGCCACCACGGTGATGTTCGAGGGCGTGCCGACCTTTCCCGACGCCGGCCGGTTCTGGCAGGTCTGCGAGAAGCACAAGGTCAATATCTTCTACACCGCGCCGACGGCGATTCGCGCCCTGATGGGCCAGGGCCGCAAGTTCGTCGATCAGTACGACCTCTCCACGCTGCGCGTGCTCGGCTCGGTCGGCGAGCCGATCAATCCCGAAGCCTGGAACTGGTACGACGAGGTGGTCGGCAAGGGCAAATGTCCGATCGTCGACACCTGGTGGCAGACGGAGACCGGTGGCATCCTGATCACGCCGCTGCCCGGCGCGATCCCGACCAAGCCCGGCTCGGCGACCAAGCCGTTCTTCGGCGTCCAGCCGGTGGTGCTGGAGCCCGCCTCCGGCGCCGAGATCGCCGAGATCGAATGCGAGGGCGTGCTCTGCATCGCCGACAGCTGGCCTGGTCAGATGCGCACGATCTTCGGTGATCACCAGCGTTTCGTCGATACCTACTTCAGCCAGTACAAGGGCTATTACTTCTCGGGTGACGGCTGCCGCCGCGACAAGGATGGCTATTACTGGATCACCGGCCGCGTCGACGACGTTATCAATGTCTCCGGTCACCGGATGGGCACCGCGGAGGTCGAGAGCGCGCTGGTCGCCCATGCCAAGGTCGCGGAAGCGGCCGTGGTCGGCTATCCGCACGCGATCAAGGGCCAGGGCATCTACGCCTATGTCACCCTGAACGCCGGCGAGGAATATACCGAGGAGTTGCGCAAGGAACTGGTGCAATGGGTTCGCAAGGAGATCGGTCCGATCGCCTCGCCCGACCTGATCCAGTGGGCGCCGGGGCTGCCGAAGACCCGTTCCGGCAAGATCATGCGCCGCATCCTGCGCAAGATCGCCGAGAACGACTATGGCGCGCTCGGCGACACCTCGACGCTGGCCGATCCGACGGTCGTCGAAGACCTGATCGGCAATCGGATGAACAAGAGCTGATCGCTCGCGGCCGCCGGAAACGGCGGCCGCCGGCTTCTTGATCGGTACGCACCTCCGGCCCGGGCTGGAGGTGCGGAATCACCTCTCCCAAACACGATCCCCAGGCTAAAGCGCGACCGGTGGAGATTTGCCTCGCCTCGTGGCATGCGAATCATGCATCCCGGGTGTGTCGGGGGGCGCCGCCCGACGCGGGAACCGGAAGACCATCAGGAACAGCCCGCTGAATGTCGGCGGGTTTTTTCATGCCTGCTTCACGACTGTCGGTTTGAAATGCGCCCCGCGACCGCTCCGTCGTCCCCTGGGGCTGGGCCGTTTCAACTCGGCGCACGCGTCCCGTGGAGGAAAAACGGCGGCTTTTCGGCGCCCTGCGAGTGGGCGGGACGTTTTTTGTATGATTGTTCCTACTTTTTGCGCGCGATCGCCATTCCGCTGAGCAGTTGGGTCGGAAAACTGCACGAATCATCGGCATTCCTGTCGTATACCCCGCGATCTCGGGACGGCCATGCACGTGATGCGTGTATTTTGGTTGCTTTTTTCGCAAAACGTGTTAACTGATCGTTAAGCAAAATAACATCTTTGTACTTCACATGGTCTCTCAGAGTTCCAATGTGGAGTTAACCGAGTATCAATAGTGTAGATAAGCGCATGGAGAGACTCTACGCTAGCTTCGGTGTGTGGTGTTGGCATGAAGGAAGTCAAGATTGGGCTGGAAAGTAGACGTTGAATTCAAGATGAGCTCTGTACATGGCATGGGAGTATTTGCCCGCCGTGTAATCAAGTCTGGTACTAGGGTTTGGCAGTACGACAGTTCGATGCAGGTTTGCGACTCGAAAACGTTGCCAAAACTTCCGCCACACGAGATCACCTACGCGCTGCATGCGGGATACCTGCATGAGCCATCGGGAAAGTTCCTGTACTATACTGATGGCATGCAGTTCCTGAACCACGGTGGCGACTCCACCGCGAACGTCGGTCTTAACTACTGGCCCAATCGACTGCGCGACGATCATCTAATCGCCCTGCGAGACATCCAACCGGGGGAAGAGCTTCTCGAAGATTACACGTTCTGCCTGGGCGGAGGGCTCGGTCAGAATCACTGGATGCGGCCGCTATACTTGCGCTACTGCCCCTGGCACTATGAATTTCTTCTCAGCCTCGATCGTCCGATGGTGGCTGCGTAGTGCCAGTCCCGCTTGGATGACTCGTCTGGAAGTTGAAAAGTGTGACTAGAGGCGAGTTCGATCCGATGGCGTCGGGTCGAACGCCCCGACGAATTCGCCGGACGACTGTCGGGGTGAAAATCCTCTCCGGTGCCCCCCCGGCAAGCCAGGCCAGCCAAGGCGACCCTTGAGGGGCGCGTCCCAGCTATCCCAAGCAACGCCGGGGCGCGCTCTCGCAGGAGCGTGCGCCGTCAGGGAGCGAGGTGGCGCCGAACCGTGGAGATCAGTTCTTCCATGGCGACGGGCTTGGCCAGGACATCCGAGAAGCCCGCGCCGACGCAAGCGGCCCGAATGGCCGGCTCGACATTCGCGGTGACCGCGACGATCGCCGGGGCTCCACCGGCGAATTGCCGGCGGATTTGGCTGGCCGCGGCGAACCCGTCGAGCCGCGGCATCTGCAGATCCATCAGGATCAGGCCCGGCCGGTGCCGCATGGTCATCTCGACGCCCTCGACGCCGTCGACGGCGACGAGCGGCTCCCAGCCGTGCTTGCGCAGCATGGCGCGCAGGATCATGGAATTCACCTGATTGTCTTCGACGATCAGGATGCCGGACCGGTTTCCGATCGGGGCGACGCCGGACTGGTCGACGTGATCCTGCGAATCAGGCCGCATCGCGGGTCCTCTGTGGAATCGCGCCGACGTCGAGCTCCACCACCAGCGAGAAGACCGAGCCGACGCCGACCTCGCTCTCGACGATGATGCGGCCGCCCATCATGCGGGCGAGCTCGCGGCTGATCGCGAGGCCAAGTCCGGTGCCTTCCTTGGAGCGGGTCGTCGAGCCGTCGACCTGATAGAAACGATCGAAGATCTTTTCGAACATGTCCCGAGGGATGCCGGGGCCGGTATCCTCGACGCGGACGGTGATCTCCGCGCGGCCGCCGGCGCGGGACAGGGTCGCCCGCAAATCGACGCCGCCGCGATCGGTGAACTTTACCGCGTTGCCGAGCAGGTTGGTGACGATCTGTCGGAACGCGCGTTCGTCGCCGAGCACCGTCAGTCCGTCGAGCGGGCGCCAGTCCGCGTCGAACGTGATCCGCCGCCTGGTCGCCGCCAGCCGCATCATGTCGACCAGATCCTTCAGCACGGCGCCCGGCTGGAACGGTTCGACGACGAGACGGCGGCTGCCGATCTCGATACGGCTGAGGTCGAGCAGGTCGGAGATCAGCGACATCTGGGTATTGGCCGAGCTGAACAGAATTCCGACCAGTTCGCGCTGTTCGTCATCGAGATCGGTGGTCTGCAGAAGCTGCGCGACCCCGAGGATGCCGTTCATCGGCGTGCGCAGTTCGTGACTGACATTCGACAGGAACTCGGTCTTGCTGCGGTCCGCGACGGTGGCATCGACCAGGGCCTGCTCGAGGCGCCGGGCCGAACGGACGGCGTAGCGCGAGTTGATGGCGCTGATCAGCGTTACCATGATCAGCGCGAAGCCGAGGGGCAGGGCGATGCGCCGCAGGATGCTGGCGCCCGGCCGGGGGGGCGCCCAGGCGAGATAGCCGATGGTGTTGTCGTTGAGATCGACAAGCGCGACACTGGCGTCGCCGGGGTCGGGCATGGTGGTGAGATGCAGCCTGTCGGCGAGCGTGTTTTCGCGCAATTGCTCCAGATCGTCGCTCAGACGCTGGCCATGAATCTGGCGGGGCAACGACTCGGCCGAGGCGCCGGCGACGAAACCGTCCACCGGGCGCACGTAGGAGACGGCGAAATACCAGGGCTCGCCATCGAGCATGCCGAAGCGCGTCCGGCTCTCGGTGGTGGCGACTTGGCTCTCGTCGGGGAGCGCCAGCAGGGTTTCGAGCATGTCCGGCGGCAACAGGCCCGTCTCGCCCTCGGGCGGCGAATGTTCGTTCCAGCCGAAGGCGGGGCCCTGTCCCGGGGTGTCGATGATGACGAGATCGAAGGTCCGGATGTTGGTGACGCTGACCCCGATGTTCTCATAGAGCCACTCGCGGTCGTTCGCGACCACCGCGTTGTAACCTTCGTCCCAGATCGAATAGTCCCGCACCAGCGTCAGCGCGCGTGTGCGCAGGGAGGTAAGGCCAGCGGAGACGAGATTGTCCGAGGAGACCCGCGCGAGCTTGTTATGTTCCGACGAGACCCAGAGAACGCTGCTCAGCACCACGATCAGCAGAAGCGCGACGCCGCCCACGTGAAAGGCGACCAACCTGTGGGACAGGCTGAGCGGCCCGCCGCCTTCCCCGGTTCCTCTAGGCGTTACGCGCAACAACCGCCTCCTTCCGTGAAGTCCGCGACCCAGGCGCGAGGAACCTGGCTGCCAGCCTTCCGCAACCAAAGCACGTATGGGTCATGTGCACCAGTCGGGTCGCGCGCAAGGACCTTGCCGAGCCCAGACCCGATTGTATTACCAAGGGTTGTCTGGAAAAACAAATCTTCTCTCTCTGCGAGTGGCTGGGCGCCGGTTCGCGACGCGCCGCGCGCGACCCTTGCCTCCGGCCCGAGGTCGTGATTGCTTGCGGGAAAACAGGCAGAGGAGAGCTTTGGCATGCCCCGTCCGATCCATTTCACCGGCTTCGCCCTGATCGCCGTGCTGGCGCTGGGCGCCTGCGACAAGATGAAGGAAGCCGGCGCGGCGGTGGAGGGCGACGCGAAGGCGGTCGAAACCAAGATCGCGGATGACAAGGACAGCTGCGGCGCCACCGCGCACCAGAGCCTCGTCGGCACCAGCGCCGGCGCGCTCGATCCCGGCGCGCTGCCCGCCGGCACGCGCGTCATCTTCCCGGGCATGCCGGTGACCATGGACTTCCGCGCCGAGCGGATGAATGTCGAGGTTGGCTCCGGCGACAGGGTCGCGCGCGTCTTCTGCGGCTGATCCGTCCCTTCCCATAGGGTGGGCGCCGCGCCCACCCTCACCCCTGACACGGCGCCTCTCCCCGCGGGAACCGTCCCGCGCCGAGAACGTTTGCCCGCCGCGCAAGGCTCTCTCTCCCATCCTCGTCGGACGATGACTCGACTCCTGTCGCGTCACGACTAGAATGTGAACATAACAGGAACATCGAATCGCCATGCCGTCGCGTCGTATCCTTTCCCTGTGGTTTCCCCGCCTCGCGGCGGAGCGGATCCTGCGCCGCGAGGCGGAGCTGGCGGAGCAGCCGCTGGCGGTCGTCGCCGATCGGCGGGGAACGCTGGTGCTCGCCAGCCTGTCCCGCGCGGCGGAACGGCGGGGGCTGCGCGCCGGGATGGCGCTGGGCGATGCCCGGGCGATCTGCCCGACCCTGGTGACCCGTCCCGACGATCCGCCGCGGGAGGCCGACTTTCTCGCCACGCTGCGGCGCTGGGCGGGACGCTTCAGCCCTTGGGTGGCGGTGGAGGGCACGGACGCGCTGGTGCTCGATATCACCGGTTGCGCCCATCTCTTTGGTGGCGAGGAGGGGTTGGCGGCGGTGGTCGCCGCCGAGGCCCAGGATCTCGGGCTGAGCCTCGGCCTCGGCCTCGCCGACACGGTCGGCGCCGCCTGGGCGGTCGCCCGCTATGTCGGCGCCGGCGTGGCGCCCGCCCATATGGGCGATGCCATCGATCAGGAGGCCCGCGCCACCCGCTCCCGCGCGCAGAAGCGCCGGTGGGAGCGGGGCGGCGCGT
>JBGAJI010000125.1:0-8140 GCA_044225035.1 Amaricoccus sp. | reverse complement strand
GGTCGAGCATGGGCCGAAGCGGCGGCGGACGTGGCGGCGGCCGGCGCGCGCGCTGACCGCGCGGCGGTTTGCCCTTGGCGGACGGCGGAACGGGGCTAGTCTCTGGGCGGCCACCAATCGTCCGACAAGGGGAGGTTTCGAACCATGTGCGAGAAAGACGAGTTTCATCCCGGCGACCGCGTGCGGCTCAATCGCCGCGCTTTCGGGGCGCTGACCGGCGCGGCCGGCGTGGCCATGCTCTGGCCCGGCGGCGCCCGGGCACAGGTCGTGGCGGGCGCCGATGTCGAGATTCCCTCGCCGGACGGCGTGATCGACGCCTATTTCGTTCATCCCGAGGGTGCCAAGTCGCCCGGCGTCGTGATGTGGCCGGATATCTTCGGCGTCCGTCCCGCGTTTCGCGAGATGGCCGACCGGCTCGCCGCCGCCGGCTACGCCGTGCTGCTGCCGAACCCGTTCTATCGCGATGCGAAAGGCCTCGTCGTCGTCGAGGGCGAGGAACGGTCGGAAGCGATCAAGCGGATCATGCCGTTCGCCCGCAACATCACCCCCGCGGCGATCGTCGGCGACGCCACCGCGCTCGTCGCCTGGCTCGACGCGCAGCCGGCCGTCGACCCCGCGCGGGGCGTCGGCGTCGTCGGCTTCTGCATGAGCGGCCCCTACACCATCCGCGCCGCGGCCGCGCTGCCCGATCGGATCGCCGCGGCCGCCTCCTTCCACGGGGTGGCGCTCGCCACCGACGCGCCGGACAGCCCGCATCTGCTGGCCCCGGAGACGAAGGCGCGGTTCGTCCTCGCCATCGCCGAGGACGACGATGCGAAGGATCCGGAGGCGAAGAACAAGCTGAGGGAGGCGTTCGGAGACCGGGCCGAGATCGAGGTCTATCCCGCCGGCCACGGCTGGGTTCCGCCGGATGCCGCGCGCTATGACGAGACCCAGGCGGAAAGGGCCTGGGGCCGTCTTCTGGCGCTGTTCCAGGGGGCACTGACCTAGAGGCGGCGGAAACCTTCGGTTGTAGGATTTTCCTCACGGGAATAGGATCCCGATCCTCGGGAGAGGGATCCGACCATGACCGATGTCGCCGACGCCGGAGAGGCCGGACAAAATCCGCACGCGGTGCGCGAGCCGAAGGAGAACAACCTCGAGCAGGCGATCGGCCACGAGGTCCGTGTCCTGCGCAAGGCGCTCGGCCTGACGGTGTCCGATATCGCCAGCGCGACGGGGTTGTCCGTCGGGATGCTGTCGAAGATCGAGAACGGCAACATCTCGCCGTCCCTGACCACGCTGCAGGCGCTGGCCCGGGCGCTCGGCGTGCCCCTCACCGCGCTCTTCCAGCGGTTCGAGGAGCGGCGCGGCGCGGTCTTCGTCAAGGCGGGCGAGGGTGTGGAGCTGGAGCGGCGCGGCACGCGCGCCGGCCATCAGTACAATCTGCTCGGCCATCTCGCCGAAACCTCGAGCGGGGTCCAGGTCGAGCCCTATCTCATCACCCTGACCACCGAGTCGGACGTCTTTCCGACCTTCCAGCACGAGGGGCTGGAGTTTCTCTACATGCTCGAAGGCGAGGTCGTTTACCGCCACGCGGACCAGCTTTTCGCCATGGGGCCGGGCGACAGCCTCTATTTCGACGCCGACGCGCCGCATGGACCGGACAAGCTCGTCACGCTGCCCGCCCGCTATCTGTCGATCATCGCTTATCGTCGTGCTCGCGCTGAGTGATCCCTGTCAGGAAAAATTTATTCTCACCAGTTGACGAGCCAGTATACCGCCTGTAGGGTCCGATCCATCGTCGGCGGAGGGTCGGGCCATGTGCGGAATTGTCGGTTTGTTCCTGAAGGACAGGGCGCTGCAGCCGCGGCTCGGCGCGCTGCTTTCGGAAATGCTGGTGACCATGACCGATCGCGGACCGGACAGCGCCGGGATCGCGATCTATGGCGGCGCCGACCCCGGCCGCGGCAAGATCACCGTCCAGTCGGCGCGGCCGGAGGTGGAGTTCGAGGGGCTGGCCGAGCTGCTGGCCGAGGCTGGCGTCCAGGCCACCGTCACGGTGAAGAGCACCCACGCGGTCCTCGATGTCCCGGCGGACCGCCTCGCCGCCACGCGCGCCGCGCTCGCCGCCCGTCCCGGCCTGCGCGTGATGAGCGCGGGGGAAAGCGTCGAAATCTACAAGGAGGTCGGCCTGCCGAAGGATGTGCTGGCACGCTTCGGCATCGCGGCGATGGCCGGCAGCCACGGCATCGGCCATACCCGCATGGCGACGGAATCGGCGGTGACGACGCTCGGCGCGCATCCGTTCTCCACCGGCGACGACCAGTGCCTCGTGCACAACGGCTCGCTCTCGAACCACAACAACCTGCGGCGCGAACTCATCAAGGCCGGCATGACCTTCGAGACGCAGAACGATACCGAGGTCGCCGCCGCCTACCTCAGCCACGAGATGGCCGAGGGGCGTGACCTCGGCCAGGCGCTGACCGGCGCGCTCGACGATCTCGACGGCTTCTTCACCTTCGTCGTCGGCACCAAGTCCGGCTTCGGCGTGCTGCGCGATCCGATCGCCTGCAAGCCCGCGGTGATGGCCGAGACGGATCAATACATAGCCTTCGGTTCCGAATATCGCGCGCTCGTCAACCTGCCCGGCATCGAGACCGCCCGCGTCTGGGAGCCGGAACCCGCCACCGTCTATTTCTGGGACCACGAGAAGGCGGCCGCCTGATGCCGACCTTTGACCTCGCCTCGACCCCGCTGCGCGCCTTCAACGCCGCGCTGCATTCCGTCGCCGAGGACGACAACGACACGGCCTTCGAGGTGGTGAACCCGCGTGGCGCCCATGCGCTCGCCGTCGGCATCGACAGGCCGCTGACCGTCGATGTGCGCGGATCGGTCGGCTATTACTGCGCCGGCATGAACGATGGCGGCGCCGTCACCGTCCATGGCTCGGCCGGGCCCGGCGTCGCCGAGAACATGATGGCGGGCCGCGTCACGGTTCAGGGCGACGCCAGCCAGTACGCCGGCGCCACCGGCCGCGGCGGGCTCCTCGTCATCAAGGGCAACGCCGCCTCGCGCTGCGGCATCTCGATGAAGGGGATCGACATCGTGGTGCACGGAAACATCGGCCATATGTCGGCCTTCATGGCGCAGTCGGGCACGCTCGTCGTGCTCGGCGACGCCGGCGACGCGCTCGGGGACTCGCTCTACGAGGCGAAGCTCTTCGTGCGCGGGACGGTGAAGAGCCTCGGCGCCGATTGCGTCGAGAAGGAGATGAAGCCGAAGCACCGGAAGCTGCTCGCCGGGCTGCTGGCGCGGGCGGGGGCGGATGCGAAGCCGGAGGAATTCCGGCGCTACGGCTCGGCCCGCAAGCTCTACACTTTCAACATCGACAACGCCGACGCCTATTGAGGGGGCCGCGATGACCTATCACAACCCGCGAACCCCGCCGCGCAAGTCGGCCACCTTCGACGACCATACCCTCGCCGAGATCCGGCGCGCGGCGGCGACCGGCATCTACGACATCCGCGGCGGCGGCGCGAAGCGCCGCGTGCCGCATTTCGACGACCTCCTGTTCCTCGGCGCCTCGATCAGCCGCTACCCGCTGGAAGGCTACCGCGAGAAGTGCGAGACCAGCGTCGTCCTCGGCACGCGCCATGCGAAAAAGCCGATCACGCTCAAGATCCCGGTGACCATCGCGGGCATGAGCTTCGGCGCGCTGTCCGGCCCGGCCAAGGAGGCGCTCGGCCGCGGTGCCACGCTGGCCGGAACCTCCACCACCACCGGCGACGGCGGCATGACCGACGAGGAGCGCGGCCACAGCCAGACCCTCGTCTATCAATACCTGCCGTCCCGCTATGGCATGAATCCGCGCGACCTGCGCCGCGCCGATGCGATCGAGATCGTGGTGGGGCAGGGGGCGAAGCCCGGCGGCGGCGGCATGCTGCTCGGGCAAAAGATCTCCGACCGCGTCGCCGAGATGCGCACCCTGCCGAAGGGCATCGACCAGCGCTCGGCCTGCCGGCACCCGGACTGGACCGGGCCGGACGATCTGGAGATCAAGATCCTCGAGCTGCGCGAGATCACCGACTGGGAAAAGCCGATCTATGTGAAGATCGGCGGATCGCGGCCCTATTACGACACCGCGCTGGCCGTGAAGGCCGGCGCCGACGTCGTGGTGCTCGACGGGATGCAGGGCGGCACGGCGGCGACGCAGGACGTGTTCATCGAGAATGTCGGCATGCCGACCCTCGCCTGCGTGCCGCCGGCGGTGCAGGCGCTGCGCGACCTCGGGATGCATCGCGAGGTGCAGCTGATCGTCTCCGGCGGCATCCGCTCCGGCGCCGACACGGCGAAGGCGCTGGCGCTCGGCGCGGACGCGGTGGTGATCGGCACCGCGGCGCTGGTGGCACTCGGTGACAACGATCCGCGTTGGGAGGACGAATACCAGAAGCTCGGCACCACCGCCGGGGCCTATGACGACTGGCACGAGGGCCGCGATCCCGCCGGCATCACGACCCAGGACCGGGACCTCGCCAAACGCCTCGACCCGGCGCTCGCCGGGCGCCGGCTCGCCAATTTCCTCAAGGTGATGACGCTGGAGGCGCAGACCATCGCGCGCGCCTGCGGCCACAACCACCTGCGCAATCTCGAGCCCGAGGATCTCGTCGCGCTGACCATGGAGGCGGCGGCGATGGCACGCGTGCCGCTCGCCGGCACCGACTGGTATCCCGGCAAACCCGGCTTCTGATCCCGCGGGCCGGCTCGTAACTTCGCTCTGACAGGGGACCAATTCGTGACGAACGACCTCGCCGCCTTCGCCGCCGAGCGCGGCGTGAAGTATTTCATGATTTCCTATACCGACCTCTTCGGCGGCCAGCGCGCCAAGCTGGTCCCGACGCAGGCGATCGCCGGGACGCAGGCGGACGGCGCGGGCTTCGCCGGTTTCGCCACCTGGCTCGACCTCACCCCCGCGCATCCGGATGTCTTCGCCGTCCCCGATCCCGCCTCGGTCATCCAGCTGCCCTGGAAACGGGACGTGGCCTGGGTCGCGGCCGATTGCGTGATGGAGGGCGCGCCGATCGCCCAGGCGCCGCGGGTGGTGCTGAAAAATCTGGTGGCCGAGGCCGCCGAGGCGGGCCTGCGTGTCAAGACCGGGGTCGAAGCCGAGTTCTTCCTCATCACCCCCGACGGCCGCGCGATCTCGGACGCCGCCGACACCGCGGTGAAGCCCTGCTACGACCAGCAGGCGGTGATGCGTCGCTACGACATCATCGCCGAGATCTGCGACGCGATGCTCGGCCTCGGCTGGAAGCCCTACCAGAACGACCACGAGGATGCGAACGGCCAATTCGAGATGAACTGGGAATTCGACGACGCCCTCGCCACGGCGGACAAGCATTCCTTCTTCAAGTTCATGGTCAAGTCGATCGCCGAGAAGCACGGGTTGCGCGCCACCTTCATGCCGAAACCCTTCAAGGGCCTGACCGGCAACGGCTGCCACGCGCATGTCTCGGTCTGGTCCACCGATGGCGCCACCAACGCCTTCGCCGACCGCGAGAAGCCCTTCGGCCTCTCGGATCAGGGCCGGACCTTCCTCGGCGGCATCATGAAACATGCCACCGCGCTGGCCGCGATCACCAACCCCACGGTGAATTCCTACAAGCGGATCAACGCGCCGCGCACCGTCTCGGGTGCCACCTGGGCACCGAACTCGGTTACCTGGACCGGCAACAACCGCACCCACATGGTGCGGGTCCCCGGCCCCGGGCGGTTCGAGCTGCGCCTGCCCGACGGCGCGGTGAACCCCTACCTGCTGCAGGCGGTCATCATCGCCGCCGGCCTCTCCGGCATCCGGGCCAGGACGGATCCGGGGCCGCATTCCGATATCGACATGTATCGCGACGGCCATACGCTGACCGACGCGCCGAAGCTGCCGCTGAACCTGCTCGACGCGCTGCGCGCCTACGAGGCGGACGCCGGCTTGCGCGCGGCGATGGGCGACGACTTCTCCGCCGCCTATCTGAAGCTCAAGCATCAGGAATGGACCGACTATTGCGCCGAGTTCACCGATTGGGAACATGCGACCACGCTCGACGTCTGATCCGGCCGTCGGGATCGGCGCCGGCGGTGTCGATTTCGCGGTCGCGCGCCGGGTCGCGGCGCGCTAACGCCGGTGCCGGGCGGGAGCACGGCGCGGGGCCGGGGCCGGGGCCGGAAAAAGACGAAACGAGGTTGTCCGATGTCGAAATACACTTTGACGGTCGCCTGCCCGACGCGGCGCGGCATCGTCGCCGCCCTCGCCACGTTCCTGACCGACAACGGCTGCAACATCACCGACAGCTCGCAGTTCGACGATACCGAGACGGCGCGGTTCTTCACCCGGGTCAGTTTCGTCTCGGAGCAGGGGGTGGATCTCGCGACGCTGCGCGCCGGCTGCGCTCTGGTGGCCGAGCCCTTCGGCATGACCTGGGCGATCCATGACGAGACCGAGCGGATGAGGGTCATCATCATGGTCAGCCGCTTCGGCCACTGCCTCAACGACCTGCTCTACCGCTGGCGGATCGGCGCGCTGCCGATCGACATCGTCGCGGTGATCTCGAACCATCTCGACTATCAGAAGGTGGTGGTGAACCACGACATCCCCTTCCATTACATCCGCGTGACCAAGGACAACAAACCCGACGCCGAGGCGCGGCAGATGGCCATCGTGCGGGAAACCGGGGCGGAGCTCATCGTGCTCGCGCGCTACATGCAGGTTCTGTCGGACGAGATGTGCCAGGAAATGTCCGGGCGGATCATCAATATCCACCATTCCTTCCTGCCGAGCTTCAAGGGCGCCAATCCCTACAAGCAGGCTTATCAGCGCGGAGTGAAGCTGATCGGCGCGACCTCGCACTATGTCACCGCCGACCTCGACGAAGGCCCGATCATCGAGCAGGACACGGTGCGGGTGACCCATTCGCAGAGCCCGGAGGACTATGTCAGCCTCGGCCGCGACGTGGAAAGCCAGGTGCTCGCCCGGGCGATCCACGCCCATATCCACCGCCGCGTTTTCCAGAACGGCAACAAGACCGTGGTCTTCCCCGCCTCGCCCGGCTCCTACGCCTCCGAACGCATGGGGTAGGGCCCCCCGCGACCTTTCCGAGACGCCGGGCCGCGCACGACGCGGAGGCGTCCCTTGTTGCCACGGATACCCATGCGATACTCCGCCCTCTCGGTTTTCCTGAACGGCCTCCGCGGCGACAAGGGCTGGTCCCCCGCCTGGCGGTCGCCGGAACCGAAGCCGCGCTATGACGTGGTGATCGTCGGCGGCGGCGGGCCTGGCCTCGCCCCCGCCGACTATCTCGCCAGGGAGTTCGGCGTCCGGAACGTCGCGGTGCTGGAAAAGAGCTACATCGGCTCGGGCAATGTCGGGCGGAATACCACGATCATCCGCGCCAACTACCTGCTGCCGGGCAATAATCCCTTCTACCAGCTTTCCATGCGGCTCTGGGGCGGGCTGGAACAGGATTTCAACTTCAACGCGATGGTGTCGCAGCGGGGCGTCGCCAACCTCTACCATTCCGACGCGCAGCGCGACGCCTATGCCCGGCGCGGCAACGCCATGCGGTTGCACGGCGTCGACGCGGAGCTCATCGACCGGGCGGCGCTGCGCGAGATGCTGCCCTTCCTGAACTTCGATCAGGCGCGCTTCCCCATCCTGGGCGGCCTCCTGCACCGGGCCGGCGGCACCGTGCGCCACGACGCGGTCGCCTGGGGCTATGCCCGCGGGGCGGACAGCCACGGGGTCGACGTGATCCAGGGCTGCGAGGTGACGGGCATCCGCCGCGGCGTCTCTGGCGCGGTCGAGGGGGTCGAGACGACGCGCGGCTTCATCGCCTGCGGCAAGCTCGCGCTGGCGGCGGCCGGCAATTCCAGCCAGGTCGCGGCGATGGCGGGCCTGCGCCTGCCGATCGAGAGCCACGTGCTGCAAGCCTTCGTCTCCGAGGGGCTGAAGCCCTATGTCGACACCGTCGTCACCTTCGGCGCCGGGCATTTCTACCTGAGCCAGTCCGACAAGGGGGGCCTCGTCTTCGGCGGCGACATCGACGGCTACAATTCCTACGCCCAACGCGGCAACCTCGCCCTCGTCGAGCATGTGGCCGAGGCGGGAGTCGCG
>JBGAJI010000011.1:33302-51509 GCA_044225035.1 Amaricoccus sp. | reverse complement strand
GCCATCGTCGCCTGCGCCAGGAAGCTCCTGACCATCCTCGATGCCATGCTCCGCGCGGGACAGGACTACCGCGAGCCTGCTCATTGAAAGACAGTTGCTACGCAGGCTTGCTCCGGCCGCGCGCCCGCGCGACTTGCCACTGGCAGGTCGGCAAAGTGCGGGCACGGAAAATTCTCGACGGCCCCGCGAGGAAGGCCGGGTTTACCGTCGCCAGACGCTCAGCCCCCGGCCGCCCTAGCGGCTCTCGATCCGCCAGGCGGCGATGATCAGGCCGGCGGACAGGATCAGCATCAGCCAGCCGGGCGCCAGCTCCACCTGCCTTATGTCGCGCAGCTGATAGGCCTCCCGATCGGCGAGGCCGATCCAGCCCCGGCCGTTCGCCACCCGGTCCTCGCGCACCAGCCGGATGTCCGGCATCCCGTCCTCCAGCCGCTTCACCCCGCCGCCTGTGCTGTCGGCCAGCGGCTCCAGCTTCGCGCCGGTCGAGACGGGATCGCGGAACTCGGCCGGCGCGGGCGGGCCGACCACGGCGATCGCCAGCTTGTCGCCATTCTCCAGCCGCCAGGCGCCGTTCTCGGCATCGGGGATCCGCCCCTCCCAGCGGCCCGGGGCCACCTCGACCATCGCGACCTCGGACCGCGCGCCGGACGGGCTCGTCGCCATCACCGGCGGAATCGTGTCGGCCAGGGTGCGGCGGGTGACCACCACCGCGCCCTCGTCGCCGGTGCCGAGCAGCACTTCCTCCTCCAGCTCCGGCTCCTTCATCAGCCAGTGCGCCAGCCGGCGGAGCAGTTCCAGCTGCGGCCCGCCGCCCTCGAAACCGCGGCTCCAGAGCCAGGCCTCGTCGGAATTCATCACCGCGACCCGCCCCTCGCCCTCGCGCTGCAGGACGAGCAGTGGGGCGTCGTCGGGGCCGGACATCACCGTCTCGCCGTCGGGCACCGCCACCTCGACCGCGCGGAACCATCGCCCCCAGCCCGGCGTGCCATCCGGCGCCGTCGGCCGCGGCGCGTGCTCCTCCAGCCCCGCGGTGACCGGATGACGCGTGCCGATCGCCGAGACCCGCGGGGTGAACCCCTCCTCGATCACCCGTCCCGTCGGCCGCACCGGCAGGATATCGCGCAGCGGCGAGCGATAGAGGCTCTCCGCCCCGGCGAAATCCGCGCCCGAGGCGATGAGCAACGCGCCACCGTCGCGCACGTAGCGGGCGATATTCTCGAAATAGGCGTTCGGCAGGATGCCGCGGCGCTTGTAGCGGTCGAAGATGATGAGGTCGAACTCGTCGACCTTCTCCATGAACAATTCCTGCGTCGGGAAGGCGATCAGGCTCAGCTCGAAGACCGGGACGAAGTCCTGCTTGTCGGGTGGACGCAGGATGGTGAAATGCACGAGGTCGACCGCGCTGTCGGACTTCAGCAGGTTGCGCCAGGTCCGCTCGCCCGGATAGGGCTCGCCGGAAACCAGCAGCACCCGCAGCCGGTCGCGCACGCCGTTGACCGAGACGATCTGCGAATTGTTGCGATCGGTCAGCTCGCCCGGCGCCTCCGGCGTCGAGATCTGCAGCACGTTGATCCCGCCGCGCTTCAGCGTCACTGGCAGGGTCACGCTCCGGTTCAGCGGCACGTCGAACCGCAGCGGCTCGGCCCCGTCGAGCGCGATCGACAAAGCGGCGGTCCCGCCGGCGGCGGGCGCGGCGCCGAGATCCTCGATCCGCAGCGACAGGCTCACCGGCTCGTCGACGATGGCGAAGGCGGGCGCGGTCTCGATCACCACCCGGCGGTCCCAGTCCGCGGCGGCGCCGGCCAAGAGCACCTGCACCGGCGCGGGAAAGGCCTTCAGCGCGTCCTGGTCGTGGATCTGCCCGTCGGTGACCAGGATCGCCCCGGCGATCCGGTCGGCCGGCAGCTCCGCCACCGCCTCGCCGAGCGCGCCGAGAAGCAGCGTTCCCTCCGTCCCCGCGTCGGTCACGTGAATGGTCCGAACCTCCAGCGGCGACGTCTGTCCGAGCCGGTCGAGCCGCGCCTTGACCCCCTCGATCGCCGCGGCGACCTGCGCCGGCCGCTCGGCGAGGCGGTTGCTGGCGCTGTCATCGACCACGACCAGCACGATGTTCGGCACCCGGGCGCGATCCTCCTGGCGCAGCGACGGACCGGCCAGCGCGGCGAGCAGGACCAGCGCGGCGAGGGCGCGCAGCCACCAGCCCGAGAGCCCGCGCCAGAGCGCGAGGCCGAGCACGAGGACCGCGATCGCCGCCAGCGCGCCGATCAGGGCGAGCGGCAGTCGCGGATCGAAGGCGACGCTCTGGAACATCTACTGGCCCAACCGGTCGAGCAGGGCGGGGACATGCACCTGATCGGATTTGTAGTTGCCGGTCATCACATACATCACGAGATTGACCCCGAAGCGCAAGGCGAGCTCGCGCTGCCGCTCGCCCGAGATGCCGCGGCCGATCGGGAACATCGCCTGCCCGTTGTCGCGCAAGGCCCAGGCCGAGGCCCAGTCGTTGCCGCCGATCACCACCGGCGTCACCCCGTCGTTGAGGTTGCGGAACGGCATGCCCTCGACCTGCTCCGCCTCCGGCGAGGCCTCGACCCACAGGTCGTGCCCGGTCCAGCGGCCGGGGAAATCCTGCAGGAGATAGAAGGTGCGGGTCAGCACATGGTCCTGCGGGATCGGCTCCAGCGGCGGAACGTCGAGCTTCATGGCGATCCGGCGCAGCACCCGTCCGTTCGGCGTCGTGCCGCCCATGCTCGCCCCGAGATCCGAGTCGCGCGTATCGAACAGGATCATGCCCCCGAAGCGCAGATAGTCGTTGAGCTTGGCGTAAGCCGCGTCCGAGGGCTGTGCCTGCCCCTCGGTGATCGGCCAGTAGAGGAAGGGATAGAGCGCCAGCTCGTCCGTTTCGAGATCGACCGCGACCGGCTCGGCCGGCTCGATCGCCGTCCGTTCGGTCAGCGCCTGGCCGAGGCCGCGCAGTCCGGCGCGGCTGATCTCGTCGACCCGGACGTCGCCGGTCCGCACATAGGCGAGCACCGTCTCGTTCGCGGCGTAGATCGCGGCCGCGTCCGGTCCGGTCCCCGGCCCGGTGGCGGGCTCCCGCGCCTCCTGCGCCCGCGAAGGCCCCGTGTCGAGGATCAGCGCGACGGCGAGGAACAGCGCGGCCGTCGTGATCGCCGCGCCACGAAGGCGCCCGCCGCCGAGCCGGCCCGACAGCCGCAGCGTCGCCAGCACGTCGATCGCGAGCAGGAGCAGCGCCAGCGCGATCAGCCAGGGGCCGAGCGGGGTTTCCTCCGCCCGCTCCATCGCCTCGACGGTGACGCCGGCGGGCATCGCCGCGAGCGGGCGCAGCGTGTCGCCGGCGCGCATGACATTGACCGCGATCCGGCGGTCGCCGCTGGCATAGATCCCCGGCGGCATCTCGGCCGAAGGCCGATCCTCGGCCAGCCGGTCGCCCGGGACGCCGGCCACGAGGCTCGGCGTCTCCATGTCGCCGAAGCCGTTCAGCACCTGCTGCGGGGTCCAGGTCGTGCCGGCCAGCGTCTCCGGCGTGTCGGAGAGGCCGCCGGCGCTCTGGGTCAGCCGTTCCAGCATCCGCACGAAAAGGCCGGAGAGCGGCAGGTTCGACCAGTCGGCGTTCGCCGTCACATGGAACAGCACCACGCGCCCGTCGCCCAAGCCATGCCCAGTGACCAGCGGCGTGCCATCCTCCAGCGTCGCCATCACCCGGTTCGGCAGATCCGGATCGGGCTGCGCCATCACCTGCGACGTGATCTCGACCTCGGCCGGCACCGGCAGGCCGGCGAAGGCGCCGCCCTCGGCGAAGGGCCGCAGCCGGCGCGGCGCGCCCCAGGACATCGCGCCGCCGACCGAGCGACCGCCCGCGCGCAGCCGCACCGGAAGCAGCGGATCCTCCTCGGTCTGGCCGACGCCCGATTGCGCCAGCCGCGGGCCGGCGAAGCGGACCAGGAGCCCGCCGCGCTCGACCCAGTCGATCAGCGCCGTCCGCTCGGCATCGTTGAGGCCGCCGACGTCGGCGAGGATCAGCACATCCGGCGCCGCGTTCAGCATCTCGCTCAAGGGCGCCTCGATCACCTCGGCGAAGGGGGCGAGGGCGCGCCGCAGATAGTGCAGCGGATCGACCAGGTCCTGCGCCTCGCTGACCGCGCCGCCGGCCATCAGCCCCACCTTGCGCCGCCGCACCGAATCATCGGCCAGCACCACGCCGGCCGCCGACTGCCCCTCGGTCAGCGCGACGCGCGACACCCGGTTGCGCAGCTCGACCGGCAGGTCCAGCGCGATATCGGTGGCTTGCGCCTCCCCTTCGAAGCGCGCCGCGCCCGTGCCGAGCACCCGGTCGACGCCGTTCGGATCGGGCCCGAGCGCGACGACGCCCACGGGGCGCGCCTCGCCGGCGGCGGCGCGCAGCGCCCCGACGACCAGCGCGCCGCCTTCCAGCCGCGGCGGGGTCAGGGCCAGCGCCGGCCGCGCGGCGGGGACCAGCGTCACCGTACCGCGCGCCGCCAGCGCCCGCGCCAGATCGGCCTCCGCGCCGTCACCGATCCCGTCGCTCAGCCAGAGCGTTTCGAAACCGCCTTCCTGCCGCGCGAACCAGTCGGCCCAGACGCCGCGCGCCGGGGACCAACCCTTCGGCGTCAGCCCGACCAGCCGCTCCGACCAGTCGCCGGCCGCGCGAAGCGGCAATTCGCCGTCCGCCGGCGGCGGCGAGGACAGCGACAGCACTGCCACGGGGCGGCCGTTGCGCGCCGCCTCCTCCAGCGCCCCGGCGACCCGGCCCATCCGAGCCTGCCAGTCCGGCGCGTCGCCCCAGCCGCCGTCGAGCAGCACGACGAGAGGCCCGGCGCCCACCTGCGGCCGCGGGTTCAGCACCGGCCCGGCGAAGGCGACAATCGCCGCGCCGAGCGCCAGCATGCGCAGGAGGAGCAGCCACCAGGGCGTGCGCTCCGGGATCTTCTCGGGATCGTCGAGGCCGAGCAGCAGCCGAACGCCCGGAAACTCCCGCCGCCCCGGCGCCGGCGGCACCGCGCGCAAGAGCCACCAGAGCACGGGCAGCAGCGCCAGCGCGGCCAGCAACCAGGGGGAGAGAAAGGCGATCGAACCGATCAAATGCGTTCACCCACCGCCATGTAGAGCCACAGAAGCGCGCCGCGCGGCACCTGCGAGGTGCGATGCGTCAGCACCCGCCAGCCGAGCCCGCGCGCCAGATCCTCCAGCCGCGCCCGCCGCTCGGCCAGCCGCTTGCCGTAGGCGTCGCGCAAGGCGCGCGCGCGCTGGGTCTCGAACTCCGTGCCGCCGCCCATGCTCTGGAACACCACGCGGCCATCGAAGGGGAACACCTCCTCGGTCTCGTCCAGCACCTGGACGAAGCAGCCGCGCACGCCGCGTTCGGCGGCGTGCGACAGGACGGGGATCATCGCATCGGGGTCGCCGAGGAAGTCCGAGAAGAAGACCGCGCGCCCGCCGCGCGCCATGTTGTCCGCCGGCGGCGTGCCATAGTCCGGCCTTTCGTCGCGCGGCGCCCCGCCGAGTTCCATCGCCATCCGGTTGAGCTGGGCGCGGCCGCCGCGCGCCAGCGCCGCGCCGGTGCCCATCAGCGCCACCCGCTCGCCACCGCGCACCAACAGCAGCGCCAGCGCCAGCGCCAGCAGCGCCGCGCGCTCTCCCTTGGTGCGCTCGGTCCCCTCGGACCGGTAATCCATCGATTGCGCGTCATCGACCCAGAGGCTGACGGTCTGCGCCGCCTCCCATTCCATCTCGCGGATGAACTGGTGGTCCGAGCGGCCGGAGCGCCGCCAGTCGACCATCGAGCGCGCATCGCCCGGCACAGCCTGGCGATACTGCCAGAAATTCTCGCCATGGCCGGAGCGCTTGCGGCCATGCACCCCCATCGCCACCGTGGCGGCCAGGATCTCGGCCTCGGCGAGCAGCGGCGGCAGGGCGCCGGAGATCTTCTCGGCGTCGCGCCGCAGTCCGACGGGCCCCTGCGGCTTGTTCCTCCCCCGAAGAACGGGTTGGCTCACGCCGCCGCCTCCACGCCCATCACGTCGCCGACGAGGCGCGAGATCAGCCCGTCGAGCGTCTGCCCCTCGGCCCGGGCGGCGAAGCCGAGGGCCATGCGGTGGATCAGCACCGGCCGCGCCAGCGCCGCCACGTCGTCGAGATCGGGTACGAGGCGCCCCCGCATCAGCGCCCGCGCCCGAATCGCCAGCATCAGCGCCTGCGCCGCGCGCGGCCCCGGCCCCCAGCTAACCGCCTGGGTGACGGCCGGATGCGCGTCCGCCGTGCCGGGACGCGCCGCCCGGACAAGATCGAGGATTCGGTCCACCACCATGTCGCCGACCGGCAACCGCCGGATCAACTTCTGCGTCGCGATGAGGCTCGCGGCGTTGAACACCGGCTCGGCCTTGGCATCGTCGGTGCCGGTGGTGGCGAGGATGATCGCCCGCTCCTCGGCCCGACCGGGATAGTCGAGGTCGATCTGCAACAGGAACCGGTCGAGTTGCGCCTCCGGCAGCGGATAGGTGCCCTCCTGCTCGATCGGGTTCTGGGTCGCGAGCACATGGAACGGTCTGGGCAGCCGCCGCCGCTGGCCGGCGACCGAAACCTCCTGCTCCTGCATCGCCTGCAGCAACGCCGATTGCGTGCGCGGGCTCGCCCGGTTGATCTCGTCGCCCATCAGGAGCTGGCAGAAGATCGGCCCGTCGATGAAGCGGAACGCCCGCGTGCCGTCCGCCCCGGTCTCCAGCACCTCGGCGCCGAGGATGTCGGCCGGCATCAGGTCGGGCGTGAACTGGATGCGATGCGCGTTCAGGCCGAGCACGGTGCCGAGCGTCTCGACCAGCCGGGTCTTGGCGAGGCCGGGAACCCCGACCAGCAGGCCGTGGCCGCCGCAGAGAATCGCGATCAGCACCTGCTCGACCGCCTCCTCCTGGCCGATGATGCGCCTTGCGATCATCTCGCGGACCCGCGCCAGCCGCGCGCCCGCTTCCTCGATCTCGCGCATCATCTCCTGAGGATCGTTCATCTCGCCGCCTTCCCGCGTTCGCGCTGTTGCCTGCCCGTCGTTCCGCTCCTACCTTACGCGCAGAATAACGTAGCGGTCTCGCCCGACAATGGCCCATGAGGATCACAAACCGGACAGCCGGCCGGCGCCGGATCGGCTGCTGGACGCCGCCCGCGGCGCCGGCCGCAAGGGTCCGCCGCCGGTGCATCTGTGGAATCCGCCGTTCTGCGGCGATCTCGACATGCGGATCGCGCGGGACGGGACCTGGTTCTACCTCGGCACGCCGATCGGACGGAAACCGCTGGTCAAGCTCTTCTCCTCGATCCTGAAACGCGAGGGCGGGCGCTATTATCTCGTGACGCCGGTCGAGAAGGTTGGAATCACCGTCGAGGACGCGCCCTTCGTCGCGGTGGATTTCAGCGTGGCCGGCGCCGGCCCCGACCAGAGCCTGACCTTCGAGACCCAGGTCGAGGACAGCGTCGTCGCCGGCCCGGACCATGCCATACGGCTGGCGCTCGACCCCGAAACCGGCGAGCCCGCGCCTTACGTCCATGTCCGCGCCGGGCTGGAGGCGCTGATCGATCGCAAGAGCTTCTATCGCCTGGTCGAGATCGGCGCCGAGCACGAGGGCGATTTCGGCGTCTGGTCGGAGGGCGTGTTCTTTCCCTTCATGCCAACCGACGACCTCGCGCGCCTCACGCGGTAACATCGCGGCAATCTACGCTCCAAGACACTCGCACCACGGCCGGACACGACTCTCGCGCCGGCGGCGGAGCGGGCAATGGGCGCGAGGCACCGGCCGCGGCGGTTGGTCGCGCGCGTCCCGTCGCATGCGCGGAGCGCATCGGGTCGGAAGCGAGGAAGCGGACGCCGCGGCGCATGGCCCACCTCGCGCAGTCTTGCTTCATATTTGAACGTCGCCCCCGGCGCTCGGATTCAGGCGTTGGCGACCAGAAGGGCGCGCGGGGCAATCGCGGCCTTGCACCGAACCCCCATATGTGAATATGTTCTTCAAAACATGGGGAGGATCGGTATGGTCGCGGTGGCGCGCAGCTTCACGCCCGGCGTCGGTTCGGCACGGCCCGGGCATGTGCCGTCGAAGCGGAGAGACCGATGACCGAGGCGCCGCTCGCCGGGCTGGTCGTGGTCGATATGAGCCAGTTCCTCTCGGGACCCTATTGCTCGCTGCGGCTGCTCGATCTCGGCGCCCGGGTGATCAAGGTGGAGCGGCCGGATGGCGGCGACCTGTCGCGGCGGCTCTATCTCAGCGACAAGGAGATCGGCGGGGATTCGACGATCTTTCATGCGATCAACCGCGGCAAGGAAAGCTTCGCGGTCGACCTGAAGAGCGCGGACGACGTCGCGGCGCTGCGCCGGCTGCTGGCGCGGGCCGACGTGATGATCCAGAATTTCCGCCCCGGCGTCATCGAGCGGCTCGGCCTCGACCATGCCCATGTGCGCGAGATCAATCCGCGCATCGTCTATGCCTCGATCAGCGGCTATGGCGAGGAAGGCCCGTGGGTGGCGCGGCCGGGGCAGGATCTGCTGGCGCAGGCGCGGTCCGGGCTGATGTGGCTGAACGGCGACGAGGACCAGGGGCCGGTGCCCTTCGGCCTCGCCGTGGCCGACATGCTGGCCGGCGCCGCCTGCGCGCAGGGCATTCTCGCGGCGCTGGTGCGGCGGGGCATCACCGGCGAGGGCGGGCTGGTCGAGACGAGCCTGCTCGAGGCGCTGGTCGATTTCCAGTTCGAGGTGCTGACCACGCATCTCAACGACGGCCGGCGCCTGCCCCGCCGCTCGTCCTTTCGCAGCGCGCATGCCTATCTGTCGGCGCCCTATGGGGTCTATCCGGCGCGGGACGGGTTCCTGGCCATCGCCATGACGCCGATCCCGAAGCTCGCCGGGCTGCTCGACCTCGAGGCGGAGCTCGCGCCCTATTCCGATGCGCCGGCGACCTGGTTCTCGGCGCGCGACGAGATCAAGGCGATCATCGCCCAGCGGATCGCGACCAAGGCGGTCGACGACTGGCTGGCGATCCTGGAGCCGGCCGACATCTGGTGCGCCCGGGTGCTGAACTGGCCGGAGCTGATGGCGGATGACGGCTTCCGGCTGCTCGACATGCTACAGACCGTCACGCGCGCGGACGGGGTTTCGATCGAGACCACCCGCTCGCCTTTGCGCATCGACGGCGCGCGGCCGCGAAGCCCGCGGGCCGCGCCGCGGGTGGGCGAGCATGACGCCGACATCCGGCGGGATTTCGGGCTGTGAGACGGGAGCGCGTCCAGCGGGCGACCCCCGCCTCCGTCCGGAGAGAAAACGCATGACCACCCTGAAGGGCATGACCTGGAGCCATCCGCGCGGCTATGATCCGATGGTCGCCTGCTCGGCGATCTGGCGGGAGCGGACCGGGGTCGCCGTCACCTGGGAAAAGCGCTCGCTGCAGGATTTCGAATCCTTCCCGGTCGAGGAGCTGGCGCGGGCCTACGACCTCATCGTCATCGACCATCCGCATGTCGGCCAGATCACCGCCGAAGGCTGTCTCGCGCCGCTCGACGTTCCGGGCCGGCGAGAGGAGCGCGCCGCCCTCGCGGCGGGGAGCGTCGGCGCCTCCTATGCGAGCTATGAATGGGACGGGCGGCAGTGGGCCTTTCCGATCGACGCCGCCGCGCAGGTGCTGGTCTGGCGGCCCGACCTCTTGCCGGCGGCGCCGAGGACCTGGCGCGAGGTGCTGGATCTGGCCGCCGCCGGCCGAGTGATGCTGCCGCTGCGGCCGCCGCATTCGCTGATGGTGTTCTATACGCTCGCGGGCAATCTCGGGACGCCTTGCGCGGTGACCGGCCGGCTGATCGATCCCGCCGCCGGCGCGCGCGCGCTCGATCTGGCGCGGGCGCTCGCCGCCAGCGTTGATCCCGGCTGTTTCGAGATGGATCCGATCGAGGTCTTCGAGGCGATGGCGGCGGAGGGGTCGCGCGTCGCCTGCGCGCCGCTGGCCTATGGATATGTGCCCTATGCCCGCGACGGGTTTCGTCCGCGCCGGCTCGCCTTCGCCGACATACCGAAGGTGACGGGGTCGGCGCTTGGAGGGACCGGCATCGCGGTGTCCGCCTTTGGCCGCGCGATCCCGGAGGCCATCGACTTCGCATACTGGATCGCCTCCGGCCCGGTCCAGGCCGGTCCCTACGCGGCGGCCGGGGGCCAGCCGGCGCACGCGGCCGCCTGGGAGGACGGGGGCGTGAACGCCGCGACGCACGGGTTTTACCGCGACACGCGGGCGACGCTGGAAGCGGCCTGGGTGCGGCCGCGGCACGACGGCTACATGGCGTTCCAGGCGGCGGCGTCGGAGCGGATCAACGCGGCGCTGGGGAGCGGCGAGCCGGCGGAGGCGGTCATCGCCGATCTCGACCGGCTGTTCGCCGGCGGCCTTCGATAGCGGTGCGTCAGCCGGCCCGCACGTCGGCGCCGGCGAGGATCGAGAGTTTCTCCGAGGCTTCCAGCATCAGCGCCACCGTCTCGGTCAGGTCCGGCGCCTGGGGCATGTTCAGCACGGCGATATAGGGCACGGTCAAGGCGGCGATCGCCTTGCCGTCCGGCGCGATGATCGGCACCGAGAGATTGTGAACGCCCGAGGTCTGCAGGCTCGGCATCATCTCGTAGCCTCGGGCTCGCACCTGTTCCAGCCGGGCGAGAAATTCCGGCGAAGGCTCCCGCTGCTCGCCACCGCCGGCTTCTTCGCGGATCATCATCGCCCGTTCCTCCGGGTCGCGAAAGGCGAGGAGGATGTGGCCGGAACCGGTGTCGAACAGGCTGACATGCGAGCCGACCCGGATCGAGATGCCCCAGTAGCCCGGCGCCTCCTGCTGGGCGATGACCACCGCCGCGCCGCGGTCGAAGACGACGAGCTGGTTCGCCTGCAGCGTCCGCTCGGCCAACTCGCGCATCAGGGGCGTGGCGAAGGAGACGAGGCGCCGCACCGGGGCGTGCAGCTGGGCCATGCCGAAGAGCTTCAGGGTCAGCGAATAGCGGTCGCCGTCGAGCCTCGTGACATAGCCGCGGCGCACCAACCGGTCGAGCATCCGGTAGAATTCGTTCGGGCTGCGCCCCAGCCGCTTGGCGATCTCGGCCTGGGTCAGCCCGCCGTCCACGGCGGACAGAAGCTCGAGGATGTCCAGACCCTTGTCGAGCGCCGGTGCGCGATAGCGATCCGCTTCCTCGTCCCTTGGCACTTTTCCCTCCAGTAAAGTCATCTCCCCATATACGCATGACTTTGGCGCTCGGGAAAGGAGGATTGTGAATCGCTTGACCTAGCGGTGAAAATGCTCCTTACATATGAATGAACCGCGCGCATCGCGGCGTGAACAAGGGTTCCGCCAGTGGACCCGAACAGGGAGGATCGCAAATGACGAATGGACTCGGCGGCGTGTCCGCGGGCGCCCTCGCCCTCGCCCTCGCCGGCGGCGCGCTGGCGCAGGATCTGCCGGGCAAGTTCGATGGCGTGACCATCGACGCCAAGCTGATCGGCGGCCAGCAGTACGAGGCGCTCTATGCCCGCATCCCCGAGTGGGAGGCCGCGACCGGCGCGAAGGTCAATGTCATCTCGAAGAAGAACCATTTCGACCTCGACAAGGAGATCAAGTCGGACATCGCGTCGGGCAGCATCACCTGGTGCGTGGCCTCGAACCACTCGTCATTCGCGCCGCAATATCCTGGAATCTACACCGACCTCTCGGCGCTGATCCCGCGGTCCGAGATCGACGCCTTCGTCCCGACGAACATCAAGGCCTCGACGCTGGACGGCAAGCTCGTCATGTTGCCGCGCGCCCAGTTCGACGTCTCGGCGCTCTACTACCAGAAGAGCCTCTACGAGGATGAGGCGAAGAAGGTCGCCTACAAGGAAAAGACCGGCGAGGATCTGGTCCCGCCCGACACCTGGGAAGAGGTGACGAAGCAGGCCGAGTTCTTCTCGAACCCGCCCGACTTTTACGGCACGCAGTTCGCCGGCAAGGAAGAGGCGATCAACGGCCGCTTCTACGAGATGGTGATCGCCGAGGGCGGCAAGTATCTCGACGACGAGGGCAAGCCGGCGTTCAATTCGCCGGAAGGCGTTCGGGCGCTCGACTGGTTCGTCAATATCTACAAGGCCAAGGCGGTTCCCGTCGGCACCACCAACTATCTCTGGGACGATCTCGGCCAGGGCTTCGCCTCGGGCACCATCGCGCTCAACCTCGACTGGCCGGGCTGGGCGGGTTTCTTCAACGATCCGACGAAATCCAAGGTCGCCGGCAATGTCGGGGTCAAGGTCCAGCCGATGGGTTCGGCCGGCATCCGCACCGGCTGGTCCGGGCACCACGGATTTTCCGTGACCGAGAGCTGCCCGAACAAGGAGGCCGCCGCGTCGCTGGTCTGGTGGCTGACCAACGAGGACAGCCAGAAGCTGGAGGCCGCCGCCGGCCCGCTGCCCACCCGCACGGCCGTCTGGGAATGGGACATCGAGCAGGCCAAGGGCGACGACTACAAGACGATGGTGCTCTCCGCCTTCCAGGAGGCGGCCAAGCACGCCTTTCCGGTGCCGCAGACCCCGCAGTGGATCGAGATCTCGAACGCGGTCTATCCCGAACTGCAGGCGGCGATCCTCGGCGACAAGACCTCGCAGCAGGCGCTCGACGACGCCGCCAAGAAGGCGACCGAGATCCTCGAGGACGCCGGCGCCCTCTGACGCCCCCACCCCGGGGCCGCGTACGCGCGGCCCCCTCTTTTTTTCACGGAGCGGCGACACCCGATGCGCAGCTGGCGGATTTCCGCGCCCTTTCTCCTGCTCCTGCCCGCCGTCGTTATCCTGGCGGCCGTGGTGCTGGTGCCGCTGCTGCTGTCGCTCTGGTCGAGCTTCACGCCGTTTCGCCTGACCCAGCCCGAAACCTTCTGGAAGTTCATTGGCTTTCGCAACTACCAGCGCATCCTGACCGACCCGGCCTTCTGGACCGCCTTCGGCCGCACCGTCCTCCTCCTGACGTTGGTGCTCAATCTCGAGATGCTGCTCGGCCTCGGGCTCGCCATGCTGGTCGAGCGCGCCAGCCGCGGCCAGAGGATGCTGCGCACGCTGATGATGTTTCCGATGATGTTCTCGCCGATCCTGGTCGGCTTTCAGTTCAAGTTCATGTTCAACGACAATATCGGCCTCGTAAACAACGCGCTGCAGTCGCTCGGCATCACAGAGACGCCGATCCCCTGGCTGATCGACGGCACCCTCGCCTTCTTCTCGATCCTGGTCGCCGAGGTCTGGTCCTCGACCTCGGTCTTCGCGATCCTGATCCTCGCCGGCCTCCTTGCCATGCCGAAGGAGCCGATCGAGGCCGCCCGCGTCGATGGCTGCACGCCATGGCAGACCTTTCGTTATGTGACCTGGCCGTTCATCATGCCCTTCGCCTATATCGCGATGACCATCCGCTCGCTCGACGTCGGCCGCGCCTACGACATCGTCAAGATCATGACCGACGGCGGCCCGGCCGGCCGGACGGAGCTTCTCTGGACGCTGATGGCCCGCACCGCCTATTCCGATGGCCGCATGGGCCTCGCCAACGCCATGGGCTATGTCGCGATCCTGCTCTCGGTGTTCTTCACCGCCTATTTCTTCCGCAAGCTCGCCGCCGCGCGCACCCAGGTCGGAGCCGAATGGTGAGCGACGCCAACGCATCCGCCCGCCTGCGCAAGCGCCTCGCCGCCGTGGCCCACGCCGTTGGCCTGTTCCTCGCGATGCTGGTCATCTGCCTGCCCGGCTTCTGGATCGTGCTGTCGTCCTTCCGCCCGACCGTCGAGATCATGGCCAAGCCGCCGATCTGGATCCCGCGGGACCTGTCGTTCGACGCCTATGTCGCGATGTTCTCGGGCATCGGCAAGGGCGGCATCCCCGTCATCGCCTATTTCCGCAACTCGCTCGTCATCTCCGTCACCTCGACGGTGATCGCGCTCGGGATCGGCATGGCCGGCGGCTATGCCTTCGCCCGCTTCCGCTTTCGCGGCAAATCCGGCGCCTTCCTCGGCCTGATGCTGACCCGCACCGTCCCCGGGATCGCGCTGTCGCTGCCGCTGTTCTTCGTCTATGCCCGCCTCGGGATCATCGACACCCATTTCGGGATGATCCTCGCCTACACGGCCCTCAACGTGCCGTTCACCATCTGGCTGATCGACGGCTTCTTCCGCCAGGTGCCGCGCGACCTCGCCGAGGCGGCGATGATCGATGGCTGCACCCGCTGGCAATCGTTCTGGAAGGTCGAGTTTCCGCTCGCCGGTCCCGGCATCGCCTCGGCCGGGATCTTCGCCTTCCTGACCTCGTGGAACGAGTTCGCGCTCGCCTCGCAGCTGACGCGGTCGGTCAATTCCAAGACCCTGCCGGTCGGGCTGCTCGACTATACCGCCGAATTCACCATCGACTGGCGCGGCATGTGCGCGCTGGCCGTGGTGATGATCGTGCCCGCCCTCACCCTCACCTTCATCGTCCAGAAGCACCTCGTCGGCGGGCTGACCTCCGGCGCGGTGAAGGGATAGAACATGGCCACCGTCTCTCTCTCGAAGCTCGTCAAGCGCTATGGGGCGCTCGGGGTCGTGCATGGCATCGATCTCGAGGTCGCCGACCGCGAGTTCATCGCCCTCGTCGGCCCTTCCGGCTGCGGCAAGTCGACGACCTTGCGCATGATCGCCGGGCTCGAGGAGATTTCGGGCGGCGAGATCCGCATCGGCGGCAAGGTGGTGAACGACCTGCCGCCCAGGTCGCGCAACATCGCCATGGTATTCCAGTCCTACGCGCTCTACCCGCATATGAGCGTGCGCGAGAATCTCGGCTTCTCGCTGAAGATCGCGGGCCGCCCCGAAGCGGAGATCGCCGCCCGCGTCGCCGAGGCCTCCGCGATCCTCGGGCTCGACCCGCTGCTCGACCGGCGCCCGTCGCAGCTGTCGGGCGGACAGCGCCAGAGGGTCGCGATGGGCCGCGCCATCGTGCGGAACCCCGACGTCTTCCTCTTCGACGAGCCGCTCTCCAACCTCGATGCCAAGCTCCGCACGCAGATGCGGACCGAGATCAAGAAGCTGCATGCCAAGGTCACCTCGACCGTCATCTACGTCACCCACGATCAGGTCGAGGCGATGACGCTGGCCGACCGCATCGTCATCATGCGCGACGGCCATATCGAGCAGGTCGGCACGCCGGAGCAGGTCTTTACCCGGCCCGCCACGCGCTACGTCGCGGGCTTCATCGGCTCGCCGCCGATGAACCTGCGCGAGGTCGGCGTCGAGGACGGACGGCTCGCCTTCGGCGGCGGCGTCACCCTGCCGATCCCGCGGGCCTTCGCCGGCCGCGTCGCCGCCGGCGACCGCGTGGTCTTCGGCCTTCGCCCCGACGACGTCTATCCCACCGGCCACGGCATCAACGCCGGCGAGGCGGCGGATGTCCATGAACTCGACCTGCCCGTCGCGCTGACCGAGCCTTTGGGCAACGAGACGCTGGTCTTCGCCGACCTCGGCGAGGGCGAGCTCGTCTCGCGGATGCTGAACCCGCGCCCGCTCCACCCGGGCGAGGTCGTGCGCATGAGCTTCGACCTGTCGCGCGCGCATCTGTTCGATGCCGGCACCGGCAAGACGCTGAGGCCTTGACCATGGCAGTGATCGAGCGCGTGGAGTTGCGCATGGTCGATCTGGTGCCGAAGGTGAAGCGCACCGACGCCATCCAGTCCTTCGTCAGCCAGGAGACGCCGATCGTCACCGTCACCGACAGCGACGGCGCCACGGGGACCGGCTATTCCTACACCATCGGCACCGGCGGCTCGTCGGTGATGCGCCTGCTCGCCGACCATCTCGCCCCGCGGATCATCGGCCGCGACGCCGACCGGATCGAGGCGATCTGGCACGAGCTGGAGTTCATGACCCACGCGACGACGATCGGTGCGATCACCGCCATCGCGCTGGCCGCCATCGACACCGCCCTCTGGGACCTGCGCGCCCGCAAGCAGAAGCTGCCGCTCTGGAAGCTCGCCGGGGGGGCCCGCGAGAGGTGCCCGCTCTACACCACCGAGGGCGGCTGGCTGCATATCGAGACCGAGGCGCTGGTCGACGACGCCGTCGCGGCGAAGGCGCGGGGGTTTACAGGGTCGAAGGTCAAGATCGGGCGGCCGCATGTGTCCGAGGATGTCGCCCGGCTGACGGCGGTGCGCGAGGCGGTCGGCGACGGTTACGAGATCATGACCGACGCCAACCAGGGGTTCACCGTCGACGAGGCAATCCGCCGCGCCGACCGCCTGCGCGAGCTCGACCTTGCCTGGATCGAGGAACCGATCGCCGCCGACGACATCGACGGCCATGTCCGGCTGGGCGGCCGGAGCTCCACGCCGATCGCCGTCGGCGAGTCGCTCTATTCGATCCGCCACTTCCGGGAGTATATGCAGAAGGGCGGCTGCTCGGTCGTCCAGGTCGACGCCGGCCGGATCGGCGGGATCACCCCCTGGCTCAAGGTCGCGCACGCGGCGGAGGCGTTCGACATGCCGGTCTGTCCGCATTTCCTGATGGAGCTGCATGTCAGCCTGGTCTGCGCCGTGCGAAACGGAAAGTATGTGGAATATATTCCGCAGCTCGACGACCTGACCGGCGCGCGCATGAAGATCGAGGATGGCCACGCCCATGCGCCGAACGAGCCGGGCCTCGGCATCGACTGGGATTGGGACGCGCTGCGCGGCATGAGCGTCCCGGAATTCACAAGGGAGATCCGCTGATGCGACGCATGGCCATGATCCTCGGCATCCTCCCCGAGGCGATCGAGGACTATAAAAGGCTGCACGCGGCGGTCTGGCCGGACGTGCTGGCCAAGATCGCCGATTGCAACATCCGCAACTACTCGATCTTCCTGCGACAGCCGGAGAACCTGCTCTTCGCCTATTTCGAGTACCACGGCACCGATTTCGCCGCCGACAACGCGAAGATGGCGGCCGACCCGGCGACGCAGAAATGGTGGGCGATCAACATGCCGCTCCAACGGCCGCTCGACACCGTGGCCGATGGCGACTGGTGGGCGACGACCGAAGAAGTCTTTCACGTCGACTGACATGGCCTTTGATCCCGCCGCCCTCGCCCAATCCTGGCCGCTCCCCGCCGCCCCGCGCCCGATCGTCACCTTCGGCGCCGGCTCGATCGTCGGCGACGGCCACTTCCCCGCCTATCGCGCGGCCGGCTTTCCCATCGCCGGCCTTTACGACCCCGACCTCGGCAAGGCCGAGGCCGTCGCCGCCGCCTGGGGCGTGACGGCGTTTCGCACGCCGGACGAGGCGCTCGCGGTGCCGAACGCGGTCTTCGACCTGGCGACGCCGCCCGCCTTTCACGCCGCCGTGCTCCGTCAGCTGCCGGACGGCGCCATCGCCCTGATCCAGAAGCCGATGGGCCGCGATCTGGCCGAGGCGACCGAAATCCTTGGGGTTTGCCGCGAGAAACGCCTGACGGCGGCCGTCAATTTCCAGCTCCGCTTCGCGCCGGTCATGCTCGCGCTGAAGGACGCCATCGCGCAAGGCTGGCTCGGCGAGGTGGTCGATGTCGAGGTTCACCTCGCCCTCGCCACGCCCTGGCACCTCTGGGCCTTTTTGAAGGGCGCGCCGCGCGTCGAGTTGTCGCTGCATTCGATCCACTATCTCGACACCTTGCGCCAGCTGCTCGGCGACCCGCTCGGCGTCCATGCCAAATCCATCGGCCATCCCGGCCACGACGTCGCCCAGACGCGGACGAGCGCGATCCTCGACTATGGCGACCGCGTCCGCTGCTCGGTCTCGATCAATCATGACCACCCTTTCGGCCGGAAGCGGCAGGCTTCGGAGTTCCTGATCACCGGCACCGAGGGCGCCGCCTGGCTGCAGCTCGGCGTCAATCTCGACTATCCGAAGGGCGAGCCGGACCTTCTCGAAATCCATCCGAAGGGCGGTGCCGGCTGGATCCCCGTCCCGATCCGCGGCGGCTGGCTGCCCGACGGTTTCGTCGGGCGGATGGCCAACCTGCAGCGCTTCGCCGCCGGCGAGGACGCCACCCTCGTCTCCTCGGTCGAGGACGCCTGGACGACGATGGCGCTCGTCGAGGCCGCTTTCGCCTCCAGCGCCGCCCCCGCTACCCCGCTCGCGAGCCACCCCTGATGGAAATCACCACCTATTTCGAGGATTACGAGATCG
>JBGAJI010000011.1:0-33273 GCA_044225035.1 Amaricoccus sp. | reverse complement strand
ATCGGGTCCAGCCGGACCACCACCGGCCGGACCATCACCGAGACCGATTTCGTCGTTCATGCCGGCCATACCGGCGACTTCTTCCCGCATCACATGGACGCGGAATTCATGAAGGGGACGCCGTTCGGCCAGCGGATCGCGCATGGAACGATGGTCTTCGCGATCGGCGTCGGCCTGACCGCGACCACGATCAACCCGGTCGCCTTCTCCTATGGCTATGATCGGATGCGCTTCGTCCGGCCGGTGTTCATCGGCGACACGATCCATTCCGTCACCAGCATCACCGAAAAGGCGGACGACCCGAAGCGGGCGAACGCCGGCCGCGTCACCGAGAGATTGACGGTGATGAACCAGCGCGGCGAGACGGTGCTGGTCGCAGACCATATCTATATCGTCGAACGCCGCCCCTGACGGGTCAGCGCGGGGGGCGGATTTCCTGGACGACCGCCTGGGTGGCGACGAACTTGCGCAGGATCTTGCCCGAGGCGAGCAGCGCGTAAAGTTCGCCCGCGGTGAGCTTGCCGATGTCGAGGCCGTCGGTCAGCTTCAGCCAGCCGGCGGCCAGCGTCGGGTCGGGCTCGCCGGGGTGGCGCTGGGTATGGAGATCGAGCCAGCCGAGATGCCGGCGCAGCGCGCGATGGTCGGCGAGCAGCGCCGGCACGCTGTCCGGCGCGTCGGCCTCGGCCGCCAGCGCGCGCGCCGCCGCGTCGGCCTCGGTGACGATGGCGGGCGGCGCGATTTCGGGCGTCACCATGACGCCCAGGCGCCGGAGCCAGTCGCCGACGCCGCGGCTGCTGACCAGGGCGGCGAGCGGGATCGAGATGCCGAGGCCGATCAGCGCCGGGCTCATCCAGGCGAGCAGCGACCAGGAGATGAGGCCGGCGGTGATCGCCAGCACCAGCCCGACCAGTGTGTGGCGCCGGTGGAACATCCAGAGGTCGCCCCAGGGGATACGCGCCGAATCGCGGGCCTGGGCGTTCCAGCCGCTGTCGCGCCCGGTCAGGATATGCAGCACCGAGCGCGTCTGCGTCAGCATCAGGATCGGCGCGATCAGGGCGGAGAGCAGGTTCTCGACGATGAAGCCCGGGATCGCCCGCGCGCGGACACCGCGCGACCCGGGATCGCCGAGAAAGGCGATGAAGCCGAGCAGCTTCGGCAGATAGAGCACGAACATGCAGAGCCCGAACAGCATCATCGCGCGCCGCGCGTCGATCTGCGGCCAGGTCGGGAACAGCGACCAGCCCTCGGGGAAATAGTTCGGCGGCACCAGGCTCGCATGGAGGGCGAGCATCATGCCGGCGAGCAGGAACAGGAACCAGAGCGGCGAGGCGAGATAGGACATCGCGCCCATCGCGAGATGCAGCCGGCTGATCGGATGCAGGCCCGCCGTGCCGAGCAGCCCGATATGCTGCAGGTTGCCCTGGCACCAGCGGCGGTCGCGTGACACGAGCTCGATCAGGTTCGGCGGCGCCTGTTCGTAGCTGCCCCCGAGATCGTCCGCCATCAGAACCGCCCAGCCGTCGCGCCGGATGAGGCTGGCCTCGACGAAATCGTGGCTGAGGATCAGGCCGCCGAACGGCTTGCGGCCGCGCAGGATCGGCAGGCCGCAGGAGCCGGCGAAGGCCTCGGTGCGGATGATGGCGTTGTGGCCCCAGTAATTGCCGGCGTCGCCGAACCAGACGCGCAGGCCGCGGGCGAGCAGCGGGCCATAGACCCGGCTGGCGAATTGCTGCAGGCGGGCGAGCACGGTCCGGCCGTTGACGAGCCGGGGCACGGTCTGGATCAGGCCGGCCGACGGGTCGGCCTCCATCCGGCGCGCGAGTTCGAGGATGGTCGCCGCCTCCATCAGGCTGTCGGCGTCGAGCACCAGCATGAATTCATAGGCGCCGCCCCAGCGCTCGACCCAGTCGCCGATATTGCCGACCTTGCGCTCGCGGTTGCGCAGGCGGTGGCGGTAGAAGAGCCGCCGCGCGATGCCCGGATCGGCGCGGGCGGTGTCGATCATCTCCTGTTCCACCAGCCAGACGTCGGCCTTGTTGGTGTCGCTGAGCACGAAGAGGTCGAACGCCGCGCCCACGCCGAGCGCCTCGAGACCACGCAGGGTGGCGCAGGCGGTGGCGATCGGATGGGTCGGATCCTCGTTGTAGATCGGCAGGAGCAGCGCGGTGCGCGCCTTCGGCGGCCCCTCGGCGCCCGCGGCTGGCTTCGGCGGCGGCGCGAAGAGGCCGATCACCGTCGAGACCGCGCCAAAGCAGATCCAGCCGATATTGAGCACGAAGAGCACGAGCATGACGATCTCGATCGCCACGAGTTCGCCGACCGACAGAACGAGATACATTTCCCGCGCGAGCAGCGCGGTCAGGATGAGCGTGCCGGCGAAGAGCACGAGCCGGGCGAAGAACGTGCCCCACTGGAAGGGCAGCCGCCGTCCCGCCGGCCGGCGGAAGCGGCGCAGGTTCTGCACCGGCATCGCCATCGGCGACAGTGGCGGCAGAGGCGGCGGATTGCCGGCGCGTTTCGGCGCGGGTGGGTGCGATCTTTCCGGCGGAAAGGTCACTCGGTCCATCGATAGACCCACACCTCGCCCGCCGGCTGGCCGCCGCGCAGGAGGTCCATCCTGAGGTCGGCGATCTCGTTGCCCTGGGTGTCGAGTTCGAATGCCACGCGGATGCCGCTGATCTCGGGATTGTCCATGACGACGACGTTCTGGATCGAGCCGACCGAGGTCTGGATATTGGCGGTGAAGTCCGAGGCCGGATGGCCGACCGGCTCGGCCGTGTCCGAGAAATCGACGACGAACCGGCGCCAGCCATCCTGGCCGCCGGCGCCGGCCAAGGTGCGGGACACGCGCAGGCGGTCGTTCGGCGGCGCGTCCCAGCCCCAGGTCAGGCGATAGGTGAAGGAGGTCTCGCTACCGGCGGCCAGCGGTGTCTCGGGGCGCCAGAAAGCGACGATATTGTCGTGGATTTCCTCGGGATTGGGAATTTCGACCAGCACGACATGGCCCTTGCCCCAGTCGCCGATCGGCTCGACCCAGAGGCTCGGCCGGCGGTGGTAGAGCGCCTCGAGATCCTCGTATTCGGCGTAACGCTTCTCGCGCTGGATGAGGCCGAAGCCGCGCGGCCCGCTGTCGGCGAAGGAACTGACCTGCAGCAGGCGCGGATTGTGCAGCGGCCGCCAGATGCGCTCGCCGCCGCCGTTCCAGATGGCGAGCCCGTCGCTGTCATGCACCGAGGGGCGGAAATCATCGTGGCCGCCGCGCTCCTTCTGGTCGAAGAGGAACATCGAGGTCAGCGGCGCCATGCCGAGCGCGGTGATCTCGGCGCGGGCGAAGACCGTCGCCTCGACGTCGATCACCGTCTCGCCGCCGGGCCGCGCCGTGAAGCGGAAGGCGCCGCTGGCGCTCGGCCCGTCGAGGAGCGCGTGGACCACCATCCGCCCGTCGCCCGGCCGTTCGAGCCAGAAGGCGCGGAAGAAGGGAAACTCCTCGCCCGTCTGTTCCGCCGTGCCGATGGAAAGGCCCCGCGCGCTGAGGCCGAAGACCTGGTTGCGGGCGACGGCGCGGAAATAGCTCGCACCGGCGAAGACCAGGAACTCGTCCATCACATCGGGCCGGTTCAGCGCGGTCCGCGCGCGGAAACCGGCGAATTCGAGCTGGGCGTCCGGCGGCGGGGGCGGCACGTCCTGATAGATGAACATGTCGGGGTTGAAGGCGATCTTCTCCGCCCTGCCATCGGTAATGACGAAGATCTGTACCGGAACGCGGTAGATGAAGCCGGAATGCAGCAGATCGACCGCGAAACCGCTCGGCGGATTGGTGAAAAGCTGCTGGTCCTGCCGGAAGCGGATGCGCTGGTATTCGGAATAGCCGAGGTCGAGCAGCGATTGCGGGACCGCGGGTTCGGGCGCGGCATAGGGCTGCGCGGCCAGCGCGCGCGCCGCCTCGATCACCGTCGTGCGCGAGAAGGACTCGGACTCGTCGGCGAGGACGCGCGCGCCATTGAACAGCGCCGTCAGTGGCAGCACGGCGGCGGTGCCGAGAAAGCTTCGACGGTTCATGTGCTTGGATACCCCGACTCGGATTTATTCCGCAAACGCAAAAAGACCCGGAGCCGCGCGGGCTGACCCCGCGCCCCCCCGAAACATACCCCCGGCTGCGCGGCGAACCGCCGACGCGCGAACCTTTGGCTCGAATTCCCTGCCGTGAAATGCGCGCATTCGCAACAAGGAACCGATAAAAACCCGGTGTTGGCCGGGGTGTTCCCACGACGCGCCGAAAGCGGCGCGCCCGGTCGGGCCGGTTCTTGCCCCGCTCAATCGCGGCAATCCGAAGGCGCGCCGCCTTCGCAGTCGCAAAACGCACCAAAGACCCGGATTCCGCCGGTTTTGGCAACCCCGAGTTGAGCCGCGCGCGTTCCGTCGATCAGAGACCGCCGCTCCCCGCCCAAGGGCCGTGGAACGCGCCGGGGCCGTCGACGCGGGCGAAGCCGTGGGCGCCGAAGAAGTCGCGCTGACCCTGCAGCATGTTCGCGGTGGAGCGCGCGGTGCGCATCATGTCGAAATAGGCGAGCGCCGCCGCCAGCGCCGGCACCGGCGCGCCCGCCTGCGCCGCGCGCGCGACGGTGGCGCGGAGGCCGCCGTGGCTTTCCTTCATCCGGGCCGCGAAGCTCGGCGCGAACATCAGATTCGCCGTGCCACCGGCGTCCAGGGCGCGGGCCATGTCGTCGAGCATCGCCGAGCGGATGATGCAGCCGGCGCGCCAGACCTCGGCGATCGCCGCCATCGGCAGGTGCCAGCCGAATTCCGCCGAGGCCGCGGCGAGCAGGCCGAACCCCTGCGCGTAGCAGGCGATCTTGCCGGCGAGCAGCGCATGTTCCAGTTCGCCGACCAGATCGCCGCCATCGGCGATCCGAACCGGCGCCGGGCCGAAGATCGCCTCGCCGGCGCGCCGCTCGTCCAGCCGGGCCGAGAGGTTGCGCGCCGCGACCGCCGCCTCGATCGTCGTGGCCGGCGCGCCGAGCAAAAGCGCCTCGATCGCCGTCCAGCGCCCGGTGCCCTTCTGGCCCGCGCTGTCGAGGATCACGTCGAGCATGGGGCGTCCGGTCTCCGGATCGACCGCCCGCGCCACCTTGCCCGAAATCTCGATCAGGTAGGATTTCAGCGGCCCCTCGTTCCAGCGCTCGAACACCTCGGCGATTTCGGTCGCGCCGAGCCCCAGGCCGTCGCGCAGGATGCCATAGACCTCGGCGATCATCTGCATGTCGGCGTATTCGATGCCGTTATGCACCGTCTTGACGAAATGCCCGGCGCCGTCGGTGCCCATCCAGGTCGCGCAGGGCGTTTGGCCGAACTTCGCCGCGATGGCGGTCAGGATCGGCGCGACGCGGTCCCAGGCCGCCTTGGGCCCGCCGCCCATGATCGAAGGCCCATGCCGCGCCCCCTCCTCGCCGCCCGAGACGCCGATGCCGAGGAACGGCGCGCCCGCCGCCTCGGCCTCCGCCGCCCTGCGGCGCGTGTCGTGGAAATCGGCGTTGCCGGCGTCGATGATGAGATCGTCCGGCCCGAGCAGCGGCCGCAGCGCCGCGATCATCTGGTCGACCGGCGCCCCGGCCGGCACCATGAGGATGATCGCCCGCGGCACGGCGATCGAGGCGACCAGCGCCTCGAGAGTACCGGCCGGCGTGATGCGCGGCGCGAGCGGCCCCGCCTGCGCGGCGAAAGTCTCGGTCACGCTCAGGGTGCGGTTGTAGACCGCGATGTCGAAGCCCTTCTCGGCGATGTTTAGCGCCAGGGCCCGACCCATGGTTCCGAGTCCGATTAGTCCGATCACAGCGGTCATGCCACGCCCCACCTGCGAAGGCTCCCCCGCCCCCGGGGCGAGGTTAGCCTTGTCGGATCACTTGGGAAATACCCCGGCGCCGGTTCCGGTCAGCATGGCGCGGAGCTTCAGTCCGAGCAGCAGGGTGACGAGCAGAAGCGTCGCGCCGTTGGCGAGGATCACCGGCAGCTGTCCGGTGCCGACGCCATAGACCAGCCACAGCGCGACGCCGGTGGACAGGGCGAGCAGCATCCCGAGGTTGAGATCGGCGGTGGAGCCGCTGCGCCAAGTCTGCACGACCTGCGGCAGGAAGGCCATCGTTGTCAGAAACGCGGCGACCATTCCGGTCGCATCGAGCAGGCCTAACATAGCAGTCGTTCCATGGGCTGGAGTACCGGGCAATAACGCCACGAATACGCGCGCGCGGGTTCGCGCGCCCCCGCGGATTTCGCAACTCCGCCCCGCGGTGGACGCAGGGCTCGCAAGGGTTCGTTAACCCGCGATCGCCCTCGGCACGGTTGCCCGATCCCGCTTGCCATCCCGCGAGGCTTTTGCAAGCTCCTCGGCGGGAGGACGCGAATTGGACATCCGGCAGCTGCGCTATCTGATCGCCCTCGCCCGGGAGAAGCATTTCACCCGCGCGGCGGAGGCCTGTTTCGTCACGCAGCCGACGCTGTCGGGTCGCGTGCGCCAGCTGGAGAGCGAGCTCGGCGTGCAGATCGTGCTGCGCGGCCAGCGCTATCACGGGCTGACGCCGGAGGGCGAAAGGGTGCTGCGCTGGGCCCAGCGCATCCTGGAGGATTTCGACGGCATGCGGCAGGAGCTGGCCATGCTGTCGGACGCGCCGGAGGGCCGGATGACCCTCGGCGTGATCCCGAGCGCCATGCCCTGCGTGCCGGCTCTGACCCAGGCCCTGCGCGACCGCTATCCGCGCGTCGGGTTCGAGATCCTGTCGCGGACCTCGCGGCAGATCGCGCAGGAGCTCGGCGAATTCACCATCGACGCCGGCATCACCTATCTCGACAACGAGCCGGTCGAGGCGGGCGCGACCTGGCCGCTCTATCGCGAGCAGTTTCGGCTGTTCCTGCGCGCCGACCACCCGCTGGCCGATCGCGCGCAGGTCACCTGGGCGGAGGCGGCGCGCCACGCGCTGGTGGCGCTGACCCCGGACATGCAGAACCGCCGGATCATCGACGCCGCCTTCGAGGAGGCGGGCGCGCCGCCGGCACCGATGATCGAGAGCAATTCCGTCGTCGCCCTGCTCGCCCATGTCCAGGGCGGCGGCTTCGCCTGCGTCCTGCCGGAATATTTCGTCACGCTGTTCGGCGGGGCCGAGGGGCTGCGGGCCATCCCCCTGATCGAGCCGAGCGTCGGGACGCTCGTCGGGCTCGTCGCGCTCGCCCATGATCCGCAGCCGGCGCTTCTCGCCGCGCTGGTCGAGGCGGCGGCCGATTTCGAAGCCACGTTGCGCCGCGCCCACGGCTTCGCGTCATCGGCGGCGCCGATCATCCCATAGATATCCGCGATTTGCAGTCAGGGGTTGCCCAGCGCATACTCGGCCCAAAGAAAAGCCAGGCCGGGTGACGGCGGCCACGCCGGAGGAAGAGATGCCATGCTCGACGAGACGGACGCGCACGCGGAGGCGGCGGCCGCCATCTGTGCCCGATATGGCAACCGACCCGCGGAGTTGCTGGAGATCCTTCACACGATCGTCGACGACCGCGGCTTCGTCGCCGAGAGCACGCTGCCGGTGATCGCACGGGCCTTGAACCTCGGCCGAGCCGAGGTTCATGGCGTGGTCAGCTTCTATCACGATTTCCGGCGCGAACCCGCGGGCCGGGTGGTGGTCAAGATCTGCCGCGCGGAATCCTGTCAGTCGATGGGCGCCGCCGCGTTGATCGAACGGATTTGCCACCGCTACAACGTCGCCTTGGGCGAGACATCGCGCGCCGGGCTGACGCTGGAGCCGGTCTATTGCCTCGGCCTCTGCGCGCATTCGCCGGCGGCGCTGATCGGCGACCGGCCGGTCGGACGGCTGACGGTCGAGAAGTTCGACGCGGCGGTCGCCGAGGCCTTGGCATGACGCGCCTCTATGTCCCCGCCGATACCGCCGCGCTCGCCGCCGGGGCGGACGAAACCGCCGCCGCGCTGCGCTCCGCCGCCGCGGCGCGGGGCGTCGAGCTGGAGATCGTCCGCAACGGCTCGCGCGGGATGCTGTGGCTCGAGCCGATGGTCGAGGCCGGGATCGGCGCCGGGCGAACCGCCTTCGGCCCGGTCTCGGCGGAGGACGCCGCCTCGGTGCTGGACGCGATCCTTGGCGACGGCGCGCATCCGCTCGCGCTCGGACGTCCGTGCGACATGCCGTGGCTCGCCCGGCAAGAGCGGCTGACCTTCGCGCGCGTCGGGGTCATCGACCCGCTGGACCTCGCCGACTACGAGGCGCATGGCGGGCTCGCGGGCCTGCGCCGCGCGCTCGAGATGGAGCCGGCGGCGATCTGCGCCGAGGTGCTCGCCTCGGGCCTGCGCGGCCGGGGCGGCGCGGGCTTTCCCGCCGGAATCAAGTGGAAGACGGTGCTCGACCAGAGCGCGGCGCAAAAATACGTCTGCTGTAACGCCGACGAGGGCGACAGCGGTACCTTCGCCGACCGGATGCTGATGGAGGGCGACCCCTTCGTCCTGATCGAGGCGATGATCATCGCCGGCCTCGCGACCGGCGCCACGGCCGGCTATGTCTATATCCGCTCGGAATATCCGCGCGCGATCTCGCAGATGAAGGCGGCGATCGCGGTGATGGAGGCGGCCGGCTGGCTCGGCGACGATGTCGGCGGATCGGGGCGCGCCTTCCGCCTCGCCGTGCGGCGCGGGGCCGGGGCCTACATCTGCGGCGAGGAAAGCTCGATGCTGAACAGCATCGAGGGGCTGCGCGGCACGGTCCGCGTCAAGCCGCCGATCCCCGCCATCGCCGGCCTCTTCGGCCAGCCGACCGTCATCAACAACGTGCCTGCTCACCGCCGTGCCCTACATCTCGCCGCCGACGGGGCCAAGCGCTACGCCGATTTCGGCATGGGCGCTCCCGCGGCACCATGCCGATCCAGCTCGCCGGCAACATCCGCCACGGCGGCCTCTTCGGCACGCCGGCATGACGCTGGCGACCATGGACGGCATCGGCGGCGGCACGGCTCCGGGCCGGCCGGTCATGGGCGCAGGTGGGCGGCCTCTCGGCTTGTTTCCCGCCCTCTTCGACACGCCCTTCGACGTATAGCCTCGCGGCGCGCGACGGGCTCATCGGCCATGGCGGGATCGTGGTCTTCGACGACGCCGCCGACATGGCGCGGCAGGCCCGCTTCGCCTTCGAATTCTGCGAAGTCGAGAGCTGCGGCAAATGCACGCCCTGCCGGGTCGGCGCGGTGCGTGGCCGCGAGACGGTGGAGAAGATCCTGCGCGGGGACAAGGTCGCCGCCAATATCGCGCTGGTCGAGGATCTGTGCGAATTGATGCGCGACGGCTCGCTCTGCGCCATGGGCGGGCTGAATTCTATGCCGGTGCTGTCCGCCATTCGTCTCTTCCCCGAGGATTTCGATCGCGCGGCGCCGGTGGCGGCGGAATAGGCCGATGCGCGCGCTCGCCATCCCCGCCGTGCAGGCCGCGCTCCTCTCGGCGCTGCTGTTCGGCGTGGCGACTCCGCTGGCCAAGCGCCTGCTCGGCGCGGTCGATCCGGTGCTGCTCGCCGGGCTGCTCTATCTCGGCTCCGGCCTCGGTCTCGCCCTCTGGCGCGCCGCGACCCGCGCCCCGGTGGTGGTCCTGCCGCGCGACGAACGGCCCTGGCTCGCCGGGGCGATCCTCGCCGGCGGGGTGGTCGGGCCGGTGCTGCTGATGCTCGGCCTGTCGCGGATGGCGGCCTCTCCGGCCGCGCTGCTGCTGAACGCCGAGGGGGTGTTCACCGCGCTGATCGCCTTGGTTCGTGTTCCGCGAAAATGTCGACCACCGCGATCGCGCTCGGCATGCTGGCGATCACCGCCGGCGCGGTCGTGCTGTCCACCGGGGCAGGTGGCGCGCTCGGCTTCGCCGATCCCGTCCCCTCGCTCCTCGTGCTCGGCGCCTGCCTCGCCTGGGGGATCGACAACAACCTCACCCGCCGCGTCTCGCTCACGGATGCGAGCTGGATCGCCTGCGTCAAGGGGCTCAGCGCCGGAATGGTCAACACAATGCTCGCCCTGGCACTCGGCGCGGCGCTGCCCGGCCTGCCCGTCGCGGGCCTCGCCATGGCGCTCGGCTTTGTCTGCTACGGGATCAGCCTGACCTTGTTCGTCGTGGCGCTGCGCGGACTCGGCACCGCGCGGGCCGGCGCCTATTTCGCCGTGGCGCCTTTTTTCGGCGCGGTCCTCGCCCTGCTGATGGGCGAACCGCTGACCGCGTCGCTGGTCGTCGCGGCCGGGCTCATGGGCCTCGGCGTCTGGCTGCATCTGACCGAGCGGCACACGCATGCCCATGACCATCCGGCGCTGGAACATGCGCATTGGCACCGACACGACGCCCATCACCAGCACGAATACGAACATGCGACGCCGGTCGCACCGGGAACCCCGCATTATCACAGCCATCGGCACGAGGCGGTGACCCACGCGCATCCGCACTATCCGGACGCGCATCACCGCCACGTTCACTGAGAGGACGCAGCCCATGACCCTCCACCAGGAGATCCCGCTCGACCTTCGCAACCTCCGCGCCTCCGCGCTGTCGGAGGTCGATCGCGGCACACCGGCGAGGGAGGGCGCCTTCGTCACGCTCAGCATCGACGGCCTGCCGGTGACGGTGCCGGAAGGCACCTCCGTCATGCGCGCCGCCTCGCTCGCCGAACGGCCGATCCCGAAGCTCTGCGCCACCGACTCGCTCGAGGCCTGGGGGTCCTGCCGCCTCTGCCTCGTCGAGATCGAGGGGGTGAAGGGCACACCCGCCTCCTGCACCACGCCGGTGCGCGAGGGGATGGTGGTCCATACCCAGACCGCCCGGCTGGAGAGGCTGCGCCGCGGGGTGATGGAGCTCTATATCTCCGACCACCCGCTCGACTGCCTCACCTGCCCGACCAACGGTGACTGCGAGCTTCAGGACATGGCCGGCGTCGCCGGCCTGCGCGAGGTGCGCTACGGCATGAAGGGCGCCAACCATTTCGACGAGGGCCACAAGGCGCCGATCGACGTCTCCAACCCCTATTTCCAGTTCGACGCCTCGAAATGCATCGTCTGCTCGCGCTGCGTCCGCGCCTGCGACGAGGTGCAGGGCACCTTCGCGCTGACCATCGAGGGCCGCGGCTTTGCCAGCAAGGTCTCGCCCGGGACCGGCGCCGATGATTTCTTCTCCTCCGACTGCGTCTCCTGCGGCGCCTGCGTCCAGGCCTGCCCGACCGCGACGCTGGTCGAGAAAACGCTGGTCGCAAGCGGCACCCCCACACGCTCGGTCCTCACCACCTGCGCCTATTGCGGCGTCGGCTGCTCGTTCAAGGCCGAGATGCAGGGCGAGACGGTGGTCCGCATGACGCCCTGGAAGAACGGCGGCGCCAACGAGGGCCATTCCTGCGTCAAGGGCCGCTTCGCCTTCGGCTATGCCACCCACAAGGACCGCCAGACCGAGCCGATGATCCGCGACGCCATCACCGATCCCTGGCGCAAGGTCAGCTGGGACGAGGCGATCGCCTTCGCCGCCGCGCGGTTCAAGGCGATCCAGGCGGCGCATGGCAAGGATTCGATCGGCGGCATCACCTCCTCGCGCTGCACCAACGAGGAGGTCTATGTCGTCCAGAAGATGATCCGCGCCGCCTTCGGCAACAATAACGTCGATACCTGCGCCCGGGTTTGCCATTCGCCCACCGGCTACGGCCTGAAGATGACCTTCGGCACCTCGGCCGGCACCCAGGATTTCAGGTCGGTGGACAAGGCCGACGTGATCCTGCTGATCGGCTCGAACCCGACCGACGCGCATCCGGTCTTCGCCAGCCGGATGAAGCAGCGCCTGCGCCAGGGGGCCCGGATCATCGTCGCCGACCCGCGGCGCATCGACCTCGTGCGCTCGCCGCATATCGAGGCCGCGCATCATATCCAGCTGCGGCCCGGCGCCAATGTCGCGATGATGAACGCGCTCTCCCACGTCGTGGTGACCGAGGGGCTGGTCGACGAGGCCTTCGTCGCCGCGCGCTGCGAGACGGCGGATTTCGAGCGTTGGCGCGCCTTCGTCGCCGAGGAGCGCAACAGCCCCGAGGCGCTGGCCGAGGTGATCGGCGCGCCGGCCGAGACCCTGCGCGCCGCCGCGCGCCTCTTCGCCACCGGAGGCAATGGCGCGATCTACTACGGCCTCGGCGTCACCGAGCACAGCCAGGGCTCGACCATGGTGATGGCGATGGCCAACCTCGCCATGGCCACCGGCAATATCGGCCGCGAGGGCGTGGGCGTGAACCCGCTGCGAGGCCAGAACAACGTGCAAGGCTCCTGCGACATGGGCTCGTTCCCGCACGAGCTGCCCGGCTATCGCCACGTTTCCGACGACGCCACGCGCCATCTGTTCGAAGCGGATTGGGGCGTCGCGCTCGACGACGAGCCGGGCCTGCGCATCCCGAACATGTTCGCCGCCGCGCTCGAAGGCAGCTATCGCGGCATGTTCGTCCAGGGCGAGGACATCGCCCAGTCCGATCCGAACACCGCCCATGTCACCGCGGCGCTGTCGGCGCTCGACTGCCTCGTCGTCATGGATCTGTTCCTCAACGAGACCGCCGCCTTCGCCCATGTCTTCCTGCCGGGGTCCAGTTTTCTCGAAAAGGACGGCACCTTCACCAACGCCGAACGCCGGATCAACCGCGTCCGGCCGGTGATGCGCGAAAAGTCGGGCATGAGCGAGACCGAGGCGGTCTGCCGCCTCTCCACCGCCATGGGCTATCCGATGCGCTACGAGAACCCGGCCGCGATCATGGACGAGATCGCCCGGCTGACCCCGACCTTCGCGGGCGTCGGCTTCGCGCGGCTCGACGCGGTCGGCTCGCTGCAATGGCCGGTGAACGCCGACTATCCCGACGGGGCGCCGATCATGCATATCGACGGGTTCGTGCGGGGCAAGGGCCGGTTCATGATAACCGAATACGTGCCGACGCCGGAGCGGACCAACCGCTTCTATCCGCTGATCCTGACCACCGGCCGCATCCTCAGCCAGTATAACGTCGGCGCCCAGACCCGCCGCACCGAGAACAGCGCCTGGCATCCCGAGGATATTCTCGAGATCCACCCGTTCGACGCCGAGGAGCGTGGCATCCAGACCGGCGACCGCGTCTCGGTCGGCAGCCGGATCGGCGCCACCACCCTCACCGCCGAGGTCTCGCCCCGCATGCCGCAGGGCGTGGTCTATACCACCTTCCACCACCCGCTGTCGGGCGCCAACGTCATCACCACCGACAATTCGGATTGGGCGACCAACTGCCCGGAATACAAGGTGACGGCGGTGCAGATCACCCGCTCGAACCAGCCCTCGGCCTGGCAGGAGGAGCGCGCCGAGATCGGCCGCTCGAACTACCGCGTCGCGGTCACGGCGGCGGAGTAGCGGTCCGAGATGGAGATCCGCCGCCTCGACAGCACGGAGCCCGATGTCTCGCCGGTCGCCGCTGGCCGCCTGGTGACGCCGGGCGGGGCGCGCGCCGCCGCCTGGCATCTTGCCGAGGAAACCCCGGTCGCCATCCTGCTGAACGGCGCGACCTTCGCGGTGATGATGATGACCCCGGCAGATCTCGAGGATTTCGCGGTCGGCTTCGCCCTGACCGAGGGCATCGTCGAGGGCGCCGGGAATATCGACTCGCTGCGCGTCGCCGAGGCGGCGGACGGGTTCGTCATCAACCTGACGCTCGACCCCGCCCGGCTCGAATCTGTCGAGGACCGGCGCCGAACGCTGGCCGGTCGCGCCGGCTGCGGCATCTGCGGCGCGCAGACCATCGAGGCGGTGCTGCGCCCGCCGCCGCGCGTCTCGGGGCCGGTACCCGACCGCGACGCCCTGCTCAGGGCCTATGACATATTGCCGGCCGCGCAGGTGATGAACCGGGCCAATCATTCCACCCACGCTGCCGCCTATTGCGACCGGAGCGGGGTGATCGAACTGCTGCGCGAGGATATCGGCCGGCACAACGCGCTCGACAAGCTGGCCGGCGCGCTGGCCCGCCAGGGTCGCGACGCGCGCCAAGGCTTCATCCTGCTGTCCAGCCGGGTCAGCGTCGAGATGGCGCAGAAGGCGGCGATGATCGGCGCGCCGCTGCTGGCCGCCGTCTCGGCGCCGAGCGCGCTGGCCCTGCGCGTCGCCGCCGTCGCCGGCATGGTGATCGCCGGCCGCTCCGGCGCCGATGTGATGCTGTTCGACCCGCGCCCCGGTCCGCGCACCGGTTCGCGACAAGTCCCGGCGCCGGCAAGTCCCCGCGCCACGCCCGCGGCCAAGCAGAAAGCCCACCCATGACCCAGATCGACGCCACCGACGAACTCGTGCGCATGACGAACCAGATCGCCGATTTCTTCCGGGCCTATCCGCGGGAGGAAGCCGAGCACGGGATCGAGCTCCATATCCGCGACTTCTGGGAGCCGCGGATGCGCCGGGCCCTTGCCCGGCATCTGGAAGCCGGCGGCGGCGGCCTCAGCGACCTCGCCCGCGCCGGGGCGACGCGGGTCTTCGCCGACCCCGCCCCGGTCGCGCCGCCGCCCGCCGGCTGCGACGGCGGCTGACCTATTCCGGCTCGAGCCGGACCAGCAACGCGCCGTCCGGCACCTGCGCGCCCGCCGCCACCGGCACCGCTGCGATGATCCCTTCGCGCGGCGAGGTCAGGGCATGCTCCATCTTCATCGCCTCCAGCACCACGAGCACCTCGCCCGCGGCGACCGCCTCCCCGGGCCGCGCCGGCAGGCGCTTCACGATGCCCGGCATGGGCGCCCGGATCTCGTCGCCCCCGGCCACCGCGCCGAGGACAGCCAGCGGATCGGGGAGGCGGGCGACCCAGACCTCGCCGCCCTCGAACACCGTCAGCACATCCCCAGCGCGATGGACGCCGATCCGCCGAGAAACACCGGCCTCGGACAGGGTGATCTCGTCGCCCGACCAGTCCGTTACCGTGATCCGCCGCCCGTCGACTAGGAACTCCCGCGGGCCGAGCGTGGCGACGGAAGCGGTCAGGATCGCCCCGCCGACCTCCAGCCGGGCGACATGGACCAGCGGCGCCCAGAGCGCGAAGCCGGCCAGCGGATCATCCCGCGCCGGGTCGAGGGACGCCAGCGCGGCGGCGGCGAGGGCCGCGTCGGACATCGGGCGCGCCGCGGTCAGGTCGGCCAGCCGCCGGTCGATCAGCCCGGTATCGACGCCGCCGACGGCGAAATCCGCGTCCCGCGCCAGCCGCGACAGAAAGCCGAGATTGGTCGCGCATCCGGCGACCCGCGTCTCGGCCAGCGCCGCGGCCAGCCGGGCGAGCGCGATGACCCGGGTCGGCCCATGGGTCACGATCTTGGCGATCATCGGATCGTACCAGGGGCTGATCCTGTCCCCCGGCCGCGCCCCGGTCTCGATACGGGCCGAGAGCGGGAACCGCGCCTCGGTCAAGAGGCCGGCGGAGGGCAGGAAACCGCGCGCCGGATCCTCGGCATAGAGCCGCGCCTCGAACGCGTGGCCGTCGACGCGCAACTGATCCTGGCGGAGGGGCAAGGGCTCGCCGGCCGCGACGCGGATCTGCCATTCGACGAGATCGACGCCGGTGATCGCCTCGGTCACCGGATGCTCCACCTGCAGCCGGGTATTCATTTCCATGAACCAGAAGCCGTCGGGGCGCGGCGGGCCCGAACCTTCGACGATGAATTCGATGGTGCCCGCCCCGACATAGCCGATCGCCCGCGCCGCCGTGACCGCCGCGCGCCCCATGGCCGCGCGGGTCTCTTCGCTCATCCCCGGGGCCGGCGCTTCCTCGATCACCTTCTGATGCCGGCGCTGAAGCGAACAGTCGCGCTCGAAGAGATGGACGATCTCGCCCAGCGTGTCGCCGAAGACCTGGATCTCGATATGCCGGGCGTTCGGGATGAATTTCTCGATCAGCACCCGGTCGTCGCCGAAGGCGCTCCGCGCCTCGCCGCGCGCCGCCTCGAGCGCCGCGGCGAAGCTCTCCGCCGTCTCGACCCGGCGCATGCCCTTGCCGCCGCCACCGGCCACCGCCTTGACCAGGACCGGATAGCCGATCGCGGCCGCCCGCGCGGCGAGCAAGCGCGGGTCCTGCTCCGCCCCCTGGTAGCCCGGGACCACCGGCACGCCGGCCGAGGCCATCAGCGCCTTCGCGGCGTCCTTCAGCCCCATCGCGCGGATCGCCGCCGCCGGTGGGCCGATGAAGGTGAGCCCGGCGGCGGTCACCGCCTCGACGAAATCGGGGTTCTCCGACAGAAAGCCATAGCCGGGGTGGATCGCCTCCGCCCCCGTGGCCAGGGCCGCGGCGATGATCGCCTCGCCGTTCAGATAGCTGTCGGCGGCCGGCGCCGGCCCGGGGCGCGCGGCGGCGGCGGCCAGCGCGACAAGCCGCGCCGGGCGGTCCGGGTCGGAATAGACCGCGACCGTTCCGATGCCGAGCCGGCGCGCCGCCAGGATCACCCGGCAGGCGATCTCGCCGCGGTTCGCGATCAGGATCCGCCCGAACATGCCGCTCACATCCGAAAGACGCCGAAGCGCGTCTCGCCGATCGGGGCGTTGAGCGCGGCGGCGAGCGACAGGGCGAGAACGGCGCGGGACTTGCGCGGGTCGATCACCCCGTCGTCCCAGAGCCGGGCGCTGGCGTGGAGCGGATGGCTCTGCCGCGCGAACGCCTCGAGCGTCGGCGCCTTGAAGGCGGCCTCCGCCTCGGCGTCCCAGGCCTCCCCGCGCCGCTCGGCCGCCTCGCGCCGCACGGTGGCCAGAACGCCGGCCGCCTGCTCGCCGCCCATCACCGCGATCCGGCTCATCGGCCAGGTCCAGAGGAAGCGCGGGCCATAGGCGCGGCCGGCCATGCCATAATTGCCGGCGCCGAAGGAGCCGCCGACGATCAGCGTGATCTTCGGCACGGCGGTGGTGGCGACGGCGGTGACGAGCTTCGCCCCCGCCTTGGCGATCCCCTCGGCCTCGGCCTTGCGGCCGACCATGAAGCCGGTGATGTTTTGCAGGAAAATCAGTGGTATGCGGCGCTGACTGCAGAGTTCGATGAAATGCGCGCCCTTCAGCGCGCTTTCCGAGAAGAGCACGCCGTTGTTGGCGAGGATGCCGACCGCCATCCCCATGATCTCGGCGAAGCCGCAGACCAGCGTCGCGCCGTAACGCGCCTTGAACTCATCGAAAACGCCGCCGTCGATCAGCCGGAGCAGAAGCTCGCGGATGTCATAGGCCGCGCGCGGGTCGGCGGGGACGAGGCCCAGTATCTCCTCGGGATCGCAGGCCGGATCCTCGCCGCGCGGGATCGCGGCCGGGGCGAGGTTCAGCCGCGCCACCGCGCGCCGGGCGAGCGCGAGCGCGTGGGCGTCGTCCTCGGCGAGGTCGTCGGCGACGCCGGAGAGGCGGGTGTGTACATCGCCGCCGCCGAGATCCTCGGCCGTGACCACCTCGCCGGTGGCGGCGCGCACCAGCGGCGGGCCGGCGAGGAAGATCGTGCCCTGGTTCCGCACGATGATCGCCACGTCCGACATGGCCGGCACATAGGCGCCGCCGGCGGTGCAGGAGCCCATGACCACGGCGATCTGGGCGATGCCGCGCGCCGACATATTGGCCTGGTTGTAGAAGATCCGGCCGAAATGCTCGCGGTCGGGGAAGACCTCGTCCTGGTTCGGCAGGTTCGCCCCACCGGAATCCACCAGATAGACGCAAGGCAGCCGGTTTTCGGCGGCGATCTCCTGGGCGCGCAGATGCTTCTTCACGCTCATCGGATAATAGGTGCCGCCCTTCACCGTGGCGTCGTTGGCGATGACCATCACCTGTCGCCCCGTGACCCGGCCAACTCCGGCGATGATCCCGGCGCCCGGCGCGGCGCCGTCGTAGAGACCATGCGCGGCGGTGGCGCCGATTTCGAGGAACGGCGCGCCGGGGTCGAGCAGCGCGGCCACCCGCGCCCGGGGGGCGAGCTTGCCACGCGCGGCGTGGCGGGCGGCGGCCTCCGGCCCACCCCCGGCCGCCGCCGCCTCGGCCGCCGCCGCGATCTCGGCCAGCGCGGCGAGATGCGCCGCCCGGTTGGCGCGGAACGCCTCGGAGCCGGTATCGATGGCGGAGACGAGGCGGGTCATTCGCGCAGTTCCGCCCGGATGTCGCGGATTTCGCGGTCGAGAAAGAAGCTGATCGCCGAGCGGATCAGCACCAGCAGGCCGAGGAACAGCAGATCGGAGAGCCGCAGGCTGAGCGCGGTATGGATGATGTCGGAGACGATCAGGAGTTCCAGCCCGGCGAGGATATAGCGGCCGAGCTCCATCCGGTGCCGGTCGATCCCGGCCATGCGCGCCGCCCGGTCGCGGCTCATCTCCGCCCCGAGGAAGCCCGCGAGAAAGCGCAGGGCGCCGATCAGGATGATGGCGATCGCCGCCGCGTCGATGCCGGCGCTGACCCAGTCCATCGCCTCGACGAAGCCGGGGAAGCGCGCATGCAGCACGTTCGGCGTCGGCGCCACCCCGTCGAGAAAGCCGTTCAATCCGGCACCCGCATCATTTCGCGCCCGATCAACATGCGCCGGATCTCGGAGGTGCCGGCGCCGATCTCCATCAGCTTGGCGTCGCGCAGGATGCGCGCCACCGGGCTGTCGGCGAGATAGCCGGCGCCGCCCATCGCCTGCACCGCCTGCGTCGCCTGCGCCATCGCCTGCTCGCTGGCATAGAGCACGCAAGCCGCGGCGTCCCGGCGGGTGACCGCGCCCCGGTCGCAGGCCGCCGCCACGGCGTAGACATAGGCCCGCGCGCTGCCGAGGGCGGTATACATGTCGGCGATCTTGCCCTGCATCAGCTGGAAATTCCCGATACTGTCGCCGAACTGCCGCCGCTCGCGCAGGTAGGGCATGATATGGTCGAGGCAGGCCTGCATCAGCCCGAGGCCGATGCCCGACAGCACCACCCGCTCATAGTCGAGGCCGGACATCAGCACCTTGACCCCGCCGCCTTCCGCGCCGAGGACGTTCTCGAACGGCACCTCGACGCCGTCGAAGGTGAGCTCGCCGGTGTTCGAGCCGCGCATGCCGAGCTTGTCGAAATGCGCGCTGGTCGAGAAGCCGGGCATCGACCGCTCGATCAGGAAGGCGGTGATGCCGCGCGCCCCGGCCTCCGGGTCGGTCTTGGCATAGACGACCAGCACATCGGCGTCCGGTCCATTGGTGATCCAGTATTTGGCGCCGTCGAGCACGAAGCGATCGTTTCGCTTGCGCGCGCGGAGCGTCATCGACACCACGTCCGATCCCGCCCCGGCCTCGGACATCGCAAGCGCGCCGACCCGCGCGCCGGAGACGAGGTCGGGCAGATATTTCGCCTTTTGCGCTTGGGTTCCGTTCAAGCGGATTTGGTTGACGCAGAGGTTCGAATGGGCGCCGTAGCTCAGCGAAACCGATCCGCTCGCCCGCGCGATTTCCTCGACCGCGACCACATGGGCGAGATAGCCCATCCCCGCGCCGCCATATTCCTCGGGCACGGTGATGCCGAGCAGGCCGAGCGCGCCCATTTCGGCCCAGAGCTCGGGCGGAAAGCGGTTCTCGCGGTCGATCCGCGCCGCGATCGGCGCCAGCCGCCGCAGCGCCCAGGACTGGACCAGGGCGCGCAGCGCGTCGACCTCCTCGCCCAGCGCGAAATCCATCGTCGCGGTGAACATCGGCGACTCCTCCCGACGTTTTCCCCCACTGCGCGGGAGTTCGCGCCGGAAAGCAAGTGGTCAATGCCGCGCCTTGGGCGTGAGGGGGGCTCCCGCGGGGCTAGCCCTTGGGCCCGGCGGCCGCTCCGCGGCCGCTCAAGGGGCGGCCTGTTGGCCGCGAGTCTGTTTCTCCCCGCCTGTTGGCGGGGCCCCTCGTCCTGCCCGATAGGAATTCCGCCTATATGAAACTGGGAGAAGCCAGCGGAGACGGGATCGCTTAGGCTTCCGGCGCGCTGGAGGGCTGAGCCCCGGGTCGGCGAAAGGGCCGGCTGGCGGGATCGGGGCTCGGGGGTCAGACGAAGCGGTTGACGAGGTTCTCCAGCATTTCCTGCTTGCCGGAGCGGGGCTGCGGGTCGATGGCGTCGCGGTCGACCCAGGCCGCGATCGCGGCGAGGTCGGCGTCGGCAAGCATCGCGCGCGCCTCGGGCGTCTCCCAGCCGGCATAGCGGTCGGCGACGGCGCGGGCGAGGCCGCCGTCCTCGATGATCGCCGCCGCCGCCAGCAGGGCGCGGGCGCAGACATCCATGCCGCCGACATGCGCGGCGATCAGATCCTCGGGATCGAGCGACTGCCGCCGCAGCTTCGAATCGAAATTGAAGCCGCCGGTGGTGAAGCCGCCGCCCTTCAGGATCTCGGTCATCGCCACCGCGAGTTCCGGCACATTGTTCGGAAACTGGTCGGTGTCCCAGCCGGATTGATAGTCGTTGCGGTTGGCGTCGACGCTGCCGAAGATGCCGAGCGCCACCGCCGTGGCGATCTCATGCTCGAAGGAATGGCCGGCGAGCACCGCGTGGCCGACCTCGATATTGACCTTCACCTCCTTCTCCAGCCCGAAGCGGCGCAGGAAGCCGTAGACCGTCGCGACGTCGTAGTCATACTGGTGCTTGGTCGGTTCCTGCGGCTTCGGCTCGATCAGGATGGCGCCGGGAAAGCCGATCCGGTGCTTGTAATCCACCACCTTGGAGAGGAACCGCCCGAGCTGGTCGAGCTCGCGCCCCATGTCGGTATTGAGCAGCGTCTCGTAGCCCTCGCGCCCGCCCCAGAGCACGTAATTGGCGCCGCCGAGCTGGTGCGTCACGTCGAGCGCGCATTTCACCTGGGCGGCGGCGTAGGCGAAGACCTCGGGATCGGGATTGGTCGCGGCGCCGGACATGAAGCGACGGTTCGAGAACAGGTTCGCCGTGCCCCAGAGCAGGCGGGTCTTGCTGGTCTCCATCCGCTGGGCGAAATAATCGGCGATCTCGCGCACGTTGCGGTTGGATTCCGCGAGGCTGTGGCCTTCGGGCGCGATGTCGCGGTCGTGGAAGGCGAAGAAGGGCGCGCCGAGGATGTCGAACATCTCGAAGGCGACCTCGGCCTTGAGCCGCGCCGCTTCCATGCCGCCGCCGAACCAGGGCCGGTCGAAGGTCCGGCCGCCGAACGGGTCGCCGCCCTCCCAGGCGAAGCTGTGCCAATAGGCGATCGACAGCCGCAGCTGGTCCTCCATCCGCTTGCCGAGCACCAGCGCCTCGGGCTGATAGAAGCGGAAGGCGAGCGGGTTCTCGCTGTCCGGCCCTTCGAACGGGATCGGCGCGATGCCTTGGAAGAAATCGCTCACAGGGTCGTCTCCTTCAATGCGGGATAGAGCGCGCGATAGCGGGCATGGCCTTCGCGGTAGCGCGCGACGAGGGCGGGTTCCGGCTCGATGGCGCGCAGGATCGGCGGCGGGGCGCAGATCTCGGCCGGGTTCGCGCCCTCGGCCGCGCAGATCGCAAGGCGGGCCGCGCCGAGCGCCGCGCCGACGTCGCTGTCGGCGGCGATTTCCAGCGGGCGGTCGAGGACCGAGGCGATGATCCGGAGCCAGGTCTCCGACCGCGCGCCGCCGCCGACCGCCAGCGCCGAGGCGAAGTCGGTGCCGGCGTCGGCGAGCACGCGCTGGCAGTCGGCGAGGGCATAGGCGACGCCTTCCATCACCGCCTGCGTCAGGTCGGCGAGGCCGGTCGATTGCGCGAGGCCGACGAAGGCGCCGCGCGCCGCGGCGTCGTTGTGCGGCGTGCGCTCGCCCGAGAGATAGGGGAGGAAGGTCACCGGGCTCGGGCCTGTCTCGAGGCTCACCGCGCCGGCCAGCTCGGCGGGCTTGCGGCCTGCGACGCGGGACAGCCATTCGAGGCTGTCCGAGGCGGAGAGGATCACGCCCATCTGGTGCCAGATGTGGGGGATCGCATGGGCGAAGGCATGGACCGCGCCGTCGGTATTCGGCGAGAAGCGCGCGTTGGAGACGAAGAGCACGCCCGAGGTGCCGAGCGAGACGAAGGCGCTGCCCGGGGTGACGACGCCGACGCCGCAGGCCGCCGCCGCGTTGTCGCCGGCGCCGCCCGCGACGATCACCGGCCCCGCGATGCCCCAGCGGCTGGCGAGATCGGGCAGGAGCTCGCCGGACGGCGCGCTGCCCTCGACGAGGCGCGGCATATGGGCGCGGCTGAGGCCGGTCGCCTCGAGCAGGTCGTCGGACCAGTCGCGCGCCGCGACATCGAGCCAGAGCGTGCCGGAGGCGTCGGACATGTCCGAGACATGATGGCCGGTCAGCCGGAAGCGGACATAGTCCTTCGGCAGGAGAACGGTATCGATCCGGGCGAAGATCTCGGGCTCATGCGCGCGGAGCCACAGCAGCTTCGGCGCGGTGAAGCCCGGCATGGCGATATTGCCGGCGATCTCGCGCGAGCGCGGGCAGGCGGCCTCGAACGCGACGCATTCCGCCATGGCGCGGCCGTCGTTCCACAGGATCGCCGGCCGCAGCACCCGGTCGTCATGGTCGAGGCAGACCGCGCCATGCATCTGGCCGGAGAGGCCGATGCCGCGCAGGCCGGCGAGCGGACGCAGCCGCGCGATGGCGTCGATGGTGGCGACGACGGCCGTCCACCAGGCTTCCGGATCCTGCTCGGACCAGCCGGGACGGGGCCGCTGGATGGTGAGGGCCTCGCTCGCCTGCGCGAGCAGGCGCTGGTCGCGGTCGAAGAGCACGGACTTGACCGAGGAAGTGCCGATGTCGATGCCGAGATACATGGGATTCAGGCCGAAGCTTGGGACGGTGAAATTTCCCGGCGCCCTGTCCGCTCGTGGACCGGCGCCGGAGAGAGGGCGAAGCAAGCGCGATCGGTGAAGCGCGCCGCGGGCGAAACGGCCGAGCCGGAGCGGCGCCGACGCGGCGCTTCCGGCGATTGGCCGGGCGCCGGGCATGGGGCGGGGCGCGTGGGCTGGGGCTGGGCGGTCACTGGAGCGGACCCGCCGGCTGCTTGCCGAGGATGATCATGCCGAGGATATCGTCCTCGGTCACGTCCCCGACCCGGACGGTGCCGACGAGCTTGCCGTTCTTCATCACAGAGACGCGGTCGCAGAGCGCCATCACGTCGCGGATGTCGTGGCTGATCAGGAAGATGCCGATCCCCTCGGCCTTGAGCTGCTCGATGAGTTCGCCGACCATCTGGGTTTCCTTGACGCCGAGCGCCGCCGTCGGCTCGTCCATGATGAGGATGCGCGCGTTGAAATAGACCGCGCGGGCGATGGCGACCGACTGGCGCTGGCCGCCGCTGAGCGCCTTCACCGGGGCGTGGAACTTCTGGAAGTTCGGATTGAGCCGCTTCAGGATCTTGCGGGTCTCGGCCTCCATCCGGTCGTCGTCGACGAAGCCGAGCGGCGTGACGAGTTCGCGCCCGAGAAAGAGGTTCGAGGCGGCGTCGAGATTGTCGGCCAGCGCCAGCGTCTGGTAGATCGTCTCGATATTGTAGCGGCGGGCGTCGCGGGGCGAGCGGATGTCGGCCTTTTCGCCATTGATCAGGATATCGCCGGTATCGGCCTGATAGGCGCCGGACAGGATCTTGATCAGCGTCGACTTGCCGGCGCCGTTATGGCCGAGCAGGCCGACCACCTCGCCGGGATAGAGATCGACGCTGACATGGTCGACGGCATGGACGCCGCCGAAACTGATGCAGATGTCGCGCATGTCGACGAGGGGCGTCCCCCGGTCGATCTGGTCCAGATGCGTCATGCGCCGGTCCTCCGCCGGTAGATGATGTCGATCAGCACGGCGAGCACCAGCACCACGCCGACCACGATCGATTGCAGCGGCGCGTCGACGCCGACCATCGCCATGCCCGATTGCAGGCTCTGCATGATCAGGGCGCCGATGATCGCGCCATAGATGGTGCCGATGCCGCCCGACAGCGCCGTGCCGCCGATCACCGCCGCCGCGATGGTGCGCAACTCGTCCAGCGTGCCGAGGTCGTTGCCGACCGCGCCGAGCCGGGCCGAGGCGATGACCGAGGCGATGGCGGTCAGCCCGCCCATCAGCGCGAAGATCTTCACGGTCAGGAGGCGGGTATTGATGCCCGACAGTTCCGCCGCGTCCGGGTTGCCACCGGTGGCGAAGATATAGCGGCCAAAGCGGGTGCGCCGGGCGACGACGGTCATCACCACGGCGACGGCGAGCAGGATGACGACCGGGATCGCCACGCCCTGCGCCATGTTGATCGGCCCGTCCGGGATGGGCTGGCCGCGCGCCGCGAGAATGTTCTTCGCCGCCTGTTCCGGCACCGGATAGGCGTTCATCAGCGCGACGAAGGCGAGGATCAGCGCGGCGACCACGCCGGCCACGGTGATCTCGGCCCAGAGCGGCTTTACCGGAAAGCCGTGCGACGCCTTGCGCCGGCGCGAGGCGAAGATCAGCGCCACCGCGGCGAGGGCGGAGACGAGCCCAAGCACCCAGCTCCAGGTCGCGCCGAGCGTGCCGCCGGTACCGCCGCCGAGCAGCTTGAAGGTCGGGTCGAGCGGCGCGACGGTCTGGCCGCTGGTCACCCACCAGGCCGCGCCGCGCCAGACGAGGAGCCCGCCCAGCGTCACGATGAAGGCGGGAACCCCGAGATAGCCGATGATATAGCCCTGGAAGGCGCCGATCAGCACGCCGGTGGCGATGCCGCCCAGCACCGCCAGGATCCAGATCGAGCCGCCGCCGGCGCCGACGATCCCCGGCAGGTAGTGCAGTTGCAGCGTACCCATGATCATGCCGACGAAGCCGAGCAGCGAGCCGACGCTGAGGTCGATATGCCGGGTGACGATCACGAACACCATGCCGGTCGCCATCACCGCCACCGAGGCGGCCTGGACCGACAGGTTGAAGAGGTTGCGCGGGGTCAGGAACCGCCCGCCGGTGGTCGCGTCGAACACCAGCCAGATGACCACGAGGGCGCCGATCATGCCCACGAGCCGCAAATCAATCTCGAGCGACTTGGCCGCCCTGCCGACGAGGCTCATTCCCGCGCCCTCCTGTCACCCACGTCCGAAGATCCCGAGCGGAACGCTGCCCGACGCCCCGATCAGGCGGAGCGGGGCGTGGCCCCGCTCCGGGGTTTCATCACCCGCAGGCGGGGGCGGAGCCGGCCGGGACGCTGGCGCAGAGCGCGTCCTTCTTGATCCAGCCGGCGTCGATGACGACGTCGAGATTGTCCTTGGTGATCGGCACCGGGGTCAGGAACAGCGAATTGAGCTCGACGCCGCCGGCCGAGGTCCATTTGTGCGCGCCCTCGACCGCTTCCGGCGCGGTGCCGCCGGCCAGCGCCAGCGCGATCTCCGCCGCTTCCTTGCCGAGCTCGCGGCTGTCCTTCCAGATGGTCACCGTCTGGGTGCCGAGTGCGACGCGGTTCAGCGCGGCGGCGTCGGCGTCCTGGCCGGAGACCGGGATGCCCTCCATGCCCTGCGCGGTCAGCGCCGCGACCACGCCGCCGGCGGTGCCGTCGTTCGAGGCCACCACCGCGTCGACCTTGTTGTCGTTCGCGGTCAGGATCTGCTCCATGTTGCGCTGGGCATTGGCGGGCAGCCAGCCGTCGGTATAGGCCTCGCCGACGATCTTGACGTCGCCCGCGTCGATCGCCTTCTGCAGCACTTCCTGCTGGCCGCCGCGCAGGAAATCGGCGTTCGGATCGGTGGGCGACCCCTTTATCATCACGTAGTTGCCCTTGGGCGCCTTGTCGAACACCGCCTTGGCCTGCATCCGGCCGACCTCGACATTGTCGAAGGTGAGGTAGAAGGCGCGCGGATCCTCGATCAGCCGGTCATAGCCGACGACCGGGATGCCCTCGTTCGCCGCCGCCTCGATCGCCGGGCCGATGGCCGCGCTGTCCTGGGCGAGGATGATGAGGGCGTTCGCGCCGCTGGCGATCAGGCTCTCGACATCCGAGAGCTGCTTCGCGGACGAGCTTTGCGCGTCGGCGGAGATGTATTTGGCGCCGGCCGCGTCGAGCGCGGCCTTGATCGCCGCCTCGTCGGTCTTCCAGCGCTCTTCCTGGAAGTTCGACCAGCTGACCCCGACCGTCACGCCCTGGGCCATGGCCGTGGTCGCCAGGCCCGACGCCAGGATGGCGGCGGCCAGGATTGAGAACGATTTCATGCGGAAGTCCTCCCGTTGCGGCATGAACCGACTTTTCACCGCCCGGCTCCGATTCCAGCCGGGACGGCATTCTTGGCGGGAGATTTCCGTGATTAAATTCGAATGTCAAATTTATTTTGACTTGGATGGTAAATCCGGCGCCTATTTTCGCCTTGAATCGGCGTGAAACGGTGGTTGCAGAACCATGTTGCGCCGCGAAAGGATCGCTGCATGCCGCGACTGCGAAAAGAAAATTCGCCTTCCGAATTTAAGTCGCCGAACCGCCGTCGGCTCGGGGGCGGGTGAATGCCGCACGGCCTGCCCGCTCAGCCGCAGGGCTTGCGCCTGCGCAACCGCCGCGCCGTTCTCGCGGCGATCCGGCGGCTGAGGCGCGCGGCGCGGGTCGATCTGGCGCGGGATACCGGGATAAGCGCGGCGACCGTGACCTCGATCACCGCCGAGCTGGTGGCCGAGGGGCTGGTCGAGGAGGTGCTGGACGCGGCGCCGGAAGCGGGCGAACGCGGCGGCGCCCGCGGGCGTCCGCGCGTGCTCCTGCGGCTGCGGCCCGACGCGTTCCTGGTCGGCGGCGCCAAGATCTCCGAGGATCATATCACCGTCACCCTGATGGATTTCGAGGGCGGTGAGCAGCTGCACCATGTCGCGCGCATGCCGCGGGGCAGCGCGACGGCGGCGCCGGTCGTCGGCCATCTCCGCGACGCCGTCGCCGAATCGCTGCGCCGGCTCGGCCGCGATTTCGAGGCGCTCGACTGTCTCGGCGTCGGCCTGCCCGGCTTTCTCGAGGCGAGCCGGCGGCTGGTGCATTGGAGCCCGTGCTTTCGCGCCCGCGACGTCGATTTCGGCGCGCTGCTCGACGCCGCCTTCGGCTGTCCGGTGTTCCTCGACAACGACGCCAATCTCGCCGCGCTGGCCGAGCAATGGTTCGGCTATGGCCGCGGCGTGCCGGAGTTCCTGGTGGTCACCATCGAGCATGGCGTCGGCATCGGCATCGTCCTCGACCACAAGCTCTATCGCGGCGGCCGCGGCATCGGCGCCGAGTTCGGCCATACCAAGGTCGAGCTCGACGGCGCGCTCTGCCGCTGCGGCCAGCGCGGCTGTCTCGAGGCCTATGTCGCCGACTATGCCCTGCTGCGCGAGGCGACGACCGCGCTCGACCTCGGCGCGCACCAGCGGGACCGGCAGGCCGAGCTCGACGCCCTGTTCGCCGCCGCCAAGGCCGGCGATCCCATGGCGCTGTCGATCTTCAGCCGGGCCGGGCGGATGCTGGGCATGGCCCTCGCCAATCTGGTCAATATCTTCGACCCGGCGCTCATCATCTTCTCGGGCGAGCAGATGCGCTACGACTTCCTCTACGGCGCCCGCGTCCTCGACCAGATGCGCGACAACGCCCTCTCCCTCGACCGCCCGCCACCGCAGGTCCGCGTCCACAAATGGGGCGACCGGCTGTGGGCGATGGGCGCCGCGGCCCTGGCCATCGACGGGCTGACGGACAGGGTGTTGGGGAGCGGGCGGGGTTAGCGTCGGGTTGCGCATGTCGGGTTTCAGCACAAATCGGTCATTTGCGTCTGGCGATGAAGGTTGACCAGCCACGCGCAACACATATCGGTCAAGCGGGCTTTCACCGCCGCAATCTGTTCCACGCCCAACTCGCGCTCGAAGGCGTTGCGTACCGCGCCATAGATAACGGTTGTCAGCGTCAGGTTGATCGCTTCGGCATCCTCCACCGGAAGGTCAGGCGCCTGACGGAACATCGCGATGGTCGCGGCATCCACCCGCGCCGCGAAAGCATGCATCAGCGCATTGTTGTCCAGTGCCGCGACGGAACGGTAGAGCGCCCGCGTCAGTTCAGCGCGCTCGGTCTTGGCGGTCCAATACGTCTCGATCAGCGCTGCGACCATCTCCGTGGCAGGGTGACCGGCTATTCCGGCGCAGGTCGCCTCGACGCGTTCGGCCAACGCATTCAGGTAGCGTTCGTTCAGGGCCATGACGAGCGCCTGCTTGTTCGGAAAGTACTGATACATTGTGCCAACGGAAACGCCCGCCCGCTCGGCCACCCGCGTTGTTGTAAGGCGCACCATCCCTTCAGACAGCAAAACCTGAATGGTCGCCTCGAAAATCGCCTCCACAGTGACACGAGATCGGCTTTGTGTCGGTGTTTTCCGAGGCTTAGAGGCCCGCGGGGTGTGGGGCGGCATATGCGAATCCAAAATACGAAGGTTCCTTCATATATTGCAATCAAATCCATGAAGGACCACGCAAATGCTCGAAAACCGCATCGCACTCGTGACCGGAGGCAACAAGGGCATCGGATTGGAGATCGCCCGCAAGCTGGCGCAGGCCGATGTCCATGTCCTGATCGGCAGTCGCGACAGGGCGCGAGGGGCCGAGGCCGTCGCAGCCTTGGCCAAGTACGGTCTGACGTTGACCGCGGTTCCGCTGGACCTCGACCAGCCGGAAACAATCGCGGCCACGGCGGCTGCAATCGCCGCGCGGCATGGACGTCTGGACATTCTGGTGAATAACGCCGGGATCTTCGACTTTGCCGACGCCCCGCCCAGCAAGGCCTCGATCGATGCCGTGCGGCGGGTGATGGAGGTGAACTTCATCGGCGCGCTGACGGTGACGCAGGCCATGCTTCCCCTGCTGCGCGCCGCGCCCGAAGGACGGATCGTCAACCTGTCCAGCGCGCTCGGGTCGCTGACGCAGAACGCCGATCCGTCCTCGGCCTACTATTCGCAGCGGTTCATCGGCTATAACGCCTCGAAAGCGGCGCTGAACATGCTGACGATCCAACTGAACGAAGAACTGCGGGGCACAAATATCAAGGTGAACTCGATCAGCCCCGGCTTCGTGAAAACGGATCTGACCGGCTATGGCACAATGCCCCCCGAAGAGGGCGCACGGTTGCCCGCGGAATACGCGCTGAACGCCACAGGCAGCGGTAACTTCGTGGAACCAGACGGCAAGTCGCCCTGGTAACGGCGCGGTGCGGGGCGAGACGGAATGACCCCTCGCGGCGCATCGCGCCCTAAGCCCCCTACGGCAACCACCCCTGCTCGCGATAGTAGCGTTCGGCGCCGGGGTGGAGGGGGGCGGTCAGGCCGCGGTGGATCATCTCGTCGCGGTCGAGGGTGGCGAGCGCGGGGTCGAGGCCGATGAGCGTATCGAAATCATCGAAGATCGCCCGGGTTACCGTATAGATCACATCCTCCGGCACATCCGCGCGGGCGACCAGGGTGGCGCCGACGCCGAAGGTCGGCACGTCGGCCGGCGTCCCCCGGTAGAGGCCGCCGGGGATGACCGTGGCGAAATAGGCGGGATCGGCGGCGATCACCGCGTCGACCGCCGGCCCGGTCACCGGCAGGATCACGGTGTCGCAGAGCCCGGTCACCTCCTGCATCACCAGCGCCGGATGGCCGACGGCGAAGACGAAGGCGTCGATCGCCCCGCCGCAGAGCGCGGTGTCGAGATCGCCCGGCGGCACCTCCTCGATCGCCGCGAAGCTCGCCTCGGTCCAGCCGAGTTCGGCCATCAGCTTGCCCATCAGCGCGCGCTGGCCGGCGCCGATGGAAACGCGCTTGCCGGTCAGGTCGGCGAGGCTGGCGATGCCGGAATCGCGCCGGGCGACGATGGTCAGCGGCTCGGAATGCAGCGACATGACGGAGCGCAAGCCCGTGTCGGGCCCGCTGTCGGCGAAATCCCCGGTTCCGCGCCAGGCATCGGCCTGGCTGTCGGACTGGGCGAGCGCCAGATCGAGCGAGCCGCCGCGCAGGCCGGCGAGATTGCCCACCGAGCCTTCGCTGACCCGGGCGGCGCAGCGGATGCCATGCTCGCGCCGCGTCTGGTTGACGAGGCGGCAGAGCGACACGCCGACCGGGAAATACACCCCCGCCACGCTGCCGGTGCCCATCCAGACCAGCCGCGCCTCGATCGCGCCGGCGGCGGGGACGCCGAGCACCAAGACGGCGAGAAACGCAATGATCCGGATCAATGTCGCCTCCTCGGGTTCAAGGCAGGGTAGCCGGACGCCGGACGCGAAGCAATCGCGCCCCGTGCGAGACCCAAGGGTGGGGAGGAGTGCCGAAACCGCGGGTCGCCGGGCCCGTGGCGTTCGGCGGCCCGTTCGCGCGCGCCGGCGACGCGTCATTTCAGGCGCCGGCCAGCCATTCCGTCGGTGTCGCGCATCGCGCCTTGCGATCGCGCGGCAAAGGCGCGACAAACGCGAAAGCTCATTTCCAGTGACTATTCCCGACATGCCGAGTTCCGCGCTGTTTCCGAATGCCGAGTTCGTTCCGAAGCTCGTCACCACCCTGCGCGAAGGCTATGGCGCCCGGCAGCTGCGGGCCGACGCGGTCGCCGGCCTGACGGTGGCGATCGTGGCGCTCCCCTTGTCGATGGCGATCGCCATCGCCTCGGACGTCACGCCCAAGATGGGGCTGATCACCGCGATCGTCGGCGGCTTCCTCGTGTCCGCGCTCGGCGGCAGCCGGTTCCAGATCGGCGGTCCGGCCGGCGCCTTCATCGTGCTGATCGCCGCGACGGTGCAGGCGCACGGCATCGACGGGCTGATCCTCGCCACCTTCCTTTCGGGGCTGATGCTGCTGGCGGTCGGCGCGCTGCGGCTCGGCACCTATATCAAGTTCATTCCCTTTCCGGTGACGGTTGGTTTCACCGCCGGGATCGGCGCGATCATCTTCGCGAGCCAGATCAAGCCCTTGCTCGGCCTGACGCTCGACGGGCCGGAGCCGGGGCCGCTGATCGAGAAGCTGCCGGCGCTGTGGCACGCGCTGCCGACGCTCGATCTCGCCACCTGCGCCTTGTCGGCCGCCTCGATCGGCGCGATGATCTGGATGCGGGTCGCCCGGCCGCAATGGCCGCGGATGCTGATCGCGGTGGTGGCCGCGACCGTCCTCGCCTGGGCCTTCTCGCTGCCGGTGGCGACCATCGGCTCGACCTTCGGCGCGCTGACCGGCGATGTGCCAATGCCGGCGCTGCCCAGCTTTTCGCTGGAGAAGATCGCGGCGGTGATGCCGGCGGCGATCTCCTTCACCCTGCTCGGCGCGATCGAGTCGCTGCTCTCCGCCGTCGTCGCCGACGGCATGACCGGGCGCCGGCACCGGTCGAATACCGAGCTTGTGGCGCAGGGCTTCGCCAACATGGGCTCGGCGCTCTTCGGCGGCTTTTGCGTGACCGGGACCATCGCCCGCACCGCGACCAATGTGCGCGCCGGGGCGCATGGGCCGGTCGCCGGCATGCTGCACAGCGTCTTTCTGCTGGTGTTCCTGCTCGTCGCCGCGCCGCTGGCCGGCTATATCCCGCTGGCGGTTCTGGCGGCGGTGCTGGCGCTGGTCGCCTGGGACATGGTGGAGAAGCCGGCCTTCGCCGCCCTGACCCGCGCCTCGCGCGGCGACGCCGCGGTGCTCTATGTGACGCTGCTGCTCACCATCTTCCGCGACCTGACCGAGGCGATCCTGGTCGGCTTCACCCTCGGGGCGCTGCTCTTCATCCACCGCATGTCGCAGGCGGTGGAGGTCGCGACCGGCGGCGCGGACCGCGACGACGAAGACCGCGCGCCCTATGCCGAGGAAGGGGCGCGGCCGGATGTGCTCATCTATCACATCCGGGGCGCGGTCTTCTTCGGCGCGGTCTCGACCGTCGGGGCGGTGCTCGAGCGCATCTCGGACGCGCATAAGCTCCTGGTGGTCGATTTCGCCGATGTCACCCTGGTCGACAGCTCGGCCGCGCATATGATCGAGGGGCTGGCGCACAAGGCCAAGCGCCGGGGGATCGCGATCTATCTGACCGGGACCACCCCGGAACTGCGCCGCGAGTTCCTGACCCACGGCGCCCGCCCGCCGCTGGTGCGCTATGCCCCGACCGTGGAGGCGGCGCTGGACTCCGCCCGGCGCCGGGGCTGGATCACCGACGCGGGTTAGGGCGTCGGCCCCGGCTTGCCGGGACCGACGTGTTCACGACGGAGGGCTTATTCCTCCGAAACCTCGTTGGCCGGCTCGGCATTGAGCTGATCCCAGTTCTGGGTGCCGATCCGCTCCATCAGACCAAGCTGCACTTCGAGGAAGTCGACATGGCCTTCCTCGTCGGTCAGCAGTTCCTCGAAAAGGTTCTTCGAGACATAGTCCCGTACCTTCTCGCAATAGTCGCGCGCTTCCTTGTAGAGCGCGACGGCGTCGAGCTCCGCGGCGAGGTCGCATTCGACCGTCTCCTTCGGGGTCTCGCCGATGCGCAGCGGGTCGAGCGTCTGCAGGTTCGGATGGCCTTCGAGGAAGATGATCCGGTCGATCAGCTTGTCCGCGTGTCCCATCTCCTCGATGCTCTCGGCGCGCGACTTCTTGGCCAGCTTGCCAAGGCCCCAGTCGGCCTGCAGGCGATAGTGGAGCCAATACTGGCTGACCGCCGTCAGCTCGCTGCGCAGGCCCTTGTTCAGATAGTCGATTACTCCGGCGTCGCCCTTCATCGCCACGTCCCCTTGCTTGAAATCCTTCGCTCACGGGCATCCCCGTGACCCTGAGAGGACGCTACAGGAGGAGGCCCTTGGACCGCAATATGGAATCGTTCTAAATTGGGATCACGAATTCTCGTTCGTGTCCTTTCCGCCGAGATGGCCGAGGATCAGCATGACGGCGGCGGCGACGACGCCCAGTCCGACGAGGTGCGACGCCTTCGGCCGCGTGGTGCCGATGGCCGACAGCATGGCGAGCTGGCGCACCCGGCGCTGAAGTTCCGCCCGTTCGGCGGCCAGCGCCCGCGCCCGCCGGTCGGCGAGCTTCCAGAGGACGAGCACGAAGAGGCAGAGGAACAGCGCGGCGCCGGCCATGATCCCGAGCGCCACAAGCAACCCGAAGCGCTCGGCGAGCGCCACGGTCGCGGTCGCGAGGCCGAAGATGAGGAAAATCAGCCCGAAAAGGCCGAGCAGGGCGAAATAGACGAATCGCCGCGCCACCTGGTCGCGGACCGCCGTCACCTGGGCGCCGCCCAGCGACAGGAACATGCGGGCGAGGCTGAGCATGACGATCAGCGGCGGAGCAGGAAGCCCGCGACCAGCCCCGCGAGCGCCGCGATACCCAAGGCGCGCCACGGGCCGCGACGCGTCGAGGCGGCGATGTCCTTCTCGATCTTGCGCAGCTCGGCGGCGAAATCG
>JBGAJI010000124.1:0-8203 GCA_044225035.1 Amaricoccus sp. | reverse complement strand
GCCCCACTCGATGGATTTCTTGACGACGTTGAACATGTCTTTTCCTTGCATGACGGCGCCGCCCCTTGGCGGACGCCGCGACCCCGTTGGGAACGGATCAAGCGGCGCTCGGGGTCGGGAGCGCCGCGCCGCGGTCGGACGGTTTTGGAAAGGTTCCGCGCCCCGCCCCGGCGCCAGATAAGGCGAGCGCGCCGGGCCGGCGCGCTCGGGGGGTGGCGGTGTCAGCGACGGATGCCGAGGCGGCCGATCAGCGTCTGATAGCGGGCCTCGTCCTTCTTCTTGACATAGTCGAGCAGCTTGCGGCGCTGCGATACCATCTTGAGCAGGCCACGCCGGGAATGGTTGTCCTTGGTGTGCTGCTTGAAATGCTCGGTCAACGTATTGATGCGGCTGGTCAGGATCGCGACCTGCACCTCGGGCGAGCCGGTATCGCCGGCCTTGGGCGCGTATTCCTTGATCAGCTTCTCTTTCACGTCGGGCGTGATCGACATCGGGACATTCCTTCTTGCAAGAGCCGAAATACCGTTTCTCGCGTCGGCCGCGGCCGGGATGTCGTCCAGCGGGGTCGGGAGCGAGGCGGGCCGTCGGGCAACCCCGCGCGGCGGCGCCGCTATACCGGGTTTCGCGGCGGATGGAAAGGGCCATGCTCGCAGGACGCGAGGCCGGTCCGGGACCCGACGCCAAGGCGCCGCGTCAGTCCTCGTCGAAGCGGAAGACGCGCAAGGGATGGAGCGTGCCCGCCTTGTAGGTGCCGATGGCGACCGGCTGGCCGGCGTAGCTCGCCCAGGCCTCGTCGCCATAGGCGACATGCGACGCGATCACCATCCCCGGATTGCCGTTGGCGAGGCGCGCCGCGCCCTCGGCCGTCGCCGGCAGTTCGGGCAGCCCGGAAAGGCCGGCGGCGACGGGCAGAAGATGCGCGGCCAGATCCGGCCCCCGCGCGTCGATGAGATCGAGGCCGACCGCGTCCGCCACGTCGAAGGGCCCGGACCAGAGCCGGCGCAGCGCGACCACATGGGCGAGGCAGCCGAGCGTCCGCCCGAGGTCACGGCCGATCGCGCGGACATAGCCGCCCTTGCCGCAATCCATCTCGAAGGTGGCGGTATCGGCGTCCGGCGTATCGACGAGCTCCAGCCGCGAGACATGAAGCGGACGCGCCGCGAGATCGAGCAGCTCGCCGGCGCGGGCGAGATCATAGGCGCGCTCTCCCTCGACCTTCACCGCCGAAACCTGTGGGGGTACCTGCAGGATATCTCCGGTGAAGGCGGGCAGCGCGGCGCGGATCGCGGCTTCGTCCGGGCGCGCCGCGCTGGTCGCGATGACCGCGCCCTCGGCGTCGTCGGTGCTGGTCGCGGCGCCCCAGCGCAGGGTGAAGCGATAGGATTTCTCGGCGTCGGTGACGTAAGGGATGGTCTTCGTCGCCTCGCCCAGCGCCACGGCCAGCAAGCCGGTCGCGGCGGGGTCGAGCGTGCCGGAATGCCCGGCCTTTCGCGCGCCGAACGCCCAGCGGACCTTGGAGACCACGGCGGTGGAGCCGATGCCCGCCGGCTTGTCGATCAGGAGCCAGCCATGCACCGGCTGGCCGCGCCGCTTCTTCGCCATCGCGCCGATCCGCCCGTCAGTCGGGATCGAGATCGCGCCGGACTTCCGGCGAGTCGAGGAGGTCGCGGGTGCGGTCCATCTGGTCGAAGCGCCGATCGGCCTGGAAGGTCAGGTCCGGCGAGAATTTCAGGTCGATCTGGCCGGTGACCAGCCGCCGGATCTCGTGCCGGTTGCGGGTCAGCGCCTTGAGCACGCCCTCGGTATTGACCCCGCCGAGCGGCAGGACGAAGGCGGTGGCATGGCGCAGGTCGGGCGAGACGCGGACCTCGGCGACGGTGATCGAGACCGAGCCGAGCTCGGGATCATGCACGTCGCCGCGCGCCAGCACATCCGACAGCGCGCGGCGGATCACCTCCGCCACGCGCAGCTGGCGCTGGTTCGGCCCGGCGCCGGAGAGGGGTCTTGTCTTTGCCATCCGCGTCACATCCTATCGCGGACCGGTGAAGTCAAGGGCGGCGCGGGAGGCGGTTTTGCAGGACGAACGGGCGCACGATGTCGGGATCGCGGTCGTCGGCGTGGCCGGCCGCATGGGCCGGATGCTGGCGCAAGCGGTGATCGAGGCGCCGGGCGCCCGCCTCTCCGGCGTGACCGTCCGGCCGGGGCACCCTTGGGTCGGTCGCGACCTCGGCGAGGCGCTGGGCGGGGCGGCGCTGGGCGTGACGGTCGAGGACGATCCGCTCGAGGTCTTCGCCCGCTCGCAGGCCGCGCTCGATTTCACCACGCCGGAGGCGACGGTGGCGCATTCCGAGCTGGCGGCGCAGGCGCGGCTGGCCCATGTCGTCGGCACCACCGGCCTCGCGCCGGCCGACCTTGCCCGGCTGCGCGCGGCCTCCCGGCACGCGGTGATCGTGCGGGCCGGCAACATGAGCGTCGGCGTCAATCTCCTGACCGAGCTGACGCGGCGGGTCGCGGCGACGCTCGGCCCGGAATACGACATCGAGATCGTCGAGATGCATCATCGCCACAAGGTCGACGCCCCCTCGGGCACCGCGTTGATGCTGGGCGAGGCGGCGGCGGAGGGGCGCGGGGTCGCGCTGGACGAAATGTCCGAGCGCGGGCGCGACGGGCTGACCGGAGCGCGCAAGCCCGGCGCGATCGGCTTTGCCAGCCTGCGCGGCGGCGACGTCGTGGGCGAGCATCAGGTGATCCTCGCCGGCCCGGGCGAGCGGCTGACCCTCGGCCATATCGCCACCGACCGGATGCTCTTCGCGCGGGGCGCGGTGCGCGCGGCGATCTGGGGGCAGGGGCGGGAGCCGGGCGAATACGACATGCTCGACGTGCTCGGCCTGCGCGACGCGGAGGTTCGAGGTTGAAATAACGGCCATTTTGCCGTAGACGGACGGGCGGTAGAGTTACATCTATTGAATTTGCTGCTCGTCGTCTCGCCGGTCAGACTTTCGATTCTGGTTTGACTGTACCAAAGCCGCCGCATGTCGCGCGCGGGTGATCCGGAGACGACTTAATGGCAAACGGCACCGTCAAATGGTTCAACGCGACCAAGGGGTTTGGCTTCATCCAGCCCGACGCGGGTGGCAAGGACGTGTTCCTGCACGTCTCGGCGCTGGAGCGCGCCGGCCTTCGCGGCATCGCCGACGGCCAGAAGGTGACCTACGAACTTGAATCCGGCCGCGATGGCCGGACCTCGGCCAGCTCGATAACGCTGGTCGACTGAACCGACGACCGTCTGGCCCCTCCGGGGGCGGGACGGCGACAAGAACCGAACGACGCCGGGGAAAACCCCGGATCATCCGGCTCGAAAGCCTGGCGGTCCTCGCGGACGGCCGGGTTTTTTCGTTTGACGGCCGGGGGGAGGAAAAGGCGCGCGAGATGCCGAAGGACACGATGCCCAACACCACGCCGGAAATGGCGCCGTCCGCGCCGGTCTGGCTCGACCGGCGCACGCCGCCGCATATCGTGACGCTGGTGGCGATCGCCGGTCTTTCCGCGCTCAACATGAACATGATCCTGCCGGCGCTGCCCGAACTCGCCCGGCATTTCGGCGCGGATTATTCCGTGGCGGCGCTGGCCGTCTCGTCCTATCTGGGGCTGACCGGCCTGCTGCAGCTCGTCATCGGGCCGATGTCCGACAGGTTCGGGCGGCGGCCGGTGCTGCTCTGGACCTTCGCCGTCTTTCTCGTCGCCACCATCGGCTGCGCCTTCGCGCCGACCATCGAGCTTTTCCTCGGCTTCCGCATGGCGCAGGCCAGCGTCGCCTCGGGCATCGTGCTCAGCCGGGTGATCGTGCGCGACACCGTGCCGATGGACGAGGCGGCGAGCCAGATCGGCTATGTGACCATGGGCATGTCGCTGATGCCGATGCTGAGCCCGGTCGCCGGCGGCTATCTCGCCGAGACGTTCGGATGGGCCTCGGTGATGATCGCGACCTTCGCCGTCGGCGCGCTGGTCATGGCGCTCGCCTGGGCCGATCTCGGCGAGACCAACGCGGCGCCCTCGGCGAGCCTCATGGCGCAGGTCCGTTCCTATCCCGAGTTGCTGCGCTCGCGGATGTTCTGGGGCTATGCGCTGACCGCGACGCTGGCCTCCGGCGCCTTCTTCGCCTTTCTCGGCGGCGGGCCGTGGGTGGCGACGGAGGTGCTGGGGATGGGCCCCTCGGCGCTCGGCTTCTATTTCGGGCTGATCGCGCTCGGTTATCTCGTCGGCAATTTCCTGTCGGGACGCTTCGCGAGCCGGGTCGGGTTGATCGGCATGATGCTGACCGGCGGAATCGTCGCGACCGTTGCGCTGGTCGCCCTGGTGGCGCAGATTGCGCTCGGCCTCGCGGAGCCGGGGCTTTTCTTCGGCACGCTCGGATTCGTCGGCATGGGCAACGGCCTGCTGCTGCCGAGCGCCAATGCCGGCATCGTCTCGGCCAAGCCCCGGCTGGCCGGCAGCGCCTCCGGCCTCGCCGGCGCGCTGATGATCGGCGGCGGCGCGCTGCTCGCGACGCTGGCCGGGGCGATGCTCGGCCCCGGAACCGGGGCCTGGCCGCTGGTCTGGCTGATGCTCGTCTGCTCGGCGCTCGGCCTTGCCACGACCTTGCTCGTCGTCGGGCGCGAGACCTGAGATGGCCCTTACCGAGAACAGCAGGGCGGCCACCTTCATGGTGATCAGCATGGCCGGCTTCAGCCTCAACGACGCCTTCATCAAGCTGGTCGGCGCCGACCTGCCGCTGTTCCAGGCGGTATTCCTGCGCGGCCTGATGGCGACGGCGCTGATCGCCGCCCTGGCCGCCCGCGACGGCAGTCTCCGCTTTCGCCCAGGGCGGAGCGACCGGCGGTTGATCCTGCTGCGCACCGTCGCCGAGATCGGGGGGACGGTCAGCTTCCTGACCGCGCTCTTCCACATGCCGATCGCCAATGCGAGCGCGATCATCCAGAGCGTCCCGCTGGCCGTGACGCTGGCGGCGGCCGCGTTCCTCGGCGAGCCGGTGGGCTGGCGGCGCTATGTCGCGATCTCGGTCGGCTTCCTCGGGGTTCTGATCATCGCCCGGCCGGGAACCGAGGGGTTCAACATCTATGCCTTGTCGGCGCTGGCGGCGGTCGGCTTCATCGTGCTGCGCGATCTCAGCACCCGGCGCATGAGCGCGGGCGCGCCGGCGCTCGCCGTGGCGCTGGCGACCTCGGTCGCGCTGACGCTGGCGGCGGCGCTGGCCACGCTCCTGTCCGACTGGGCGCCGATCGCGCCTTCGCATCTGGCGTTGCTGGGCGTGGCCGCCATCGGCCTGCTTTTCGGGTATGTGTTCAGCGTGCATGGCATGCGGCTGGGGGACATCGGTTTCGTCCAGCCGTTCCGCTATACGCTTCTCGTCTTCGCCATCGTCAACGGCATCCTGCTGTTCGGCGAATGGCCGGACGCCTGGACCCTCGCGGGCGCCGCCCTGGTCGCGGGAACCGGCCTCTACACCCTGCACAGGGAGCGGGTGGCGACCCGGGCCGCGTCTGGTACCCGCGCCCCTTGAGCCGCCTCTCTCCCTTCGACCGACGCGGGCCCGCGTCCAAAGGACGGCGCGCGCCGGCTTGATCGCCCGCCGGGGTCGTCAGGCTCCCACGGCGGCGATGGCGGTGGCGAGCCGGTCGAGGCCCTCGGCGGGCAGGCCGGCGATATTGATCCGGCTGTCGCCGACCATGTAGATGCCATGGTCCGCCCTGAGCGCGGCGACCTGTTCCGGCGTGGCGCCGAGGCGCGAGAACATTCCCCGGTGGGTCGCCACGAAATCGAACCGGTCGGAATTCGTCGCCCGGCGCAGCGCCTCGGCGAGGCCGGACCGCAGGGTCAGCATGCCCTGACGCATCGCCTCGAGCTCCGCCACCCAGTCGGCGCGCAAGCCGGGATCGGCGAGGATGATGCCGACCGTCTTCGCCCCATGGTCGGGCGGGAAGGAATAGTTCAGCCGGTTCAGCGTGGCGAGATTGCCCTTGGCGATGGGGTTCACCGCGGCGGTCGCCGAGACGGTGAAGGCCGCGCCCACGCGGTCGCGATAAAGCCCGAAGTTCTTGGAGCAGCTGGCGGCGACCAGCATCTCCGGTACGCGAGACGCCATGTGGCGCACGCCCGCGACGTCCTCCTCCAGGCCGTCGCCGAAGCCCTGATAGGCGAGGTCGATCATCGGCACGAGCCCCCGCTCGAGGCAGAGATCGGTCAGCGCCTGCCATTCGGCGAAGGTCGGGTTCGCTCCGGTCGGGTTGTGGCAGCAGCCATGCAGCAGCACCACGTCCCCCGCCTTCGCGCCGCGAAGGTCGGCGATCATCCCCTCGAAATCCACGCTGCGGGTCGCCGCGTCGAAATATCGGTAGGTCCTCGCGGGGATGCCGAGATACTTCAGGATCGCCGGATGGTTCGGCCAGGTCGGATCGGAGTACCAGACGGTGGCATCGGGATTGGCGAGCCGCGCCAGTTCGAAAAGCTGCCGCACCGCGCCGGTGCCGCCCGGCGTCTGGGCGCCCGCGACGCGGTCGAGCGGGACCGACGCGCCGAAGATGAGGTCGCGCATCGCCGCGACGAAGCCGAGGTCGCCGAGCAACCCGACATAGGATTTGGTGGTCTGTTCCTGCCACAGCCGCTGTTCGGCGGCCTTGACCGCGCGCATGATCGGCGTGCGGCCCGCGGCGTCCTTGTAGACGCCGACGCCGAGATCGAGCTTGTCGGTCCGCGGATCGGCCGCGTAGAGCCCCATCAGTTCAATGATCTTGTCGGGTGCGGGAGCCGTCAGCGCCTCGAGCATGGCATGTCCTTCGGGTTTCAGGTCAATGGGCCGGTTGCAGATCAATGGGCGTCAGGCGCCGATCACTTCGCGGTCGCGGGTCAGAACCCGGCTCAGGGATTCGCGCCGGACCGGCTCGAACCCCGCCTTTTGATAAAGCGGCAGGGCACGGGGATGGTCCAGCGAATTGGTGTTCACCGTGACGAGCGTCGTCGCGGCGCGGTCCCAGGCCATGTGCACGGCGGCGTTCAGCAGGAAGGTGCCGAGCCCGCGTCCCACAGCCTCGGGCACAAGGCCGAAATAGGCGAGGTCGCAGGCGCCCCGCTCGCGCCCGTCGAGCAGGAAGAAGCCATGCGGCCAGCCAGCGCGGACCAGCGTGCAAAGCGTGACGTCCGGATCGGCGAGCAGGGAGGCAAGCTCTTCCGTCGGCCGGTCGCGCTGGTCGGTCCATTCATAGTCACGGCCGACGGCGTCGTAGAGTTGCAGGAAGTACCAGACCGGCGGCCGTTCGGCGGCGACCAGCATCGAGACCGGTCCGGCCGGCATGTGCGGGCGGGGATGGGTCGGCCGCGCCCGCATCTCGAGATGGGTGACCACGTATTCGACACGCTCTCCCGCCCTACGCAGCATGGGAATGCCTCACCCGCGTTCGACCTTGAGATCCGGATAGGCGCCCCACTCGGCCCAGGACCCGTCGTAAAGCGCGTGCGACCGGCTGCCGACGACTTCGAGCGCGAGGCTGAGGATCGCCGCCGTCACGCCGGAGCCGCAGGTGGTGATGACGGGTTTCGTCACATCGACGCCGGCCGCCGCGAAGATCGCGCGCAGTTCCTCCGCCGGCTTCAGCGTGCCCGCCGGGGTGAGCAGGCTGGCGTAATGCACGTTCACCGCGCCGGGGATATGGCCCGAGCGCAGGCCGGGGCGCGGTTCCGGCTCGTCGCCGCGGAAACGCGCGGGCGACCTCGCATCGACGATCCGCGCATCGCCGAGCTTGGCGCTGGCCGCGACCTGGGTCACGTCGCGCACCAGCCCCGCGTTCCGCCGCGCGGTGAAATGCCGGTCGCGCGGGAAGGGCGTGGCGTCGTCCACCGGCCGCCCCTCGGCCAGCCATTTCGGCAAGCCGCCGTCGAGCACGGCCACGTCTTCCTTGCCGAACAGGCGGAACAGCCACCAGGCGCGCGCGGCGCTGAACAGGCCGGCGCCATCGTAGATCACCACGCGGTGGCCGTCGCCGATGCCGAGCGCGCGCACGCGGCTGATGAACTTCTCGACCGGTGGCGCCATGTGCGGCAGCTCGGACTGGTCGTCGGAAATATCCTCGATATCGAAGAAGCGCGCGCCCGGGATATGCGCCGCGCGGTATTCGGCGGCGGCGTCGCGCCCGGCGCCGGGCCGATACCA
>JBGAJI010000010.1:19705-51773 GCA_044225035.1 Amaricoccus sp. | reverse complement strand
GGCACGCGACCGCGATGGAACTCAGATCAGCGGCGGTGTTATCGCGCGCCAAGCCCGAGACGCATCGCCGTCCGGCGCAGGGGCGTCGTCCCGCTCAGCAGACGCAAGCCCGCGCGGCGGAGATCGCGGAGCGCCATCGGCTCGGCCATCGCCGCGCGGTTCAGCGCGTCCACCGCCAGCACCCGCGCCACGATCTCGGCATGGCGGGCGCGGTGGTAGCGCCCGAGCACCTCCGCCCCGCCGAAATCGCGGCTGGCGTCCCGCGCCTCGGATGCGAGATCGGCCAGCGCGCCGATGTCGGCGAGGCTCATGTTCAGGCCTTGCGCGCCGATCGGCGGGATCACATGCGCCGCCTCGGCGACCAGCGCCAGCCGCGGCCCGTCGAGCCGGTCGGCCAGCTGGCTGATGATCGGCCAGAGCCGGCGCGGACTTTCCAGGCGCAAGGGTCCGAGGACACCACAGGCCCGCGCGTTCAACGCCGCCTCGAATGCCTCGGTATCGAGGCCGGCGAGATCCGCCGCCCGCGGCCCGGTCTCCATCCAGACCACCGCCGAGCGGTGCGCGCCGTCGCGGTCGGGCAGGGGCACGAGGGTGAAGGGGCCGCCGGTCCGATGGATCTCGGTCGAAATCCCGTCATGCGGCCGGGCGTGGGTGATGGTGAAGACCAGCGCCTTCTGACCATAGCCCCAGCGGCGGACGCCGATGCCCGCCGCCGCGCGCAGGCCGCTGTCGCGCCCGTCCGCCGCGATCACCAGCGTCGCCCGCGCCGACCGCCCGTCCGACAGCCGGACCAGCGCCTCCCGCGATCGCGGCGTGACATGCGCCACCGCCGCCGGCGCGATCAGCCGGGCGTTCGGCAGGTCGGAAATATGCGCCACCATCTCGCGCCGCAGCAGCCAGTTCGGCAGGTTCCAGCCGAAGACCTCCGCCCCGACCTCGTCGGCGACGAAATCCGCCGTCTCGCGGATCGCCATCTCGGCGCCGCCGGCGTCGGCGATCCGCATCAGCCGCAGCGGAGCCGCGTGGGGCGCCAGCCGTTGCCAGAGCCCGGCGGCTGTCAGGAGCGCGACGGCGGGGCCGAGAAAGGCGGTGGAGCGCAGGTCCGATCCCTCCGCCTCGGCGCTGGTCACCGGCGGCACCGGATCGACGCAGGCGACGTCGAAGCCGCGCGCGGCCAGCACCGCCGCCGCGCCGAGGCCTGCGACCCCGCCGCCGGCGATCAGGATATCGGTCTCGATCCGCTCCATTCTCAGCCGCCGATCCGGTCGAGGAACGCGACGAGATCGTCGGTCCGGTAATGGACATGCGGCGCGTCCTCGGCGTCGCCGACCAGCACCGTCCGCATGCCGAGCGCGTGCGGCACTTCGAGATTGCGCGGATCGTCCTCGAACATCGCCGCCCGCCGCCCGTCGAGCCCGTCGAGCGCGAAGATGGCGGCGAAGGCGGCGGCCTGTGGCTTCGGCACATGGCCCGCGTCCTCGAAGCCGTAGAGCGCGTCGAAGGCGCCGTCGAGGCCGAGCGCCCGCGTCACCCGCCGCGCATGCTCGCGCGAGCCGTTGGTATAGACCACCCGCCGCCCGGGCAGCCGGCCGATCGCGGCGCGAAGCTCCGGCGCCTCGGGCACCATCGACAGGTCGATGTCGTGAACCTCGGCGAGATAGGGTTCGGGGTCGAGCGCATGTTCGTGCATCAGGCCGGCCAGCGTGGTGCCGTGGTTGCGCCAATAGTCGCGGCGGAGCGTGTTCGCATGGTCGCGCTCGACGCCGAGCACCCGCATGACATAGGCGGTCATCCGCGCCTCGATCTGGTCGAAGAGCCGGACCTCCGGCGGATAGAGCGTGTTGTCGAGGTCGAAGACCCAGGTCTCGACATGGGCGAAGGCGCTGCGCGGCATGGGCCCAATCTACCGGTCCCGCCCGGCGCCGGCAAGGACGGCCGGCGCGCGCTCGGCCCCTCTCGATTCCGCGTCCCGCGCGGGATAGGGTCGGGGCGCGCGCCGCCCCTTGAAGGAACTCGATGGCCTCCAACACGCAGAACCAGAAGGACGCCTTCTATCTCGTCCTCGAAGCCATCGATCAGGGCGATTTCCGGCCCGGCGACCGGCTGGTCGAATCCGAGCTGGCCGAGCGTTTCGGCGTGTCGCGCACCCCGATCCGCGAAGCCCTGCAACGGCTGGAAACCCAGGGCGTGCTGGCCCGCGACGGCCGCAGCCTCGTCGTCTCGAGCCTCGACCACGACCAGCTCGGCGAGCTCTACGTGGTGCGCGCCGAGCTCGAGGGGCTGGCGGCGCGGCTCGCGGCGCAGCACGCGGCGCCGGAGGAGGTTCGCGTTCTGTGGGACATGGTGCGCAAGGATGGCGATCTCGTCGGCCGGCCCGACCTGCTCGCCCGGGCCAACAAGCGGTTTCACCGCCAGATCCACATGGCGAGCCACAATCGCTATCTCGTCCAGCAGCTCGACATGGTGCACCGCACGATGGCGCTGGTCGCGACCACCTCGCTCGCCGCCGAGGGCCGCGGCGCGCGGGCGCTGGAGGAACACGAGGCGATCGTGCGCGCGATCGAGGCGCGCGATGGCGACGCGGCGGACGCGGCGATCCGCCAGCATATCAGCCGCGCCTTCGAGACGCGGCTGAAGATCGAGGCGGAGCGCTGAACGCGCGTCAGGCGGGGTCGCGGTCGCCGGCGGCGGCCACGCCGTGCTCGGTCTTGTGCCAGTAGAAGGGTGCGTAGAACACCTCGGCGATGGCGCGATAAGCGGCGACCGCGCCCATCGGCCAGTAGAAGGGCAGGATGAAGATCCAGGGCCAGAAGCCCGGCCGGCCGGAATCCCGCGCGGCGATATAGGCGATGGTCAGCATCACCCCCTGACCAAGCACCATCGAGCCGATGAAGGCGTGGCGCAACCCGTCCGGAAACGTCTCCCAGAAGGCGAAATCGAAGCCGGCCGTCGCGACCCAGATGAGCCAGAAGAGCGGCAGCGACAGATACGAGGTCAGCGCCCCGAGAAACAGCACCTGAAACCCGAGAAAGCCGCGAAGCCCCAGATCGCGCAGCAATTGCCTTGGATCGCGCATATGCGTCGCCCAGGTGATCGCGTAGCCCTTGAGCCAGCGCGACCGCTGCTTGATCCAGGGCAGGACGCGGAAATTCGCCTCCTCCAGCGTCGTGGTGGGGATCATCTCGCAGCGATAGCCGAACCGGGCGAGCCGCATGCCGAGGTCGGCGTCCTCGGTCACGTTATGCGCGTCCCAGGCGCCGATCTTGTCCAGCACGCGGCGCCGGAAGAAGACCGTGGTGCCCCCGAGCGGGATCGGCAGGCGCAGGCGCTGCACCCCCATCAGGATCACCCGGAACCAGATCGCATATTCCAGCGTGAAGCAGCGGGCGAGCCAGTTGCGGTTGGAATTGTAGAAATCGAGATAGCCCTGCACGCAGGCGACGTCGGGCGGCGCGTCGCGCAGATGCTCGACCACCACGCGGATCTGCGATTTCTCCGGCCGGTCCTCGGCGTCGTAGACCCCGACGATCTCGCCGCGGCAGAAGGGCAAGGCGTAGTTCATCGCCCGCGGCTTGGTGCGCAGCCCGTCGGCCGGCACGCTGATGATTTCCATGTTGGGGGCGAGGCCCATGCGTTCGATCGCCGCGCGCGTGACCGCGTCATGCTCCTCGAGCACCAGCTTGATGTCGAGCAAGGCGGCGGGATAGTCGAGCGCCGCCAGTCCCTCCATCAGCTTCTGCGCCACCTTCTCCTCGCGCAGGAGCGGCACGAGGACGGAGACGCAAGGCAGCTTCTTGTAGTCGGCGAGCCGCGGCGTGTCGCCCGCGAAGACGCGGCGCCCCGACTTTACCCGCGCGAAGAGCGCGACGAGCCGCAGCCCCATGGTCATGCCGTTGGCAATAAGGATCCAGGCCATCAGCGCCTGGAGCGCGAGGAGCGGCGCATAGGCGATGCCGATGAGCGCGAGACAGCAGGCGCCGAGCAACCGCCAGCGCCGGCGGGCCTGTCCCCAGCCGCGGCAGCTGAGGTTTTCGGGGCAACGGTCGCGCGCGTCGTCGCGCATCCGGCGCTTGAAGCCGTCGCTGATCGCCCGGCGGATATCCTCGGGCGAGGCGATGGCGAAGGCGACGGTCTCGGCGCCGGCGCCGCACAGTTCCTCCGCCGCGCCGGCGGCGTCCGGATTGCTGATCGCGACCACCCGCGTCCCGCCGATCTGCCGCCAGGGCACGGCTTCGAGTTCGAGGCAGCGATAGGGATCGAGATCGGCGAGCAGCGTGGTATCCACCGGGCTCGCCGCGAGGTCGACCCGCCCGAGCCCCGACTGGTGCGACAGCGCGGCGCCGAGTTCCTCGGTCGAGATCGCTCCGTTGACGACGAGGATATGGCCGAGCCGCTGGTCCTGCGCCCGCTGTTGCTCCAGCGCCTGGGCGAGGCGGCGTGAATCGAGCGCCCCCGCCTTGACCAGGACATCCCCCAGCAAGGCGCGCTGGGGGCGGGGGATCGCCGCCTTGGCAGGATCGAAAGCCGCGGGAACGAACGGCAGAACACGGGCCATGACAAACTCGCATACAACTGATGCGAGCTTGATACGTTCAGTTTAAGAAAAGCTTAAGGTTATTGAAACGTAACCATTAATCGCGGTCAGCCTTGACGCTGGCGCATCGATCCGACGAACCGCTCGAACAGGTAGAAGCTGTCCTGAGGTCCCGGACTCGCCTCCGGGTGGTGCTGCACCGAGAAGACGGGCCGGTCGGTCAGCGCGATGCCGCAGTTCGACCCGTCGAACAGCGAGACATGCGTTTCGATCACCCCCGGCGGCAGGGTCTGGCTGTCGACGGTAAAGCCGTGGTTCATCGAGGTGATCTCGACCTTGCCGGTGGCCAGTTCCTTGACCGGATGGTTCGCGCCGTGGTGGCCGTGGTTCATCTTGATCGTGCGCGCGCCGACCGCGAGCGCCAGCATCTGGTGGCCGAGGCAGATGCCGAAGATCGGCATGTCGGACCGCTCCAGGATTTCGCGGATCATCGGCACGGCATATTCGCCGGTCGCCGCGGGATCGCCGGGCCCGTTCGACAGGAACAGTCCCTCGGGATCATGGGCGAACACATCCTCGGCCGTCGCGGTCGCCGGCAGGACGGTGACGTCGCAGCCGGCGCTGGCGAGGCAGCGCAGGATGTTGCGCTTGGCGCCATAGTCGATCGCCACCACCCGGCGCCCCGGCCCCTCGCGCCGGACATAGCCCTCGGGCCAGGCCCAGCGCATCTCGTCCCAGCGATAGCTCTGGGCGCAGGTGACATCGCGGGCGAGGTCCATGCCCTTCAGCCCGGGAAAGGCGCGCGCCTTGGCCCGCAGCGCGTCGAGATCGAAGACGCCCTCGGGATCATGGGCGATCGCCACGTGCGGCGCGCCCTGCAGCCGGATCGCCCGGGTCAGCCGCCGCGTATCGACGCCGCCGACGCCGATCCGCCCGCGCCGCGACAGCCAATTCGGCAGGTCGCCCGCCGCCCGCCAGTTCGACGGTTCGGTCGGATCCCATTTCACCACCATGCCGGCGGCCACCGGATCGGCCGTCTCGTCATCTTCGGCATTGACGCCGACATTGCCGACATGGGGGAAGGTGAAGGTGACGATCTGCCCGGCATAGGAGGGATCGGTCATGATCTCCTGGTAGCCGGTCATCGCGGTGTTGAAGCAGAGCTCCGCCACCGCCACGCCGGCCGCGCCGAAGCCGTGGCCGTAGAAAACCTGGCCATCCGCAAGCACGATACAGGCCGTCGCCCGGGGCGCGCTGTCCTGCGCCGCGAGGGAATGATCCGAAGGGATCCCGCGTTCGCTCATCTCGATCTATCCCGCTGAGGTCGCCGGACCCTACCCGCGGGGGCCGGGAAGATCAACCCGAGCCGGCCCGAGCCTTGGACGCGGCTCGGCCCTCGGCTTGCGGTTCGGGCCGCGCGCGCCTATATGGGCGCCGGCCGCTGAAAGGGCCGTGCCCGAGGGGTTTCCCATGCTGCGCGAGAAGTTCGCCGCCGACCTGAAGACCGCGATCAAGGCCAAGGACGCGCCCCGGGTCTCTACCCTGCGGCTCATCATCGCCGCGATCAAGGACCGCGACATCGCCACCCGCGTGACCGAGACGGTGGCCGAGGATCGCGCCGAGGGCGTGTCGGACGCCGAGATCCTCGCGATCCTCGCCCGCATGATCAAGCAGCGGCAGGAAAGCGCCAAGGTCTATGAGGAAGGCGGCCGCCTCGACCTCGCCGAGCAGGAGCGGGCGGAGATCGAGATCATCCAGCCCTATCTGCCGCGGCGGCTGTCGGAAAAGGAAACCGAAAAGGCCATCGCCGAGGCGATCGCGGCGACGGGCGCCAGTTCGGTTCGCGACATGGGCCGGGTCATGGCGCATCTGAAGGCGCGCCACACCGGCCAGATGGATTTCGCGCGCGCCGGCGCCGCGATCAAGGACGCCTTCCGCTGAGCGCTTGACGCCCCGCCGGCCGCCTGATCGAAATGGGCGCGTCGGGCGGGAGGACGCGATGAGAAAGCGGGTTTTCGGGCGGATCGAAGGCGGCGCGGTCGATGAACTGGTGCTCGAGAGCGCCGACGCGGCGGTATCGATCCTGAACTACGGCTGTGTGGTGCGCGACTGGCGGGTCGATGGCCCGGGCGGCAGCCTGCCGATGGTGCTCGGCTTTCCCGACATGGCGGCCTACGAGACCGCCTCGCGCTCGCATGGTGCGATCGTCGGCCGGCTGGCGAACCGAACCAAGGAGGCGACCTTCGATCTCGACGGCGTCACCTATGCCCTGACCCAGAACCACGGACCGGCCCGCCAGCACCATATCCACGGCGGCGCCATCGGCCTCGGCAAGCGGCTGTGGGAGATGGACGCGGACGACGCGGCGAACGCGGTGCATCTGCGCTATCACAGCCCGGACGGCGAGGAGGGCTATCCCGGCGCCGTCGATTTCGCCGTCACCTACCGGCTGGAGGGGCCGAAGCTCGTCTGCGAGATGTCCGGGACGCCCGACCGGCGCACACCGATCAATCTCGCGTCCCACACCTATTACAATCTCGGCGGCGGCGGCACCGTGCGCGACCATGTGCTCTGGATCGACGCCGAGGAATATACGCCGCTTGATGCCGAGAATATCCCGCTCGGCACCATCGAGCCGGTCGCCGGAACGCATCTCGACTTCACCACCCCGCGCGAGATCGCCGAGAGCGATCCCGAGCAGAAGGGCATCGACAACAACTACGTGCTGAACCCGGAGCGCGATCCCGGCGCGGTCGCCGCCTGGGCGCGCTGCCCGCGCACCGGCCTGCGCCTGCGCGTCTGGACCGACCAGCCGGGTTTGCAGATCTTCAACGCCGCGACGATGGTCGTCGCCAAGCCCGGCCATGGCGGCGAGAATTACGGCCCCTTCGCCGGTCTCTGTTTCGAGGCGCAGCTCTTCCCCGACAGCCTGAACCACCCGGACTGGCCGACCACCATCCGCTCGCCCGAGCAGCCCTATTTCCAGCGCCTCGACGTGGAGATCGCCAAGGGCTGACGGAACCTGAGCTTCGCCGCGTAAGCCTCAGCGTCGCCGCGCTAATCCCTCAGCGCACGATGCGGTTGTACTTCGCCCCGGCGAAGCTCGCGTCGGCGATCAGGCCGCGCTGGCCGAAGACCAACTCCTGGATCGGGCGATTGATGCGCGTGGTGGTGACGCCGGCCGAAACGCCCTGTTCGCCGCCGACCACCTGTCCGCCGACCCCAAGCTGCCAGCCGTCGGCGAGGCGGAAATCCTGCAAGGCCTGGCTCGTCATGAAGAACAGCGCCTGATTGTACTGCGCCGCGCCGAAGGTGAAGCCGATCGAGGCGAGCGACATCGAGTAATATTCGACGATCGCCGGGCCGATCAGCAGCGCGCCCTCGCCATAGGCGCCGCTGGCGAAAAAGCCGACCTGGCTGATGTTCGGGATGATGAGAATGCCCTGCGCGGTCTGGCTCAGCTGCTCGGCGCCGGGGACATTGGCGAGCTGGGTCTGCGCCTGCGCGACGGCGGCGTCGATGGCGTTGCGCCGGTTGTTCTCCTCGGTGCCCATGGTCTCGGAAGTGCAGGCGGCAAGGCTCATGCCTCCCGCGACCATGAATCCGCGCCGGGTCCAGGAAGTCATGGACGCATCCTTCTGCTCGTTGCCTCTGTCATCGACCGATCGACCGTCGGTTTCCGGCCAAACGTTAACACGTTTCCCAGACGCGCGCCAAGCGCCAGCTGATTCGCGCGAGTTGCGACGCCCCACCGGCGCGCGGCGATCACGCGCGCGCCGCCAGCGCCCGGGCCGCGCGCGGCGCGAAATAGCTGAGCACCCCGTCGCAGCCAGCGCGCTTGAAGGCGGCGAGGCTCTCCAGCATCGCCCGCTCTCCGTCGAGCCAGCCGTTGGCCGCCGCCGCCTCGATCATCGCATATTCGCCCGACACCTGATAGGCGAAGGTCGGCACGCGAAATTCGGCCTTCACCCGCGCGCAGATGTCGAGATAGGGCAGGCCGGGCTTCACCATCACCATGTCCGCGCCCTCGGCCAGATCGATCGCCACCTCGCGCAGCGCCTCGTCGGTATTGGACGGATCCATCTGATAGGTCTTCTTGTCTCCGCGCAGCGCGCCCGACGAACCGACGGCGTCGCGGAACGGGCCGTAGAAGCAGGAAGCGTATTTCGCCGCGTAGCTCATGATCGTCACGTCGGAGAATTCATTCTCCTCCAGCGCCTGGCGGATCACCCCGACGCGGCCGTCCATCATGTCGGACGGCCCGAGGATGTCCGCCCCGGCCTCGGCCTGGACCAAAGCCATCTGGCGCAGCGCGATCAGCGTCTCGTCGTTCAGCACGACGCCGTCGCGCACCAGCCCGTCGTGCCCGTCGGAATTGTAGGGATCGAGCGCCACGTCGAGCAGCACGCCGATCTCCGGCACCGCCGCCTTGATCGCCCGCGTCGCGCGGCAGACGAGGTTCTCGGGGTTCGCGGCCTCGGTCGCTTCCGGGTTCTTGTCGCGGGCCTCGGTATAGGGAAAGATCGCGACGCAAGGGATGCCGAGCTCCGCCGCCTCCTCCGCCGCGCGCGCCGCCCGGTCGAGGCTGAGGCGGGAGACGCCGGGCAGCGAGGCCACCGGCTCCTCGAGATCGACCCCGTCGCGCACGAAGATCGGCCAGATGAGATCGGACGGCGTCAGCCGCGTCTCGGCGACGAGATCGCGGATCCAGGGCGTCCGGCGCAGGCGGCGCGGGCGGCCATGCGGAAACGGAGCGGCGAGCGGGGTCATGGCGTTTCCTCGGCGATTGTGGATGCGGGTTTGGCACGGCGACCGCCGCCGCTCAAGACCCGCCGATCCGCGGTCGCGCCGGCTTCGCGGTTGACGCTGGCGATGCCGGCGGGCCACACATCGGGAGGGCGGCGCTTGGGATCGCCCGGTGGTTGCGAGCTTGTCCGGTGATCCAGCCTTCCGTCCTGAGCGGCGTCAGTTTTTACAACGTCTGGTACTGGGTCCTGACCGTGGTGCTCTGGGCGCTGATCTGCCAGCGGCCGCTGGGTGTGCCCTATGACATGATCCTGCGCGGCGACCGCCTGCCGGAGGTCGCGGACCGGGTGGATTTCCTCGCGCATATCCAGGCGGAGCGGCTGAACGGCCTGCGCGAGAGCGTGGGCTGGCCGGCGGCGGCGCTGATCGGCTTCGGTCTCGCCATGCTCGCCGGGCTCGGCTTCGGCTTCGGGGTGGAGGTCGCGCAGGCGGGCTTCGCGCTCGTCCTGCCATTGGCCGGGGTCGCGCTCGCCACGCTCGCGCTCGCCGACCGGACGCGGCGCGAAGGCGCGCGCGGCGCCGAGCTGCGCCGCCTGCTGGTCCGCCGGCGGTTCTGGAACCAGGTGATTTGCGTCTGCGCCGTCCTCGCCGCGACGCTGCTGGCGCTCGCCCGGCGGCCGGAACTCCTCCTCCGTTGACCCGCCGCCTTGCGGCCGGCGGGGCCTTGCACTAAGTCGCGGCCCATGACCCGCGCCGAGCCCCTGAGCCTTGGGCGGCTGCTCGTCGGCGGCTCCTCGTCGGCGGCTGCCCCGAGGGCTTCGACGGGCGCCATCTCGCAAGGACCATCGACCGCGCCGGCGGGCCGGTGATCCATGCGGCGCGCGACGACGCCCGCGTGGCGAGCCTGCGCGCGGCGCTGCGCTTCTTCGCCCCCGAGATTCCGGTGCTGACCTTCCCGGCCTGGGACTGCCTGCCCTACGACCGGATTTCGCCCAATCCCGAGATCGCCGCCGCGCGGATGGCGACGCTGGCCGCGCTCGCCGGCGGTTTCGACCGGTCGGCGGTGGTGCTGACCACGGTCAACGCCGCGAGCCAGATGGTGCCGCCGCGCGCCCGCCTCCGCGCGGCGAGCTTCACGGCGGTCGTCGGCCAGCGCGTCGACATGACCGCGCTCCGGGCCTTTCTCGCCGGCATGGGCTTTCAACAGGCGGCGACGGTGACAGAGCCCGGCGATTTCGCGGTGCGCGGCGGCATCATCGACATCTTTCCGCCCGGCCGCGGCGGTCCCGTGCGGCTCGACCTTTTCGGCGACGTGCTCGACAGCGCGCGCCGCTTCGATCCCGAGAGCCAGCGCACGACGGAGAAGGTCGCGCGCGTCGAACTCGCGCCGGTCAGCGAGGTGATCCTCGACGAGGGCGCGATCCAGCGCTTTCGCACCCGCTACCGCGAGAGCTTCGGCGCCGCGGGGAACGACGACCCGCTCTACGAGGCGATCAGCGCCGGCCGCAAGCATCAGGGCTACGAGCATTGGCTGCCGTTCTTCCACGACGGGCTCGAGAGCCTGTTCGACTACCTGCCCGGCGCGCCCGTCCTGCTCGATGACGAGGTCGGGCCGGCACGTCATGCCCGCTGGGAGGCGCTGGCGGATGCCTATGAGACGCGGGTCGCGGCGCTTGGCGCGAAGTCGCGGCTCGGGACGGTCTACAAGCCCTGTCCGCCCGGCCTGCTCTATCTCGACGAGGCGGCCTGGGACCGGGCGCTGGAAGGTCGGGCGATCCGCCAGCTCGCCGTGCTGCCCCAGCCGCTCGGCCCCGGTATCATCGACGCCGGCGGGCGCGTCGGCCGCGACTTCGCGCCGGAGCGCCAGCAGGAGTCGCTGAGCCTCTTCGGGGCGGTGGCGGCCCATATCGCCGCGAAGCGCCGGAGCGGCGACGTGGTGCTCGCCAGCTATTCCAAGGGCGCGCGCGAACGGTTGGCGGGCCTGCTCGCCGACAGCGGCGTGACCGACGCCCGCGAGATCGCTCGCGCCGACGAGATCAAGGGCGAAAAGGGCGGGCTCTATCTCGCGGTCTGGAGCCTCGAACACGGGTTCGAGGCGACCGGCCTCACCGTCATCGCCGAGCAGGACATCCTCGGCGACCGGCTGATCCGCGCGCCACGCCGGCGCAAGCGGGCGGAGAATTTCCTGACCGAGGCGGCGGGCCTGACGCCCGGCGATCTCGTCGTGCATGTCGATCACGGCATCGGCCGCTACAAGGGCCTCGAGACGATCACCGCTCTCGGCGCGCCGCATGAATGCATCTCGCTCGAATACGCGGGCGGCGACAAGCTGTACCTGCCGGTCGAGAATATCGAGCTGCTCAGCCGCTACGGCCACGAGGAGGGGCTGCTCGACCGGCTGGGCGGCGGCGCGTGGCAGGCGAAGAAGGCGAAGCTGAAGGCGCGGATCCGCGACATGGCGGACCGGCTGATCCGGCTCGCCGCCGAGCGGGCGCTGCGCAAGGGCCAGGTGCTGGCGCCGCCCGAGCATCACGTCTGGGAAGAGTTCTGCGCGCGCTTTCCCTATGCCGAGACCGACGACCAGTTGAACGCCATCGCCGACGTGCTCGGCGACCTGGAATCGGGCCAGCCCATGGACCGGCTGGTCTGCGGCGACGTCGGTTTCGGCAAGACCGAGGTCGCCCTGCGCGCCGCCTTCGTCGCGGCGATGTCGGGCGTTCAGGTCGCGGTCATCGCGCCGACGACGCTGCTGGCGCGCCAGCACTACAAGACCTTCTCCGAACGGTTCCGCGGCTTTCCGATCGCCATTCGCCCGCTCAGCCGCTTCGTGTCGGCCAAGGACGCGGCCGAGACGCGGGACGCGCTGGCCGGGGGCAAGGTCGAGATCGTGATCGGCACCCATGCCCTGCTGGCAAAATCGATCCGCTTCTCCGACCTCGGCCTGCTCATCATCGACGAGGAGCAGCATTTCGGCGTGCAGCACAAGGAGCGGCTGAAGCAGCTGCGGTCCGACGTGCATGTGCTGACCCTGACCGCGACGCCGATCCCGCGCACGCTGCAGCTCGCGCTGTCGGGCGTGCGGGAACTGAGCCTGATCGCCACGCCGCCCGTCGACCGGCTGGCGATCCGCACCTATGTCAGCGAGTTCGATCCGGTGACGGTGCGCGAGGCGCTGCTGCGCGAGCATTATCGCGGCGGGCAATCCTTCTATGTCGTGCCGCGCATCGCCGACATAGCGGAGATCGAGGAATTCCTGCGCGATCAGGTGCCGGAGGTGAAGGTCGTGATCGCCCATGGCCAGATGGCGCCGACCGAGCTCGATGACCGGATGAACGCGTTCTACGACGGCAAGTACGACGTGCTGCTCGCCACCAGCATCGTCGAATCCGGCCTCGATATCCCGGCGGCGAACACGCTGATCGTCGGACGGGCGGACATGTTCGGGCTGGCGCAGCTCTATCAGATCCGGGGGCGGGTCGGGCGCTCCAAGGTGCGCGCCTATGCCTTCTTCACCACCGAGCCGCGCAAGAAGCTGACGCCCCAGGCGAGCAAGCGGCTGCGCGTGCTCGGCAGCCTCGACAGCCTTGGCGCCGGCTTCACCCTCGCCAGCCAGGATCTCGATATCCGCGGCGCCGGCAACCTGCTCGGCGAGGAGCAGTCGGGACATGTGCGCGAGGTCGGCTACGAGCTTTACCAGGACATGCTGCACGAGGCGATCGCCAAGCTGCGCTCGGGCGAGATCGAGATGGACGAGGGCGGCGAATGGTCGCCGCAGATCAATCTCGGCGTGCCGGTGCTGATCCCCGAGGCGTATGTGCCCGATCTCGACGTGCGGCTCGGCCTCTATCGCCGGCTGTCGAGCCTCGAGAAGAAGGTCGAGATGGAGGGTTTCGCGGCGGAGCTCATCGACCGGTTCGGCCCGCTGCCGGCCGAGGTCGACACGCTGCTGCTGGTGGTGCGGATCAAGGCGCTCTGCAAGCGGGCGGGCATCGCGCGGCTCGACGGCGGCCCGAAGGGCGCCACCGCGCAGTTCCACAACGACAAGTTCGCCAACCCCGCCGGCCTCGTCGCCTTCCTTCAGGACCAGAAGGGCGCGGCGACGATCAAGGACAACAAGATCGTCCTCCGCCGCGACTGGCCCGACGCGAAGACCCGCCTCGCCGGCGCCTTCGTCTTCGCGCGCGATCTGGCCGTCGCGGCCAAGCCGGCCGAGGTCCGCGAACGGACCTGAGGCATCAGAGCGAGGCGCCGAGGCGGATCAGGACGCGGTAGAAGACGAAGGTCGAGACGATGACCAGCGCCAGCGCGGCGAAGGTGCCCCAATGCGGCGCCTCGAACGGCAGGCCGCCGGTGTTCATGCCGAAGACGCCGGCCACCATGGTGCCGGGCATCAGGAGCGCGGTCATCACGGTCAGCGCGCGCAGGCTCCGGTTCGATTCGTCGGCGAGTTCGGCCGCCATTTCTTCCTGCAGGAGCTTCGCGCGTTCGGCGACGTTGCGCACCGTCTGGTCCAGCGTCGACAGCCGTGTCGCCATGTCGGCGATCGCCGCCGCGCCCGGATGCGCCTCGGCCGGCGCGTCGTCCTCGCTGTCCTCGACGTCTTCGTTCAAGAGAAGCAGCATCGCCACCACCGGCCGGTGCAGCGCCAGCGCGAGGCGGCGCACCTGCTTCAGCGTCACCCGCTCGTCGGCGGCGCGCAAGGCGAGCAGCTGGTCCTCGACCCGGTCGAGATCCTTCTCGGCCAGCCGGAGCCGGGCGGTGGCGGCGCGGTTGAAACCGGCGACGATGGTGGCGAGCACCGCGAAGGCCGAGGCGAAGCGCGCGCCCTGGGCCGCCGCCGCCTCCGCCGCCGCGATCCCGGCCATCGGATGCAGCCAGCCGGTCACCAGCAGCCGCTCGCGGGCGATGAAGCCGAACTGGCCGACACTGTCCGAGACGCGCAGGAAGTCGAGGCTGAAATCCGCGCAGACCCCGCGGATTTCCGCGCCCAGCCGTTCGAACGACAGGGGCGCTTCGAGCCCTTCGAGCAGCGTCGTCCCGGGTGGCAGGTCGCAAAAGCCCTGAACCCAGCCGCGGGCGCGCTGGTCGAGGAGGTCGACATGCACCCAGACCCAGTTCGACTCCGAGAGGGCCGCGGCGAGGTCCGCGGCGGGAAGGCGCCGGGTCACGCCGCTCGGGTCGCCCGCGAAAGCCCAGAGAAGGCCGGGCGCGTTGTCGCGGCCGGCCAGAATGTCGGAGGATTGTTTCATGAGGTCTCGCCGCCTTGGGCGGGCGTCGAGGGGGAGCCCGCGATGCCCGATCATGCGACAGCCTCCCCGAAGGGTCCAGCGCCGACTGACGCGGCGCCGTCAGTCGGCCCGGCGCAGGGCCCGGCGCAGGAGCTTGCCGGCGCTGTTGCGCGGCAGCGTTTCCATGGCGACGAAGCGGCGCGGGCATTTGTAGCGGGCGAGGCGCGTGGCGCAGTGGGCGGCGAGATCCGCCTCCGGCACCGGGGCCGCGACGGGTATGTAGTAGATGGCGATGACCTCGACGCCCTCGCGCACGGGTTCGGACACCGCCGCCGCCTCGGCGACGCCGGGATGGGAGAGCAGGACGGCCTCGACCTCGGCCGGGCTGACGCGAAAGCCGCCGGCGTTCATCAGGTCGTCGGCGCGGCCGAAAAACTCGATCGTGTCATCGTCATGCAGCGCCGCGCGATCGCCGGTGACGAACCATTCGCCGCGAAACACCGCCGCCGTGTCTTCCGGCCGTCGCCAATAGCCGAGCATCAGGCCCGGGTCACGGCGCGACACGGCGAGAAGCCCAGCCTCGCCACGCGGCACCGGCGTCTCGTCCCGCTCGTCGAGCACGGCCACGCGGCGCCCGGGTTGCGGTCGGCCGGCGCGGCCGGGAACGGGCGGCGAACCAGGGGAGAAGGAAATGTAGGTCGAGATCTCCGACATGCCGAGCGCCTCGTAGATCGGCTTGCCGGTCGCCTCGCTCCAGGCGCGCGCCACGTTGGCGGGCAGCGCCTCGCCGGCGCTGAGGCCGTGGCGGAGCCCGGCGAAACCGGCGAGATCGGCGCCGGCGCCCAGCATCTGGCGATAGACGCCGGGTGCCCCGGCGAAGATCGTCGCGCCATGCGCGGCGGCGAGCGCCGGCCAGACGGCGCGATCCGCCGGCCCGCAATAGAGCAGCGCGCTCGCGCCGCGCGCCCAAGGGTCGGTCAGGCCGGCGCCGAGGGTAAAGGTCCAGTTGAAGGCGCCCGCGTGCAGCACGCGGTCCTCCGGCCGAAGCCCGTACCAGCCGTCCCACATCATGCGCCGCGCCCAGGCCGCGCGCTGGGCGAGGACGACGCCCTTCGGCTGGCCGCCGGTGCCGGAGGTATAGACCATGAAGGCCGGATCGTCCGGCGCCGTCTCGGCGAATTCCGCCGGTGGCGCGTCGCGCAGCGCGGCGATCTCGGCCGCCCCGATCGTCGTCATGCCCTCGACCGGATCGAAGCCGGCGCCGACGCAGACGAAGCGCGGTTCGAGATCGGCGGCGACGCCCGCGACCTCTCGCGCGGTCAGCTGGCCGGAGACCGGGACCGGCACCGCGCCGATCGCGTTCGCCGCGAAGAACAGGATCGGAAAATCCGAGACATTGCCGACCCGCAACAGCAACCGATCGCCCCGACCAAGCCCGCGGGTCGCGAGGCCGCCCGCCGTGGCCAGCACCGCGGCGCGCAGTTCGCCGTGCGTCCAGCGCTCGACGATTTCGCCCGGCGCGCGCGCGACTTCGAGCGCGATCTTCTCCGGCGTCGCGCGCCCCGCCTCGAAGGTATGGCGCGCCATGTTGAAGGGCGCGGGGCAGGGCGCGAACGGCCCCTGGTCGAACAGCGAGGCGCTCACCGGGCCAGCTCGCGGATGCCTTCGTCGAGCCCGGCGAGCGTCATCGGATACATCCGTCCGCCGAAAAGCCGCGAGATCATCTCGACCGACTCGCTGTAGTCCCAGGCCGCCGTCGGCATCGGATTGATCCAGACCGCGCGGGGCCAGGTCGCCAGCAGCCGGGTGAGCCATTCGGCGCCGCTGATCGCGTTCCAATGTTCGTTGGCGCCGCCCGGATGGGTGATCTCGTAGGGCGACATGGCGGCGTCGCCGACGAAGACGCAGCGATAGTCCGGGCCGTAGGTGCGCAGCACCTCCTCGGTCGAAACCTGCGCGTCCCAGCGCCGGCGGTTCTCGCGCCAGAGGCCCTCATAGACGCAATTGTGGAAGTAGAAATGCTCCAGGTGCCGAAATTCGGCGCGGGCCGCGGAAAACAGCTCCTCGACCTTGCGCACATGCGGGTCCATCGAGCCGCCGACATCGAGAAAGAGCAACACCTTGACGGCGTTCCGCCGCTCTGGCCGCGTCACCACGTCGAGCCAGCCCTGATGCGCCGTCGCCCGGATGGTGCCGGGCAGGTCGAGTTCGTCCGCCGCGCCCTCGCGCGCCCAGCGGCGCAGGCGGCGGAGCGCGAGCTTGATCGCGCGCGTGCCGATCTCGACGCCATCGTCGAGGTCGCGGAACTCGCGCTTGTCCCAGACCTTGACCGCCCGCTGGTGGCGGCTTTCGTCCTGACCGATGCGCACACCCTCGGGATTGTAGCCATAGGCGCCGAACGGCGAGGTGCCGGCGGTGCCGATCCATTTCGAGCCGCCCTGATGCCGGCCCTTCTGCTCGTCGAGACGCTGGCGCAGGGTTTCCATCAGCTTGTCGAAGCCGCCGAGCGCCTCGATCTCGGCGCGTTCCTCGGCCGACAGGTATTTTTCCGCGAGCTTGCGCAGCCAGTCGGAGGGGATTCCAGCGATCTCCACCGCCTCGGGCTCGACCGGTGGCGCGGCTTCCAGCCCGCCGAAGGTGGCGGCGAACACCTTGTCGAACCGGTCGATATGCCGCTCGTCCTTCACCAGCGCCGACCGGGCGAGATAGTAGAAGGCCTCCGCGTCGTAGGTCGCGATCCGCGCCTCCAGCGCCTCCAGCAGCGTCAGATATTCGCGGAGCGAGACGGGAACCCGGGCGGCGCGCAGATCCTGGAAGAAGCGCGCGTACATGGGCTAGAGCCAGCCGAAACGCACCGCGAGGATCCAGCTCGCGAAAACCGCCAGGGTGAGGGCGATGCCATGGGCGACGCCGTATTGCAGCCTGTCGAGCCGGTCGCCCCCGGCGAGGGCCGCGCGCCGCCAGCCGACCAGCATTCCGATGGCGAAGGCGAGCGTCAGTATCATGCGGAACCCTACTTTTCCTGGCTGGCGAGCAGCGTGGTCAGCTGGGCCTGTTCGCGCCCCAGCGAGCCGTCCGCGTCGCCGAAGCCATAGCGCGCCCACCGGAGCGAGTCGAGCCGCGCCGCCTCCGCCTCCGGCATCCGGCCGAGCTGGGCCAGCGCCTCGGCCTTGATGGCGAGAAGGCTCGCCACCAGCACCGCGTTCTGCCCTGCGATGGCGTCCGGCACATGCTTGTCGGCGAGGGCGATCGCCGCTTCCGGCTGGCCGACGCCGGCGGCGAGCGCGGCCATGTGCACGCCCGCCTGCGCGGTGCGGATATCGTGCGGGCCGAGCTTCGTCTGGAAGAGCGCGTAGGCGTCGGTGAAATTCGTCGCCGCCAGCGCCGGGTCGCCGCGCAGGTTCATCCGGCCGAGCGTCAGCAGGGCGACGCCGAGCCGGTGGTCGACGGGGCGCATCTCCTCGGCGCTCTGCACGGCGCGGCGCGCGGCGGCCAGCCGCTCGGGCCGGCCGGCGTCATGCGCCTGCGCCATCTCGACCGCCTCGGCGAAGACGCGCGATTCCGGCTGCCGCGGCTGGCGGGGGACGCCCCGGCCCTTGGGGTTCACCCGGTCGAGCACGCGGGGCAGCACCGCCGCCGCCTCGGCCCGGGTCATGCCGCTGCGCAGTTCCGGCTGATAGAGCGCGCGCAGGATCGTCATGTCGAAGGGTGTCGGGGCGCCGTGGAAGTTGTCGTCGTTCCAGATGGAGTCAGGCAGGCGATAAAGGTCGTTCGCCGGGCCGAGCGCCTGGGTGATCTCCTCGGCGAGGCAGTCGCGCACGTCCTGCGGCGTGGTGTCGAGCGGCAGGAAGATCGCCGCTTCGCCAAGGCTCTTCTGGTCGGACCATCGCGGATGGGTCTCGGCCCGCCGGCTCTGGAAGCCTTGCCAGTCGCGCTCGCCCGGCACGATGAAGCAGGCGGCGGTCGGGAACACCTTGGCGATGCGCGAGGCCGGCACCGCCTCGATGAAGATCTGCGCCTTGGTCGGGTCGCGAGTCTCGGCGATGTCGATGCCGGCCTCGACCCGCAGCCGGTTGAGCAGCGTCTCGAGGTCGGGGCGATAGGCGGCGAGGCTTGGCGAGCGCAGATAGACCCGGATCGGCGTCTCGTAGCGCAGCAGCGCGGGCAACGGCTCGCCGCTCTCGAGCGCGAAGGTGAGGTCGAGGAAATCCTGCGTCAGATCGCGATTCGAGCGGGCGATGCCCTTCGGCATCGTATAGGGCGCGAATCGCACGCCGCTGATCTCCGGCCCGGGGCCTGGCACGGTCGCGCAGCCGCCAAGCGCGACCAGCGCGGCGAGCGCCGGCGCGGCGAAGATGCTCCGGGCGCGGGGAGCGGTCGGGCGAGCGCGCATCGACGCCTCCCCTTAGCGGCGGTACTTGATGAAGGGCGTCACCGTTCCCACCCGGTCATAGAGCTGGCGCGCGGTGGTATTGAAGGTCTGGGTCAGCCAGTAGACGTTCGGCCGCCCCGCCGCGTCGGCCGCGGCGTAGACCGCCTCGATCAGCCGCCGCCCGGCGCCGGTGCCGCGCGCCTCCGGCGCCACGTAGAGATCCTGAAGGTAGCAGACATCCTCGATCTGCCAGCCATGGCGATGGAAGATGTAATGCACGAGACCGACCGGAACACCGTCGAGCAGCGCGATGAGACCGTGATAGTCGGTGACCGCCGGGTCGGTCAGCCGGTCAAAGCTGCTCCGATAGATCTCGTCGTCGAGCACCGTCTCGTAGTAGTCGAGATAGCCACGCCAAAGCGCCCGCCACGCGGCTTCATCCGACGGTTCGACGGGGCGAATCGAGACTGTCATGGTCTCGACCCGTTTGTCGTCGAAGAGCGGATCAGCCGCGCAGACGGCGCGCGTTCGACCGGGTCTTGGTGCGATAGGGCCGCAGCGCCGCGGATGCGATGCCAAGCGGATCGCCGCCGCGCGCCGCCGCGACCGTCGCTTTCTCTGTTGCACTTGCGAAGGCGGTCGCCTTTTCCAGCACCATCGCCACCGCCTCGGGATGGCTCATGTCGCCGGACGCGATCTTCAGCGTACGCCGAAAGATCACCTCGTTGGCGTTCATCGCCATGTCCACATAGGCGGACGTCAATTTCATCCATGAATTCAGGAATTCGGGGAAGCTCGGTACGCGGCCCATCATCTGCTCTCCAGCTTTGCTGCAGTGCACAATGACACAGGCGGGGGGAGGTGTCACGTGCGAATGCGCGGTCGCCGATCATGACCGCCGCCCGCGTGTCATAAAAGCGAGACGTTCGAACAGGTGGACATCCTGCTCGTTCTTCAGAAGCGCCCCGTGCAGGCGGGGCAGGGCGCTCGCCGCGTCGCGTCGCAGGTCCTCGGGCGACAGATCCTCGGCGAGCAGCAGCCGCAACCAGTCGAGCACCTCGGAGGTCGAGGGTTTCTTGCGCAGGCCGGGTGTCTCGCGAATCTCGAAGAACTCGGTCAGCGCCGCGCGGATCAGCGCGGGCTTGATGCCGGGGAAATGCACATCGACGATGCGCGCCAGCGTCTCGGTGTCGGGAAAGCGGATGAAATGGAAGAAACAGCGGCGCAGAAAGGCGTCGGGCAGTTCCTTCTCGTTGTTCGAGGTGATGATGACGATCGGGCGGCTGGCGGCGCGGATCGTCTCGCCGGTCTCGTAGACGAAGAATTCCATCCGGTCGAGTTCCTGCAGAAGGTCGTTCGGAAACTCGATATCCGCCTTGTCGATCTCGTCGATCAGCAGCACGACCTTGCCTGGCGCCGTGAAGGCCCGCCAGAGCGGACCCGGGCGGATGTAGTTCCGGACGTCGCGCACCCGCTCGTCGCCGAGCTGGCTGTCGCGCAGCCGGCTGACCGCGTCGTATTCATAGAGGCCCTGCGCCGCCTTGGTGGTCGATTTCACGTGCCATTCGATCAGCGGCAGGCGCAGGCTCGCCGCGATCTGGCGGGCAAGCTCGGTCTTGCCGGTGCCGGGCTCGCCCTTGACCAGCAAAGGACGTTCGAGCGTGATCGCGGCATTGACGGCGACGGTCATGTCGGGGGTTGCGACATAGGCGTCCGTGCCGGTGAATTTCATGGAATTTTCCGCTCCTGGCCCGCCCTGATCGGCGGTTACCCTAACATCCCGCGATCGTTAGGCAAGTTTCCTTATGTTCCTCGTGACAAGCCCGACCAAACCTTATATCGGGAGGCGGCGAAACGGTCGGAGCCAGGCGATCCGCTCAAGCGACACCCGTGGGCGGTTTGTTCGGCAGACATGTTATGTGAGGTGACTAGTCTATGAAGGCCGAAACCAAGTTCGATATCGAGTATCAGCCCACCGAAGACGAACCCTTCATGAACCCCCGCCAGCTCGACTATTTCCGGCGCAAGTTGCTTGCCTGGAAGGCGTCTATCCTGGCCGAGAGCAAGGGCACGATCGAAACGATGCAGGAGGGGACGCGCAATATCCCCGACATCGCCGATCGCGCTTCCGAGGAAACCGATCGCGCGCTGGAGCTGCGGACGCGCGACCGCCAGCGCAAGGTCGTGTCCAAGATCGACTCGGCGCTGCGCCGGATCGAGGACGGCAGCTACGGCTATTGCGAGGAGACGGGCGAGCCGATTTCGCTGCGCCGCCTCGATGCCCGGCCGATCGCGACCCTGAGCGTCGAGGCGCAGGAGCGGCACGAGCGCAAGGAACGCGTGCACCGCGACGACTGACCGGCGACGGAGCGGAGGGCGGGCGGCCGCCGCTCGGCCATCCGCCGCCTCCGCCGTCAGCTCGTTACCGGTTCGCAGGTCAGGGGCGTGTCGGTGACCTCGGTCATCATCTGGGTCATCGGCGTATCCTGGCCGTCCTGGGTCTCGATGATCAGGATCTGGTCGCCCAGCCGCGCGTGCCGGAAGCAGGCGGGGCTCTGCCCGTCCCAGTGAAAGCAATAGAGCGGCGCCTCGTAATCCCAGGTACCCTGCATGCAGCTGCCGTCATTGACCTGCAGCGTCACCCGGTTGGTGCCGGGATAATAATGTTCCAGCGCCCAGAACTGGCCGTTGATCTCGTAGGTCAGGGTGCGCCCGGCGGCCATCGCTTCCCATTCCTCGGGCGGGATATTGACCGCGTCGGCGATGCTGTCGGCCGCCGGCGCCGCGACCGGTAGCGCGAGGGCCGCGACAAGGGCGAGAAGGGTCAGGCGCATGTTCACTCCGGTTCGGCCGTGCGTTTCGCCGGACCATAGCGCCCGGCCGCCCGCCTCGCCAGTGCCGCGCCGATCACGACCGCGAAGCGGCGGAACAGGCGCGCTTTTCACCCGTGGCGGCGGCACGTATTGCTCGGCCCGTTAACCAAACCTTTGTCTCGTCGCGCGCCAATGGCGCGACCCCACGGGACGGGAAGGGTGGCCGGATGCGGCGGGCGACGATCGGGATCGGGCTACTGCTGGGCGCGCTGGCGCTCGGACCCGCAACGCGTGGCGCTGAACTGTCGGCGCGCCGCGCAGGTCAACGACGGCGACACGCTGGTGATCGGTGGCGCGCATATCCGGCTCTTCGGCATCGACGCGCCGGAGAAGGCGCAGACCTGCGTCGATGCCCGGGGCCGCGACTGGGCCTGCGGCGCCGCCGCCCGCGCCCGGCTGTCGGTGCTGGTCGCCGGCCAGCGCGTGCATTGCGCGGCGGTCGATCGCGATCGCTACGACCGGACCGTCGCCCGCTGCCGCGCCGGCGGCGTCGATCTCGGCGGCGCGATGGTGTCCGAGGGCCTCGCCTGGGCCTATCACCGCTACAGCGAGGCCTACGCCGCCACCGAGGCCAAGGCGCGCGACGCCGGGTTCGGCCTCTGGCAGGGCGAGGCGCAGGTCGCCTGGAGCTATCGCGCCCGCGCCTTCGTCCCGGCCGCGGGCGGCGCCGAGGAGGCGGGTCGCGAATGCCGGATCAAGGGCAATATCAACGCCAAGGGCGAGCGCATCTATCACACGCCCGACTCGCGCTGGTACGCCCGCGTCCATGTGAACGAGGCCAAGGGCCAGCGCTGGTTCTGCGACGAGGCCGAAGCCCGCGCGGCCGGCTGGCGGCCCGTGGGCGGCGGCTAGAGCAATGTCCAACCAGACGGAACCGTCTGGTGGATAAGACATTGCGCGATTTCCAGACCCTTGAGCGGACGGCCCGGCGCGGCCGGGACGGGCTCCGCTCCAGACTCAGACGTCGAGTTCTTCCTCGTCGACGAAGCGGGCGTTTTCGGTGATGTACTGGAAGCGCAGCTCGGGGCGCTTGCCCATCAGGCGTTCGACGAGGTCGCCGGTCTCGCCCTCGTCCTCGGCGATCGTCACCTTGATGAGCGTGCGGGTCGCCGGGGACATCGTCGTGTCCTTCAGCTGCGCCGGCATCATCTCGCCGAGGCCCTTGAAGCGGCTGACCTCGATCTTGCCGCGGCCGCCGAGGCCCTTGACCATCAGCGCCTCCTTCTCGGCGTCGTTCGAGACATAGACCGAGCGCGCGCCCTGGGTCAGCCGGTAGAGCGGCGGCGCGGCGAGATAGAGATGCCCGTGGTCGATCAGCGGCCGCATCTGGGTGAAGAAGAACGTCATCAACAGCGACGCGATATGCGCGCCGTCGACATCGGCGTCGGTCATGATGATGATCTTCTCGTAGCGCAGGTCGGCGAGGTCGAAGCGCGAGCCGGCCTGAACCCCCATCGCCTGGCAGAGGTCGGACAGCTCCTGGTTCTGGGTCAGTTTCGAGGAGGCGGCGCCGAGCACGTTCAGGATCTTGCCGCGCAGCGGCAGAACGGCTTGCGTCTTGCGGTCGCGCGCCTGCTTGGCCGAGCCGCCCGCGCTGTCGCCCTCGACGAGGAAGAGCTCCGACCCCTCGCGGCTGGCGCCCGAGCAATCGGCGAGCTTGCCGGGCAGGCGCAGCTTTTTCACCGCCGTCTTGCGCTGGGTCTCCTTCTCGGCGCGGCGGCGCAGCCGTTCCTCGGCCTTCAGCACCAGATAGTCGAGGATCGCCCCCGCGGTCCGGGTGTCGGCGGCGAGCCAATTGTCGAAATGGTCGCGCACCGCGCCCTCGACCAGCCGCGCGGCGTCCTGGGTGGAGAGCCGGTCCTTGGTCTGGCCGACGAACTCCGGCTCACGGATGAAGACCGAGATCATGGCGCAGCCGCCGGCCATCACATCCTCGCGGGTGATCTGCGCCGCCTTGCGGTTCGAGGTCAGCTCGCCATAGGCCCGGACGCCCTTGAGCAGAGCCGCCCAGAAGCCGGCCTCGTGCGTGCCGCCCTCGGGCGTGTGGATGGTGTTGCAATAGGACGAGACGAACGGATCGCGCTGCGGCGTCCAGTTGATCGCCCATTCCGCCGAGCCGACGGTGTCGCCGCCGAACCGGTCGGCGAATTCCACCCGCCCGGCGAAGGGCTTGTCGGCATAGGTGCTGGCGCCCGCCAGCCGCTCGCCGAGATAGTCGGCGAGCCCGCCGGGGAAGTGGAACACCGCCGTCTCCGGCGTGTCGTCGCCGGCGGCGAGGCAGGCGGGATCGCATTTCCAGCGGATCTCGACGCCGGAGAAGAGATAGGCCTTGGACCGCGTCATGCGCAGCAGCCGCGCCGGCTTGAAATGCGCGGCTGCGCCGAAAATCTCCGCGTCCGGATGGAAGGTGACGCTGGTTCCCCGCCGGTTCGGAGTCGCGCCGAGCGGGCGCAGCGGCGCGACCGGGACACCGCGCGAGAATTCCTGGAAATAGAGCTGCTTGTTGCGCGCGACCTCGATCCGCACATGGTCCGACAGCGCGTTCACCACCGAAACGCCGACACCATGCAGGCCGCCCGAGGTCTGATAGGCCTTGCCCGAGAACTTGCCCCCCGCGTGCAGGGTGCAAAGAATGACTTCGAGCGCCGATTTGTCCGGAAAGCGCGGATGCGGATCGACCGGGATGCCGCGGCCATTGTCGCGCACGGTGACCGAGAAATCGGCGTGCAGCTCGACCTCGATGCGGTTGGCATGGCCGGCGACCGCCTCGTCCATCGCATTGTCGAGCACCTCGGCGACGAGATGGTGCAACGCACGTTCGTCGGTGCCGCCAATATACATGCCCGGGCGCTTGCGAACCGGTTCGAGCCCTTCGAGCACCTCGATCGAATGGGCGTCATAGGCCTGGGACGCGGGATCGTCCCCAAAGAGATCCGGAGCATGGACCAAGGGCGGCTCTTTTCTTTTTGATTGCCGTTCGCCATGGATAGCGAAGGACTGCTGATGCTTTCCTATATCTTGTTTCGGGGACTTGGGCAAAGGGGGTTTGAAATGAGTGCGATCCTGCAGGCCGCCTTGCCGGTCGCGCCGTGGATGGAAGATCACACCCTGCGCCTGCCCGGCACGGTGCCGATCGCGCTGGAGAGCTGGTTGCAGCGCGACGAGGTCTTTTCCCACCAGATGGCCCTGCGCGACCGGCTGATCGCCGAGCAGCCCGAGGTGGTACATGCGATGGCCGAGGGCGCCGAGCCGGCGGCGCGCGAATTGCTCGCGATGGTCCTCGGCCAGGTCGCGACCGACGCTGGCTACCGGATCGGCGAGGGCGTGGTGACCCGGCCCGACGGGGTCGCGGTATCGCTCGACGGCCAGCCACTGGTCGCCGCGGGCCGGCTGGTGCAGGAGGATCTGGTGATCCTGGAGAAGCCGGAGGGGGCGGCGGAGCATGTGATGACCGGCGCCATCGTCTGCTTTCCTTCGAACTGGACGCTGTCGGAAAAGTTCGGCCGGACGCTCGGACGCATCCACCAGCCGGTCGAGAGCTACGACGCCGAGATCGCGCGGCGGGTGCAGCGGCTGTTCGACGGAATACGCGAGGGCAGGCCGATCATGCGGTCGAACCTGTTGCTCTATGGCAAGACTGATCTCCACAACCCGCGACACGAGCATGATCGCCACCATCCGGCCCCGGGTGACCGGCGCTATATCAGGGTCGAGCGGCAGACCTTCATCCGCCTGCCGGTCAGCCGCGCGGTGGTCTTCGGGATCCACACCTATATGGTCGAGCCGGACGCCCTGACGCCGGAGCAGCGGGAAAAGCTGTCGGCGCTACGGCCCGAATTCTTCGGATCGCCGGCATGAGCAGGGTTTTCGCGCTGACCGGGGCCGGGGTCTCGGCCGAGAGCGGGCTCGGCACCTTCCGCGACGCGGACGGGCTCTGGAGCCGGTTCGATCCGATGCGCCTCGCGACGCCGGAAGGGTTCGCGGCCGATCCGGCGGCGGTGCATGAATTCTACAACTTGCGCCGCCGGAACATGGCGGCGGCCGAACCCAACGCCGCGCATCGCGCGCTGGCCGAGCTCGAGGCGGGACTGGCGGCGCGGGGCGGCGCGCTCTTTCTCTGCACGCAGAATATCGACGATCTGCATGAACGGGCCGGGTCGCGCCGCGTCTGGCACATGCATGGCGAGATCGCCCGCGCGCTCTGCGGCGCCTGCGGGTCGCGGCGGGACTGGCGCGAAGATCTGTCGGTCAGCCTTGCCTGCCCGGATTGCGGAAGGGTGGGGACCATGCGGCCGGACGTCGTCTGGTTCGGCGAGGTGCCCTATGGGATGGCGGAAATCGAGGCGGCGCTGGAGGCGGCGGACCTCTTCGTCGCGATCGGCACCTCGGGCTCGGTCTATCCGGCCGCGGGATTCGTCGCGCTGGCGGGCGATCTCGGCATCCCGGCGGTGGAGGTCAATCTCGAACCGTCCGACGTGGCCGGGCTGTTCAACGAAGGACTATACGGGCCGGCGACGGAGACCGTTCCGGCGCTCGTCGCGCGGTTGCTCGGATAAGTTCAAGACAAAGGGCGGACCAAGCGGTCCGCCCCTGGACGGGATCCCCGGAGGAAGGGGATCAGCCCGAGTAGTACATCTGGTACTCGATCGGATGCGGAGTGTGCTCGAAGGCGTAGACTTCCTTCCAGCGCAGCGCCGAATAGCTCTCGATCTGGCCGGGGGTGAAGACGTCGCCGGCCAGCAGGTAGTCATGGTCGGCCGCCAGGCTGTCCAGCGCTTCGCGCAGGGAGCCGCAGACTGTCGGGATCGAGGCCAGCTCTTCGGGGGGCAGGTCGTAGAGATCCTTGTCCGACGCCTCGCCCGGGTCGATCTTCGACTTGATGCCATCGATGCCCGCCATCAGCAGCGCCGAGAAGGCGAGATAGGGGTTGGCGAGCGGATCGGGGAAACGGGCCTCGACGCGCTTGGCCTTGGGGTTGTCGGTCCACGGGATGCGGACGCAGCCCGAGCGGTTCGACGCGGAATAGGCGCGCAGCACCGGCGCCTCGAAACCCGGGATCAGCCGCTTGTAGCTGTTGGTCGTCGGGTTGGTGAAGGCGTTCAACGACTTCGCGTGATGCAGCAGGCCGCCGATGAAATAGAGGGCTTCCTGGCTGAGGTCGGCGTATTTGTCGCCGGCGAAGACCGGCTTGCCGTCCTTGTAGATCGACATGTTCACATGCATGCCCGAGCCGTTGTCGCCGTAGTACGGCTTCGGCATGAAGGTCGCGGACTTGCCGTAGGCGGCGGCGACCTGCTGGACGATGTACTTGTACTTCTGAACCTCGTCGGCCTGCTTGGTCAGGGTGCCGAAGATCAGGCCCAGCTCGTGCTGCGGCGAAGCGACCTCGTGATGGTGCTTGTCGACCTTCATGCCGATCCGCTTCATCGTCGACAGCATCTCGCCGCGGATGTCCTGCATCGAGTCGACGGGCGGGACCGGGAAATAGCCGCCTTTCAGGCCGGGCCGGTGGCCGGAATTGCCCATCTCGTAGACGGTGTCGGTGTTCCAGGACGCGTCGAGGGCATCGATCTGGAAGCTGACCTTGTTGATCGTGATGGCGTAGCGCACGTCGTCGAAGATGAAGAACTCGGCCTCGGGGCCCATGTAGGCCTTGTCGCCCACGCCGCTGGCGATGAGATACGCTTCCGCCTTCTGCGCGGTGCCGCGCGGGTCGCGGTCATAGGGCTCGCCGGTGTCCGGCTCGACGACCGTGCAATGCACACAAAGCGTCTTTTCGGCGAAGAAGGGATCGACATAGCCGCTGTCGGTATCGATCATCAGCTTCATGTCGGACGCTTCGATGCCCTTCCAGCCGGCGATCGAGGAGCCGTCGAACATCATGCCGTCTTCAAGAAAATCCTCATCGACGAGGTCGGAGCACACGGTCACGTGCTGAAGCTTGCCCTTCGGATCCGTGAAACGGATGTCGACATAGGGAATGTCGTCGTCTTTGAGGGATTTCAGAATGGACTCTTTGCTCATCGCGATTCCTTAAGAGTGTCAAGCGCGCGTCATTGACAGGCCGGGTACGCGCCCCCGCCCAGCCTGTTGTCTGTCTGGCGTCAGAGAGCGTCGTTGCCTTCCTCGCCGGTGCGGATGCGGATGGCCTGCTCGACCGGAAGGATGAAGATCTTGCCGTCGCCGATCTTGCCGGTCTTGGCGGCGGCGATGATCGCCTCGACGGCGGCGTCCACCTGCTCGTCGGCGAGAACGACCTCGATCTTCACCTTGGGCAGGAAATCGACAACATATTCGGCGCCGCGATAAAGCTCCGTATGTCCCTTCTGGCGCCCGAAACCCTTGGCCTCGGTCACGCTCAGGCCCTGGATTCCGACCTCCTGCAGCGCTTCCTTTACCTCATCGAGCTTGAACGGCTTGATGATCGCTTCGATCTTCTTCATTGACGGCAGCTCCCTGGCCAGGCTGTGGCGATGCGGTCGCCGGATTTGGACCCCGAAAAACCAGCTTGCCGGGGGGGATTCAATCCGGCCCGCCCGCGACCGCCGACCGGGGTCGGAATTTCCCGCGAATATGCCCATGTATTGAACAATTTGCCCATTAGGCAAGCAAATTAAGAAAGTCGAAATCTTCGGGTCGCGCGCACGTCCCGCGGACCTCGGCACGGCCTTCCGATGCGCGGCCGAGGCGCTCCTGGGCAACGATTTTTCGCTCGCGCGCCCCTGTGCGGTCTGTTAGGAAACGGCCTCTGTCGGGATCCGGAGGGGCGACCTTCTGGTCCGAAAGGCCCCGCGGGCGTGGCGGAATTGGCAGACGCACCAGATTTAGGTTCTGGCGCCGCAAGGCGTGGGGGTTCAAGTCCCTTCGCCCGCACCAGAGGAAAACGGCGAGGAAGAGATGCAGGTTACGGAGACCCTGAAGGACGGCTTGAAGCGTGCTTATGCCATTACGGTGCCCGCCTCCGAGCTTGAGGCGAAGGTCACGGAAAAGCTGGAGGAGGCCCGCAAGGACTTCCAGATGAAGGGCTTTCGCAAGGGCAAGGCTCCGGCCGCTCTGATGAAGAAGATGTTCGGCAAGTCGGTGCTGGGCGAGGCGATGCAGGAGAGCATCGACGATGCCATGCGCAAGCATTTCGATGCCACAGGCGATCGCCCGGCCGCGCAACCGGAAGTCAAGATGACCAACGAGGACTGGAACGAGGGCGACGACGTCCAGGTTTCCATGAGCTACGAGGCGCTGCCCGAGGTGCCGGAGCTGGCGCTCGACGGTGTGAAGATCGAGCGGCTGGTCGCCGAGATCGAGGATTCGGCGGTCGCCGAGGCGCTCGACAATCTCGCCGCCTCGGCCACGAACTACGACGACGCGCCCGAGGGTACCGAAGCCGCGTCCGGCGATCAGATCGTTCTCGATTTCAAGGGCTCGGTCGACGGCGAATTGTTCGACGGCGGCTCGGCCGAGGATTTCCCGCTGGTGCTCGGTTCGGGCAGCTTCATCCCCGGCTTCGAGGACCAGCTGATCGGGGTGAAGGCCGGCGATGCCCGCGACGTCTCGGTGACCTTCCCCGAGAGCTATGGCGCGCCGAACCTCGCCGGCAAGGACGCGGTCTTCGCCTGTGCGATCAAGGCGGTGCGGAACCCGAAGCCGGCCGAGATCGACGACGCGCTGGCCCAGCGCTACGGCGCCGAAGATCTCGACGCGCTGAAGGAGCAGGTCCGCGCCCGGCTCGCCGACGAATATGCCCAGGCGAGCCGCGCCGTGCTGAAGCGGCGGCTGATGGACGCGCTCGACGGGATGGTGAGCTTCGAGCTGCCGCCGAGCCTGGTCGAGGTCGAGGCGCGGCAGATCGCGCACCAGCTCTGGCACGAGGAGCATCACGATCACCACGGCCACGATCACCCGGAAATCGAGCCGACCGACGAGCATCGCACGCTCGCCGCGCGCCGGGTGCGTCTCGGGCTGCTGTTGGCCGACATCGGCAATCGCGCCGAGGTGACGGTGGGCGAGCAGGAGATGCAGCGGGCGATCTTCGCGCAGGCGCGGCAGTATCCCGGCCAGGAGCGGCAGTTCCTCGAGTTCGTGCAGAAGAACCCGCAGGCGCTGCAGGGGCTGCGCGCGCCGATCTTCGAAGACAAGGTGGTGGATTACATCGTCGGCAAGGCCGATGTGACGGACCGCGGCGTGACGAAGGACGAGCTTCAGGCGGCGATCGAAGCGCTGGATTCGGAGATCGCCACCGAGCTCGAGGTCGCCCCGGCCAACTGATCCGACCGGACGGGACGAAGTCCGACAAGGCGCGTCCTTCGGGGCGCGCCTTTTCCATTACCGCTCAGGCGGTGGCTTCGACCGAGACGAGGCGTTCGCGCATCAGGTCTCGATAGAGGTCGAACACCTGGGCGTTCATCCGGTGCGCCGTGTATTGGGCGAGATATCGGGCATAGCCGCGCAGCCCCTGGTCGCGCAGTTCGGTCCTGTCCGTCGCCCGGATCAGCGCTACGATCGCCTCGACATTGTCGGGGTCGAACAGGCTTCCCGTCTCGCCATCGACGACGATGTCCTGCAGCCCGCCGACGCGGCTCGCGAAAACGGCGGTCCGCGCTTGCATCGCCTCGACCGCGACGAGACCAAAGCCTTCCCAACGCGACGGGACCAGAAGCAGGTCGGCCTGCGCATAGAGCTCGAACACCTGGTCGCGCGGCAGCCATCCTGTCAGGCGAATGTTCTTCGGCAGGTCCGGCACCTCGTCCGTCGACAGGATCTGTCCGCCGATGGCGACGCCCTCGACCTCGTCGCCGAGCTGGCGCATCACCTCGACATAGGTGTCGAAGCCCTTCTGATGGTCGAACCGGCCGGCGAAGGCGATCACCTTCTTGCGCTGCTCGTCCGCCTTGCCCTGCGCCGCGCCGCGCATGCTGATGCCGTTGTCGATCACCACCATCCGGGGATCGTCGCCGACGCCGGCCGAGAGCGCTTCCCGGCGCTCGTAGGGCGAGACGCAGATGATCTTGTCGCAAAGCGAGCTCAGCATCCGCTCCGCCACCACCGTCGCCTTGGTGGTCACCGACGAACCCTCGCGCGAAAACGCCCAGCCATGCGGGCAGTAGATCACCTTGCTCTCGCGCGGCAGGAAGGGGCGGCAAAGGCGCACCAGCGCGCCGGCGATGCTGGAATGGACATGGATGATGTCGGGACGCGTCTCGCGGGCCCTGCGGACGGTCAGATAGATGATCCGCGAAAGGGTCGCCAGCGATCCGCGCCGATGCGGGAAGGTCGTCAGCCGCAGCTTCGGACTGTCGATCTTGCCGAGTTCCAGCAGGTTCACTTCCGGCAGGATCACTTCGACGGAATCGATGTCGCGGGCAACCTGGCTGCGCACCAGTTCATCGAGGCACGAGGTCACGCCGCCGAGTGGCGTTTCGGTGATGTGCAGTATCCGCTTCGGTTCCAGATCCACCGGCTCTCTCCTCAAACTCTACGACCGGACCGGGTGCGCGCCGGTCGTTCCGACCCCGCTCCCCCCGGGACCGCCCCGCGTCCGAGCTCCGGACCCCGTGCTGTCACGTTCAAGGCGGTAGTCCAGCCACTCCGTCAACGCCGCGTTCACTACAAATCCCCTCGTCAACCCGTCTCACGCATACGGTCGCACATGCCGGTCAAACTGACCGGCGCGGCTTCCTCGAACCCTCCCAGGCCCGTCAACCTTCGTTGATCTTCGCGGAGGTCTCCGGCGGCGCATGGCCAATCCGAGCTTCCGCTTTCAGACCGCTGGGCCGTTCGCGCGGTTGGCCGCGGTTTCGCCCGATCTTCATTTGTCTCGTGGTGTCAGGTCCGTTGCGAAGCTCTGCTCGTTTCGCCTTCCAAACACTGGCCCACCATTTTTTCCCTGACGCACTCAACCGAACATAAACGATCATTAACCATCCATCAACCCTTTCGCTGCGCCTGCGAAATAGGTATGCGCGGCGCGCACGGCGCACGGTCGTCCGTTGATTTGTCCGCCTAGGCCGAAGGTCGCGCTTGCTTTCGCGGAGGTTGTTCGCGGTTGATTTTCAGGCGATTTCGCCTTCCTGTCGCAGGGCAAGGTCGCGGTGCATATGCTCGACCATATCCATGGAAAATCTACCGCGACGCACAATCATGGCCCGCGTTAGGGCGTGTTCCGGGGCAATTGGACGCTTTCTTCTTGATCAGCGAACTGGCCCCGCCGTCAGCGCGCGCCAACAAGGAATGAGAAAATCCAATCGTATAGCGATCTGACTTCGCTCCGCCATCGCGCATTCCCTCGCGAGCCGAAATAATCTTGCCCGATACGCGCCGG